>JAAYLN010000321.1 GCA_012521875.1 Lentisphaerota bacterium | reverse complement strand
TGACGGCATGGGCTGCCCTCCGTCGCTGCAGTCGCCGGTAATAGGCAAGGCGCTTGCGGCAGTAGCGAATTTGCGCGGCAACCGCGGGATGCTCTACGGCCATCCCGACAAGGGCGGACTCGGGCAGTTCGGGGAAGGCGTAGCGCAGGCGGTTGACGCAGTCGCGCTTGGCCTCTTCTATTTCATCCGCCCAGAATGCAGCCCCGGCGGCGGGGTCGGTGAACATGCGCTTTTGTGCGTGTGGCATGGTATTTTTCCTTTCTCTGGTTTGTGGTTCGCGGTTAGAGCACAACCTGCCAGCGCTCGCGGGCGGCCTGCTCTTCGTCGGTCTCTCGGAACAGGGCGCCGACATCGGCAGCGGTAAGGCGCCGCCGCGCCAGCAGGGCGTCGGCTACACGCCCGACACCCGGCCAGCGCCTCGACAGAATCCGCGCGGCGCGGGCGGCTGCCAGTTCACGGAAAGCCCGGACTTCGTACAGGGTCGCCCCGTCGCCAAGCAGCGCGGCGGCCATCGAATCAAGCATTGCGGAATCCCCCCCCGTGATTGCCGTCAGGGCGGGCCGATAGCCTCCGGGTGCGAACAGGTCGACGCAGACTTGCCCGGCAGCTACGCAGACGGCCAGCGTCAGCAGGTCGCCCGCGTCGCGTTCGGTATAGGCGCGCGTCAGGCTCGGGCGGTTGTAGTGGGCCGCAACCGGCGCGGACGTGAGTCCGTCGTCAGGCCCGGCGGCCCCCGCATCGCCGCCGCCCCACACGCGCGCGCCCCAGCGTCTGCCAAGTGCGGCGGCGCAGCAGGCGTGCCCGGCCTCATGCCGGACGGCCTCGACAAGTGCGGGAGTTGCGCCGGGCGCGGTGCTCATTTCGTGCGCAGCCCCCCCAGCTTCAGGAAGTCGTTAACCGGCATCGGCGGAGTGCGTGACGCGGCAACGTCGCCAATAAGCGTCCACAGCGCCCGCGCGATTTGGACGCGGCGGCGGTCGGCGTCGGCCCTCGCGTGGGTCGCCGCTTGGAATGCGTCTTGCTCGCGGCACAGCCCGCCCCACTTCGCGGCGAGCTCGCGGCACAGCCCGTCCGGCGCTCCCGGCAGCAGGGGCGCGATTTTAGACGCCAACCGGGCGGCTGCCTTGTTGAAGTCGCGTTGTGCCGCCTCAACCGGCGCGGATGCCCTCGCTTGTGCTGCTTCGTCGTACTCGACCAGCAGGTCGCGCATCCTCTGGAGCCGACGGGCCAGCAGGCGCGCGGCGGATTCCAGGGCAATGCTCAGCTCATCGGCGGCGCGCTTTTCCGCGTCGCGGGCGGTGATCTCCGTTGCGCGGATTCCGGCAGTCAGCCGGTCGCGTTCGCTCGGCTGGTTCCGCGCGGCCTCTTCCTGTTTGGCCCTCCATTCGTTCTCGATCCGGGCGGACTTCGCCGCCACTAAAGCCTTTTCTCGATTGAATCGGTCCATGTCTGTCGTCTCTGTTGTGCCGGGTCATCCGGCGTGTTGTTGTCTCGTGCAATCCGTCCCACCCGGAACGGAAATTTAGAACCACGCCCGCCGGGGATTGGGCCGTAAAATGCGAACGTGCGCTTTAGGTGCCACCGGTTGCGCCATGCTTCCCGCCGTGCCGATCCCGCCCCAGGCAGCGCCGACGTAGGTCATGGTCACGGCGTCCCCGAAATCGTGCCAGCCGGGCGCGGTGTGCCAGCGCCAGACCGGGCCATATTCGCCCATCAATTTTTCAACCAGGCGCTCGCGGCATATCTGCTCGGCAAACTCTGAGTGCCGCCCTTCAAACAGTGACAGACTCCCCGGCGCGTTCGGCGGCGCCAGCCATGCGCGTTGAGAAACTTCGCGCCAGTGGTCGGCGTTGAACGCGACAAACCGCCCGGCAATCGGGGACTCTGCCAGGTGGCAACCCTCGCGCGGCGCTCCGATCCGGTTTCGCGGGGTGGGGCGGTAGCGGTCGCCAGCGTATCCGCGCGCGGGTAGAATCTGAATCCCCAACCCCCGCCCAGGGCCTTCG
>JAAYLN010000320.1 GCA_012521875.1 Lentisphaerota bacterium | reverse complement strand
CTCTTCTCGGACGACATCAGCACGCTGGAGAAACTCCACAAGCGCATCAGCGGTGCCATCCTGGAGTCAACCGGCCTGCGCGCGGCGGTCACGTTTGTCAAGCCGCAGACCCTGCCGCGCAGCGAGGGCAAGCTCAGCCGCGTGCGCGATTTGAGAAAGAAGTAACCTTCAGCCGCCCCTCTTTCACATTCGACAAAGTGTAAAGAAATCAAGGAAGGCTGACGTCGGCATTTTAGGCTTCCTGCTCCCGTGACAAGACCTTTACGCCTTATCAGGTGATGGATTTCCAATCAGGAAAGCAGGAAATCAAGGAAGGCTGGCGCCGGCAATTCTGCTTCAATGAAAATCCTCGGCTGATTATTAGTTGGGCCTTGGTGCTTGTTTGGTTAACCATTGAATGATGCCAGGTATCCTTCCTGCCTTCCTGCCTTCCTGATTCAAAAACCATTCGCAGCAACTTCCGCATCGCGCATGATGCAGCGCGCAGCACCCTCTACGCCTCTGCGTTATATTCTCCACCACCCACCTCCCGACAAGCCTTCCTGCATTGAAAAAGGGGTCATGGGAACGGGGCTGAAGCCCCTGAACCACTTCCGCCTGAAGGCGGTACTCCGGCCGGGGATAATCCTGGCGACCTTGGCGGTTCAACCCTCGCGACAAAGAGGCGTCTCTGGCCTGTTCCAACTGCCTGCTGCTACTGCCGCCGCCCTGCAGGGCAGCGGTCGGACTGACTTGGGACACCCACTGCCACCCCATCTTTCGCTTTAGACAACGCGTAGGGACAAAGTGTGCAGACGAAGTGTATCC
The DNA here is from genome assembly GCA_012521875.1 of Lentisphaerota bacterium. Taxonomy (GTDB): domain Bacteria; phylum Verrucomicrobiota; class Kiritimatiellia; order RFP12; family JAAYLN01; genus JAAYLN01. The sequence goes on along the minus strand of JAAYLN010000320.1, from coordinate 15,483 downwards.
GACAAAGCGTGGAGACAAAGTGCGTGGACAAAGTGCAAGCGCGAAGCACACAAAACCCTCTCTTAAACCCACTCTTAATCGGCACACTGGTATAACCACCCCCACACGCCTGTTGGTAAGTTGGCCGGAGGGCCTTTCGAGCCCCCTCATCCACCCGCTTAATCTCTAGAGAATGATGGGACGAATGGGACGCAGGGGACACAGGTGTGCTCACCACTCACTTCCTCTGCACCTCTGCGCCTCTGCGTTATATTCACCACTCACCACCCACCACCCGACAAACCTTCCTGCGTTCCTGCTTTCCTGATTCAAAAACCAGTCGCAGCCTCAGCATAGCGCATGATTCAGCGCGAAGCATTCCGCGACACATGCGCCTGCGAAGCAGGACATCCGCGTCATCCGTAGCTAAATAACTAGTCGCAGCTTCCGCATCGCGAACGATCCAGCGCGCAGCACCCCTCTCTGCGCCTCCGTGCCTCCGTGAGAGACTTCCCCGCAGCCCCCGCATCGCGAATGTGCCAGCGCGAAGCTCCAGCCAATCTCAAATCACAAATCACAAAGGTCTAAAATTACCTTGGCGGTTCAGTCCCCCGCCGCCAGCGCGTATAACTGACGTATCTCTTCGGCCCAGCGGGTCTCGTCCGGCGTCTCGAGGATCAGCGGTATGCCATCGAGCCGCGGATCGTTCATGATGCGGCGGAAGAGCTCCCAGCCCAGGAGCCCCTCGCCGAGCGGGGCGTGGCGGTCGACGCGCCGGCCGAGTTCTATTTTGGTGTCGTTTAGGTGCATGCCGCGCAGGAAGCCGAAGCCGATCAGCTCATCAAAGCGCGCGAGGGTGGCCTGGTAGGCATCCTCGCCGATCAGATCGAAACCGGCGGCAAACATATGGGCGGTATCGAGGCAGATGCCGACACGCGCCTGGTCGTCGATCAGCCCGATGATGGCGGCCAGCTCCTCGAAGTTGGCACCGAGGCTGCCGCCCTGTCCGGCGGTGCTCTCGAAGACGATGGTCACTCCCTCCACCTCGGCCAGCGCCTGGTTGGAGGCGCGCGCGACATTGGCCACAGCCTCCTCGACACTGCACTGCCGCAGGTGGCTGCCGGGATGGATGTTAAGCCGGTCGAGCCCCAGATCGGCACAGCGCCGCATCTCATTGATAAAGGAATCGGTCGAGCGCGTCCAGGCATCGGGGTTGGGGTTGGCGAGATTGATCAGGTAGCCGGCATGCGGCAGCACTTGCGCGGCGCTGAAGCCGCCCTGCTCCATGTTGGCGGCAAAGGCCTCGCGCACCCGCGGCTCGAGGGGTCTGGCGTGCCACTGCTTCTGGTTCTTGACGAAGAGCCCGAAGGCCGTGGCACCGATGGCCACCGCATTCAGCGGTGCTTGATCCACGCCGCCCTGGGCGCTGACATGTGCTCCGACAAACTTCACTCCTGACCCTCCGTCCGTGGTGGTGGCGGCGGCGGCGGTGGAGGCGGTGTACCGCCACCACGCGGGCCGCGGCCAAAGCCGCGACCCATGCCGGGTATCACCGAGGTGTTCTCGATCACGTTCTCGATATAGTCCGCGAACTGCGCGCCATCCTCGCCGTAGGCGCGTCCGGTCTCCTCGAGGATGAAGCGCCGCTCCTGCTGGTAGAGCTCGCCGACCTCGCGCATGGCATTGAAAGCCGCATGGCGCTCCTCATCGGTAAAGGATGCGCGGTCGCCGGACATCATGCGCGCGCGGAATTCGTTGGCCTTGTCAATGGCCTCGATCAGGCGGGTGTGGTTCTCGCGCTGCTCCGCGGACATGCGCGTGGTGTCGACCGCGCCGAGGAAGGCGCGCCGGTCGTTGTGCAACTGGGTCATGCGCTGCTGGAAATCCTCGCGGCGCCGCTGCCGCTCCTCGGCGGCGGCGGGATCATCATCGCGCTGGCGCCCGAAGGGCGGCCTGAACTCCCCGCGGCGGCGCGGGGGACGGTTGGTCTCGACGGTGCCGTCAGGGGCGGGTGCCGCCGGCACCGGAGCCGACATCTGCTCCAACTGCTCATCGCGCCGCGCCACGGCGTGCTGTAACTCGCTGACCTGCTCCATGCGGTAGGCCAGACTGCGCTCGAGGTCGGCGATCTGACGGCGCAGGGCCTCGCCGGCCGCCTCGTCTTCCGCAGGAGCCTGCTCAGCCACGACGGCCGGGGCCGCCTGTGCGGGCACCGGCGGCTGCGGCGCGCGCCTACCGCGCCCGGTCACCGCACCGATGGCGAAACCCAGTGCCGCCGCAATGATCAAAAGAACAACCGACTTTGTCTTCATCCTTCACTCTCCAATCCGGCTCCTGACTGCAAGCAAGGTGTCTGGCAGATGCACCCGTGGCATGGGCGTCCCGCCCATGGACGGCGCACGGGCAGGATGCCCGTGCCACGCGCCTGCAAACAAGGTTTTTCGCAAGAGTCTCACTCCATAAATCCACTCTGGCGCAGCAGTTCCTCGCTGATGGGTTGCTTCTGCGGCTGCGTCGCGGCACTACCCTCCAGCAGGCGGGCGACGTGCTTGCCGATCAGTTCCGCCTCGAGATTCACGGGATCGCCGGGGCGGCGCTCGTTGAGACTGGTCTCGGCCCAGGTGTGCGGGATGATCTCCACCGCAATCGAATCGTCCCCGAGTCCCGCGACCGTCAGGCTGACACCGTCAATGGCGATGGAGCCCTTCATGACGGTCATGCGGGCCAGCGGGCGGCTGCAGGAAACGGTGAGCCCGATGTCGCGCCCGTGGCGCACGATCTCCGTCACGCGCCCGACCTCGTCGACGTGGCCGCTGACGAAGTGGCCGCCGAGGCGGTCGCCGAGGCGCAGGGCCCGCTCGAGGTTGAGCCGCGCGCCGGGCTGCAGTTGGCGCAGCGCCGTGCGGGAGAGGGTCTCGTCGAGCAGGTCGACCACGAAGCCATCGCCGGTCGCCTCGACGAGCGTGAGGCAGGCGCCCTGTACCGCCATGCTCTCGCCAATGACAAGCGGTTCGGGCCACGGCTGGCAGCGGACGGCAAGCCGCCACCCGCCGCCGGCACGCACAAGGCCCTGCAGGCGTCCCACTTGCTGTATCAAGCCGGTGAACATGCCGGGGATTCTACCTCTTTACGCTCGATGGCGCAAGCAAAGGCGCCGTCGGTACCGTCGCGCACCGGCTGGTGGCTGCGCGAGGCGACAATCACGAAGCCGGGTTGCTCGCGGCAGACCGTGGCGGCCTGCTCCCCGTTCTCCTCGGGCTCGAGGCTGCAAGTGGAATAGACCAGCCGTCCGCGGGGCGCCAGCAGCGGCAGAAGCGCGGTGAGCAGCCGGTGCTGGCGCGAGACCATGGTGCGCAGGCGGGCCGAGGTGAAGCGCCAGCGGGCATCGGGACGGCGGCGCAGCACGCCCGTGTTGGTGCAGGGGGCATCCAGCAGAATGCGGTCGAAGGTGCCGAACTCGCCGAGGGTGGCGCTGTCACCGGCATCGCCCTGCCGCGCCTGAACCCATGTGTCCAGCCCGAGGCGCACGAGATTCTCGTTGAGGCGGCACAGGCGGTCGGCGTGGCGCTCCAGTGCCACGAGGGTGCCCTGCCCCTGCATGACGGCGGCGATCCGGGCCGTCTTGCCGCCGGGGGCGGCGCAGGCGTCGAGCACGCGTTCGCCCGGCCGGGGTTGCAGTAGGTCAACCGCCGCCAGTGTGGAGGGATCCTGCGGCACGAAGAGCCCCTCGGCATAGCCGGGCAGCGCCTCGACCCGCGCGCCGTGCCCGACCACCAGGCACGCTTCGTGTGACGGATGGAGTTGCGCGCGCACACCGGCGGCCTCCCACTGTTCCAGCAGGGCTGTTGGCGTTGTACCGCGATGCGGCAGCACGGCCACGACGGTCTCGGCGGGGGCGTTGTTCCAGACGCAGAGCGCCTCGACGGTATCGGCCCCCATCCTCTCGATCCAGCGCGTCACCAGCGCGTCGGGGTGCGATTCGCGTACCGCGAGGGGCTGCCGCGCCAGCTCCGCCAGCAGCGTTTCGCGCGAACGCAGGACATTGCGCAGCACGGCGTTGACGAAGCCCGGCTCGCCGGCGGGATTCTGCTTGGCGGCCTCGACGGTGGCGTGGACAGCGGCGTGATCCGCGACGTCCGGCATGAAGAGAATCTGCTGGACGCCCAGCAGCAGGGCCGCCCGCGGCAGCGGCGCCGGGCGGCGCTTGACGAATTGCGCCAGCACCCACTCCAGCCGCCGCCAGCCCCGCACGGTGCCGAAGACCAGATCCATTACAAAACCCCGGTCCTGCGCTGTGTCGGGCAGCAGGCGGTCGGGGAAGTCGCGCAGCTCGATCCAGCGGACGAGGATGCGGATGGCGGTTTGCCGTGAAATGGTGCCTGGATCCAAGTTCATGTCGGTGTCTGTGTCTTCTGGCTCATCTGCTTGGCATAAAGGTCGGCATAGTAGCCGCCGGCAGCCATCAGATGGGCGTGGCTGCCTTGTTCGAGGATGCGTCCGGCGGAGAGCACCACGATCCGGTCGCAGCGCATGGCCATCGAGACGCGCTGCGAGACGATGACGGCGGTCTTGCCCTTGAGGATCTGCGCGAAGGTCTCCTGCAGGCGGCGTTCGGTATTGGCATCCAGCGCCGAGGTGCAGTCGTCGAGGAGCAGCACCTCGGGATCGGTGAGCAGGGCGCGGGCGATGGAGAGGCGCTGCCGCTGGCCGCCGGAGAGCGAGGTGCCCTTCTCGCCCAGCAGGGTCTCGTACTTGACGGGCAGTTCCATGATAAAGTCGTGCGCATCGGCGGCGCGGGCGGCGGCCATGATCTCGGAGGGGGTGGCATCGGGCTTGCCGTAGGTGATGTTGTCGCGTACCGTGCCGCTGAGGATCTGCGCCTCCTGCGGTACGTAGGCCATCTTGCGCCGCAGCGAGGAGAAGCGGATGTGCTCCATCGAGATGCCGTCCACGCTGAGCTCGCCCTCCTGCGGATCGTAGAGGCGCGCGATCAGTTGCAGCAGGGTGGTCTTGCCGCAGCCGCTGGCGCCCATGATGCAGACCCAGCTTCCGGCAGGGATGTCGAGATTGAGATTGTCTATGACCGGCGCCTTCTCGGATGTCCACGAGAAGGTGACATTGCGCAGGGAGATGCCCGTCTGCAGCGGCGCGGGGAAGTCGACGGCATGCGGATCCTCGGCCACCTCCTGCCGCATGTCGAGCGTATAGGCCAGGCGCTGCAGCACGACGAGCAGCACCGAGACCTGCACTGTCATCTGCGTAAGCACCACGACGGGCATGAAGAGGCTGCAGGCCGCGCCATGCACGTAGAGCATGGTTCCCAGGGTCATGCTGCCGCCCAGCACCAGCACGGTGCCGTAGATCAGGATGCCGCGCGTGGCGATGAGCGAGATCACGTCGGCGGCGCGGTTCATGGCCGCGCTGAGGTGCTGCTGGCGGACGGTGTCGCGCAGCAGGCAGGCCGAGAGGCTGTGGAAGTAGAGCTGTTCCATGCGTTCCCGGCTGTAGGCCACGATGGCGCGGATGGCGTCGAGCTTCTGCGAGACGAGGCCCCAGAGGCAGGAGTTGGTGTGGCGCAGCTCGACGTTGACCGCGCGGATCTTCTTGCGCATGGTGCCGGCGAGGAGCGCGTAGGGAATCATGGCCAGGAGCACCACGCAGGCCATGGTGGTGTTGAGCGTGAAGAGGATCACCAGGCCCACCAGCAGCATGACGATCTGGCTGCCGGCGTTGACGATAAGCTCCATCAGGGTGGACTGCACGACGCCGACGTCGGCCAGGATGCGCGACATCAGGCGCCCCGGCGAGTTGGCGAGGTGGTAGCCCATCGAGAGGCTGACGACCTTGGCGTGCATATCCTCGCGCAGGCGCCCGGTGATGCGCTGGGCCACGCGCGACTGCAGCCGCTGCACGGCGCGGTTGGCGAAGTTGAAGAAGAGCACCGTTCCCAGGTAGATGAAGAAGAGCACCAGCAGCCGCCGGCCGGCCCAGGGGGGACGGCGGTCGCTGCTGAAGCGCGTCTGCTCCGAGGCCATGCCCTGCCGGGAACGCCTTGGCGCGGACTGCGACCGTTCGCGCTCGATGGAGGCATTCTCGGTGTGCCGTCCCTCCTCGGGCGCATCGGCCCCGACCATCAGCACCTTGTCGACAACCACGCGCACGTAGTAGCTCTGCAGGTACACCGCGCAGGTGTTGAGGCTCATCAGCAGCACGCAGAGGAGCACCGGCCAGCGGTGCGGCCAGATGTAGGTGCGCGCGAAACGGAGGATCAGGCCGACGCTGCCCCGCGAATCATGCACGATGCGCGGGGGCCGGTAGGGCATCTGGCGGTAGAGGTAGCGCTTGCGCCTTGCCATGTCAGCCCTCGTCCTTGATGATGCCCGCGCCGGCATGGGTCTCGTAGAGCTTGCGGTAGCGTCCCCCGGGAAGCTCCATCAGCGTATCGTGGCTGCCGCACTCGACGATCCTGCCCTTGTCGAGCAGGACGATCTTCGAGGCGTTGCGGATGGTGCTGAGGCGGTGCGCCACAATGAAGGAGGTGCGCCTGAGCAGGAAGCGGTTCATGGCGACCTGGATGGCCTGCTCCGAGTTGGTGTCGAGCGAGCTGGTAGCCTCGTCCATGATCAGGATGGCGGGATCGGCCAGAATCGCGCGCGCGATGGCCAGGCGCTGCTTCTGGCCAACGGAGAGCTGCACGTCGCGGTCGCCGACGACGGAGTCGTAGCCTTTCGGCAGCTCCAGGATCTCCTCGTGTATCTCGGCGATGCGGGCGGCAAACTCGACCTGGCGGCGCGAGGCGGAGGGGCGCGCGTAGCGGATGTTGTCGGCTATGCTCACGGTGAAGAGCAGCGAGTCCTGCAGCACGATGCCGAAGTGGCGGCGCAGCGAGGCGAGATCGAAGTCGCGGATGTCGATGCCGTCGATGCGGATGGCGCCCCCGGTAACGTCATAGAAGCGCATCAGCAGCGAGAGCACGGTGGACTTGCCGCAGCCGGTAGGCCCGACAAGCGCTACCGACTCGCCGGGCTCGACCTCGAGGCTGATGTCGTTCAGCACGGGCTTGCCGGGGACGTACTCGAACGAGACGTGGTCGAGGGTCACCTGCCCCCTGATCTTCTTCACCACCCTTGCACCGGGGCGGTTGGTGATGGCGGGCTGCTCGTCGAGGATCTCGAAGAGCCGTTCCGCCGAGATCTTCACGTTCTGGAGCTGCTGGGCCAGCACCGAGAAGCGCACGGCGGGCCAGAGCAGCAGCATGGCGTAGGAGAGGAAGGCCGTGACATCGCCGTAGTTGGCCGTGCCGTTGAGCACCATGGCGCAGCCGAGGAAGAAGATCACCACGTAGCCCACATCGCGCAGCAGCCAGGTGTTGATCCAGAAGGTCGAGGAGGCCACCTGGCCCTCGCGCGCCAGATCGAGGCTCAGCGCGCTCTGCTGCTGGAACTCGCCGCCCTCGCGCTCCTCGGTGCCGTAGGTCTTGACGGTCAGGTTGGCCACGAGGCGGTTCTGCACGCCGCTGGCCACGCGATCCTCGGCGCTGCGCTGGCTGCGCGCCAGGCGGCGCAGGCTGCCGATGTTCAGCTTGTAGTTGAGGGCGAAGAGAAACGCCAGGATGTAGAGCGGAATCGCCAGGCGCCAGTTGATGAAGAAGGTGGCGGTGATGGCGAAGATGGCGCAGATGAGATCGGAGAGGATTTGCAGCGAGGTGACGGTGAGCATCTGCTGCAGCACCGAGCTGTCGCCCATCAGGCGGTTGACGAGCTTGCCGGTGCTCTCGCGCCCGAAGAACGCCACGCCCAGGCCGAGCATGTGCTTGTAGACCGCCGTGCGCACGCGCATGACGAAGGTCTGCCCGATGTAGGCCATGCCGACGACCTGCAGGTAGCCCATGAGCGTGGCCAGCGCGCCGGTGACGATGAAGAGGAAGACGATGGCCGGCAGCATGTCCGTGCGCCGGTTGCCGACAACCTGATTGATGATCGCGCGCGTCAGGAGCGGCGGGATCATGCTGTTGACCGCGAGCAGGGCCGTCAGGAGCAGCATGACCAGCAACTGTAGCCGGAAGGGCCGCACGAAGATCATGATCTTCTGGAGGGCGGATTTCCCTGACGCTTCGGCCACCTCAAGAATTCCTCTTCAAGACCTTCAAGACCGTCCGCCGGCGCGCGGCCTACATGTCGAAAAGGCTCCGCCAGATGGAGGAGCGTCCCACTAGTATCTGCGCATCGGCGCTCGCTCCCGGCGGCACCGGCACCTGGCCGGGGTCGTAGGGGCAGTAGATCACGCGGTAGGTCTGTCCGCCCTCCGCCTGGATGGCGTCGCGGATCGCGCCCACCTCTCCGTACAGCCAGTGGCGCCGCAGCATGGACTTGCTGGTGCGCAACTGGGCGCGCACCGGCTGTCCGACGGCAATGCGCGTGGCGTAGCGTTCCGGCACCCGCAGCCGCAGCACATGCTCGTCGCCGCCGAAGATCTCGTAGAGCACCATGTCGGGATGCACCACCTCGCCGACGTAGAAGGTGTGCCGCAGCACACGTCCCGCGACCGGCGCCGTGATCGTGCGCGCCTCGAGCGCGACACGTGCCCGCTCGACGATCTTCTGGCGCGTGCGCAGGGTCTGGCCGATCACCGCCAACTGGCGCTGTGCCAGATGGAAGTCGGTCTCGCCCAGGCGCTTGAACTCGGCCTCGGCCAGCCGCACCTTCAGGGTATCCTCCATCACATCGCGGCTCGATGCCAGCCCCTTCTCCATGAGCTGCATGGTGACCTCGAGACGCTTGCGGGCGTAGTCGAGCGTGATGGCCGCCACCTCGATGCGGTTGGTGCGCTCGCGGTGCTGCTCGAGCAGCTCCGCCTCGCGGAAGGCCAGCTCGGCGGCGCAGCGCTCGACCTCGCTCTCGGCCTCCGCGACCTGGGCGCGCTCGGCGGCATCGTCCAGGCGCAGGAGCACGTCGCCCTCGGCGACGACATCCCCCGACTTGTGCTCGATGTCCACCACCCTGCCGATGACCGGCGCGCGCACCTCGGCATACGAGGAGGTGGTAGCATAGCCCGAGGCCGGCACATGGCGCGGGACCATGATGAGCTCGCCGAACGCCCAGATGGCCAGCGCAAGGAAAACCACCCAGAACAGGAGGCGGTTGCGCAGCAGACGCCGCTCCTTCCTGGTGGCGGGCGGCTTCTCGCCGCGGGTGCTCCGGTATTCTCCCATGTCAAAAACTCCCGGTCTACTTGGCTTCGCCGTGGCTCCCCTGGCGGCGCTTGTCGCGCAGGTAGTCCTTGGCCAGCATGCGGATGCCCTCGGTCTCGTCCTCGTAGCGCTTCACGCAGAGGTTGCAGTCGGTGCAGGAGCGCTCGTAGCAGTTGCGGTGGACGCGCGCGGGGTACATCTTGCGGAAAGCCTCGTAGCAGTCGTCGCAGCAGAAGCAGTAGCGCTCCTGCGTCCCGCCGAAGGCCACCTGCACCACGTGGAAGCCGTCCGCATCGGGATCACAGACCTGGTTGCACCAGCCGCAGTCGATCGTCAGGTGCTCCAGCACCTCGCGGTTGCGCTGCTTGAGCTCCTCCTCGTTCCAGAGGTACTCGACCCAGCCGACGGCCTCGACGTTCAGCCGCGCGACGACCGCGTCGCTGCGCAGGATCAGATAGGTGCCGTCCTTGAGGATGTAGCAGCGCTCGCCCTCGATGACCTCGCCGGTGCGCGACAGGTGGACGCGCACGCCGCCGTGGCGCGGCGTGTCGTAGACGTTCCAGCCGCAACTGTCGCAGACCGAGGCGAAGAGGTGCTGGCGCAGGTGGTCGCCGCACTGCGGGCAGCGTCCGTGCTGGATGACGTGCAACCGCCTGAGCGAGGCCTCCGCCGCCCGGCGGAGCTGGTGCTTGGCCTCGCGCTCGATCTCGCCCCCCTCATCGCTGTCGGGCGACTCGAGGATCTGGCGGTCGATCTCCAGACGCTCGCGCTGCTCGTCCTGCAGCACGCCATCACGGAGCAGATCCTGCGCCGAGCTGGCGGCCGACTCGCTGCCGCCGCCGGGCAGTTGTTTGCGGAGCAGTTCAATCAGTCGGGCGGACATCGCCATGGTCAACCTCCGGTGGAAGCAGTGGCACGCCGGCGGCGTGCAGCAGATCAAGAAACGCGAGAACCGTATCGAGCGCCGCCAGGTTGGCGCGCCGTTCGGCCGTGGTAAGATCCTTCTGGGCGTCGAGCACGTTGCGGCTGCGCCCCTCGCCCAGCCGCATGCGCTCGGTTTCCGCCTCCAGCGCGCGCCGTGCCGAGACAACAGCCTGGTCAACCAGCCCCAGACGCTCCCGCGCCGCGGCCAGCAGGGCGCACGCCTGCGCCTGCTCCGCCGCCAGTTGCAGCCCGATGCGCCGTTGCTCATCGCGGGCGGCGGCGATCTCGGCGGCCTGCGCGCGGGCGGCCGCCCGTTCGGCATCGAAATGCAACGGACGGCTCCAGACGATGGCGATCTCGGCCCCCGCCTGCCTGTCGGCCAGCAGGTTGTCGCTGCCGATGCCGCCATCCTCGCTCTCGCCCTGGTAGCCCAGGCCGGCCACAAGCGAGAGGCTGCCGCGCGTCTCCTCGTCGCGCATCCGTCCGAGGGCCTCGGCCGCCTGCACGGCCTTGACCGCCGCATTCCACTCGCCGCGCGGCGCGGCGCGCTCCAGCAGGCGGCTCACGTCGCCGGTGGCGCAGCGGACGGCCCATGCGCGCAGTATCGCCGGACCGTCGGCCGGCGGCTCCGGCAGAGCGCCACCCAGCAGGGCGGCCAGCGCATGGCCGGCATTCTCCAGCGCGGCCTGCGCCTGGCGCAGCTCCTCCTGACGGAACGCCACCTCCATCCGGGCGCCATACACCTGATACTCCGCCATGGTCTGGAGTTCAACACGACCCGCGGTCTCCTCCAGCAGGCGCTCGACCCGCTTCACGGAGTTCCCGGTCTCGCGCACATCGGCATTGGCATAGAGCCAGCCGGCAAAGTTCGCCAGCGCCTCGCGCGCCAGCGACTCGCCTGTGGCGAAGGCCCGCGCGGCGGCGGCCCCGGCCTCGGCATCCAGCGACTCCTGCCGCCAGCGCTGCAGCCGGAACCCCCGGTCGCGGAGCAGCGGCACTTCCAGCCGCACTCCCGCCGTGGTCTGGCCCAGATCCTCGAAACCGTCCGCATCGAAAAGGTAGCGCTGGCTGACGCCGGCGCCGATCATGGCACCGGCCCGCAAAGGCATCAGCAGGCCGGCCTGCATCCCGGCGGCATCGCCGGCCAGACGGGGTGACAATGTGGACTCCGGCGCCGCGACGGGGCCTCGCGAACCGCCCGCGGCCATCATGGCCCGCGGCTGGTAGAAACCCTCGCCGGCCTCGGCACGGCCGCGGCCCGCCGCCTCGCGGGCACGCGCGGCCGCCAACTGCGGATTGTTACTCCGCAGAGCCTGTAGAATCGGAAGGGCTTCGGGGGGAATCCATGCCGCATCAAGCGCATACACCGGCGGTGTGGCCAGATGCCAGCAGGCTGCCATCACGGCGATGGCAATAATCGGTAATCTCATGACTCGCTAAATCGGGCAAAAACAGACTATAGATTGTCGGAATTGCGGCAAAACTACAAGCACAAAGAGGATGGGGCGCAATCGGCTAGCGACAGGGCGCGCGGAAGGCATAAGGTGTGCAAGCGACCACACACCACCATCTTTGTCGCGAGAGCTTGTCGGTAACTTTGTCGCCTTTGTCGAAAGCAGATGGCGGTCTCTCACGGAGGCACAGAGGCGTGGGGAAACGGAACCGCGAATGGACGAATGGGCGCGAATGGATGGTGTATTTTTAACCGCGAAAAACGCGAAAAACGCGAAAGGGGAGCCGCGAATGGACGCAAATGCACGCGAATGCACACGAGTGAAAATGGAGTAAGCGGGTAGAGTAAGTGTACCGATTAAGAGTGGGTTTAAGTGTGGGTTTAAGTGTGTGCTTCGCACCTACACCTTGTCTCCACACCTTGTCTCCACGCTTTGTCGGCTACGCTTTGTCGAAAGCTAAAGACGGGGCGACAGGAGAGCTGATGGGTGGATTCTCGTCCTCGTCCTCGATCCCCGAGACTGCCGAAACTGCCGGAACTACCGGCCGGCTGGCGCCCGCATAGCACCCCCATAACGCCGTATGACTGGCAGGGCACGTAGATGCGGCGTCCCCGCCGCGTCTACCAGCCGGACGCCCGGTATGGACGGCAGGGGGCTAATCACAGGCATCAGCAAAACCAAAGAATCTTTCGCGATTTTCGCGGTTTTCGCGGTTCAAAACAACACCATCCATTCGCGCGCATTCGCGTCCATTGGCGGTTCCAAAAAAAACACCATCCATTCGCGTGCATTCGCGTCCATTGGCGGTTCCAAAAAAAACACCATCCATTCGCGCGCATTCGCGTCCATTGGCGGTTCAGATTAACAGCGGGGTTGACGAGAACGAGCGGAGCACAACCAATCACAAATCTAAAATCACAAATTCCCTTGGCGCTCTTGGCGTCTTGGCGGTTCAATCTAAAAATCACAAATCTAAAATCCCCCGATTTCCCCCCCCGATTTCCCTTTCTCAAAAACGCACATCCTGCTATCATAATTGCAACCAACACCCCTGCGAGCCGCCTATTCCGGCGCGCAGGCCAGATACAGCGAAAGGGATATCCATGAAGCGCATTCCAATCGGCCTGCAACTCTACTCGGTACACAAGGACTTCGCACGCGACCCGGCGGGCACCCTGAAAGCCGTCAAGGCGATGGGCTACGAAGGCGTCGAGTTCGCCGGACCACCGGCGCTCACCGGCCAGGCCTTGCGCCGCATACTCGACGACAACGGCCTCGTCTGCTGCGGCTGGCACACCCCGTTCGCCGCCGTGCAGCCCGACAAGCTGGATGAGACCATCGCACTCAACCGCGAGGTGGGCAACCGCTACATCGTCATCCCCGGCCTGCCGGCCGAGAAGACCCGTACACGGGAAGACTGGCTGGCCATGGCCGGGTTCTTTAGCGAGGTGGCCGAGACGCTGGCCGACGAGGGGATGCAGATCGGGTATCACAACCACACCACCGAGTTCACGCCGCTGGGCAAAGAGACCCCCTGGGATATCCTCTTCGGTAATGCCAGCCGGCGCGTGATTGCCCAGCTCGACACGGGCAATGCCCTCTGCGGCGGTGCCGACTGCCCCGCCCTGCTGGAGCGTTATCCGGGCCAGGGCGTCACAATCCACCTTAAACCCTACCGCACCGTACCGCCGGGTACCAATGCCGGCGAAGGCTACAAACCCCTAATCGGCGACGACAGCGTGCCCTGGGAAGAGGTGTTCCGCTTGTGCGAGACCGTGGCCGGCACGCGCTGGTTTATCGTGGAGTACGAGAGCGACGCCTATCCGGCAATGCAGGCCGTGGAACTCAACCTGCAGCGTCTCCAGTCCATGATCCGCTAGGGAGGCCGCCAACTGTACGGGCCGCAAGCATGCGCCCCCTGCCGCCTTTGGCGGCAGCCACTGCCGACTGCCGACTGCCTACTGCTACTGCCTACTGCTACTGCCTACTGGCAACTGACAAAATGGCACCCCCGGCGCGACTCGAACGCGCGACCCGCAGCTTAGAAGGCTGCTGCTCTATCCAACTGAGCTACAGGGGCGCAGAAGTGGGCACATTTTAATGTATACGGCGCATCTTTTCAAGGCAATCGGTGGGTGATGTGGTGCGCATGGAGAGCAGGCGGAAAGCGGATGGCTCGTCCTCGTCCTCGATAGAGATTGAACCGCCAAGACGCCAAGAGCGCCAAGAGGGACCACGAACGAAAAGACCCGCAGAGCGGGGTGTCTAACCGCAAAAGACGAAAAGACTTGAAACAGGGAGTAAGCGGGTGGAGTAAGCGTTCCGTTTAAGTGTGGGATTAAGTGTGAGAGTAAGTGCGAGAAGCAAGCGCGAAGCACCCACTCCAAACCCTCTCTTAAACTCACTCTTAATCGGCACACTTAATCCACCCGCTTAATCCATATTCGCGTGCATTCATGCATTCGCGGCTTCTTTTTCGCGCTTTTCGCGTTTTTCGCGGTTAAAAAAAACACCATCCACCCGCGCCCATTCGTCCATTCACGGTTCCCCTTGGCGTCCTTGGCGTCTTGGCGGTTTATAACCTGCGGGTGGTGTTCGGTACAGGCACCAGCCTAACTTTAGAACTTTAGAACTTCTTCGTGGTTCCTCCCGCTTTCGACAAAGTAACCGATGAAGCTCGTGACAAAGCGGGGATCGCCACCGCCCGCTCTCCATGCTCTCCCCGCGCCCCTATCGTCACTAGCCGATTGCCTTGTTTTTTTAGGGCGAAACAGTTATAGTGCCCGATTCACAGACAACCAACCACCAAGACGCCGGATCCCCGATGACATCGAGACACCTGACTGCCATCACACTGCTGCTGCTCTTCGCCTACGGCACCCATGCTGCCTGGGAGGATACGGGCGTGCCCGCCACGCCACAACCTGCCCCCCGCTACACCACCACGCCCCGGACCACCGCACCGCGCCGGGCGGTGACGCCACAGCAACAACCACGGCAGGCTCCCTACCACCAGCCGGCGCCACAACGCCAACCGGCAACGTACCGCCAACCGGCACCGCAACGGCCGGCACCGCCACCGCAGCAGCAGCAGCAGCAGCAGCAGTTGGGCACCACGCGCGGCTTCGTGCCGCCGGATCTCTACTCCCCATTCCTGGATGCACGTACCGAACCCCGCCGCTGGGCATACCTGACGTATGTCCCCGGCGCAGAAACCGACCGGACCCCGGACGGGGAGGAGGTGAGCCTGCTGGAGTTCGACACGCGCATCAACCTGGCCCAGTGGCGCAACGTGCTCCTGGGCGACATGGACGTCAACATCCGCCTCAAGAGCCTGATCTTCATTGACGATGCCAATCTCACCGTCATGCCGACCGGCCTGCTCGAGCTGCCGCTGCAAGTGGACTGGACGTGGCGCTACCTGAACGGGCTCTCATTCCAGATCGGCGCGCGCCCCGGCTTCTACGCCGATGCCGAGGCGCTCGGCGATGGCCTGGCCGTCCCCTTCCACACCGCCTTCTACTATGCGGTGAACCCGCACTTCTCATGGCTGCTGGGCGCGGAGGTGCGTCTGGACTGGAACATGCCCGTCATGCCGCTCGTCGGACTCGGCTGGGAGCCGTCGGAGTTCTTCCGCCTGATCCTCGCGCTGCCCACCACGACCGCCGTGCTGCAACTGGGTCCGGTAGGAATCTTCGGTACCGCCGGCTGGCGCACCACCACCTACGGCATGTCGGGCGAGGATGGCGACCCGGAGCAACTGACCGTCGAGGACATCAAACTCGGCGGCGGAGTGCAGATCGCCTTCGGCGAGAACTTCAACATGCGGCTGGAGGGCGGCCTGCTGGTCAACCGCTCGCTGATCGCGGAAACCGGGGATGTGGAGGACACGCTCGACCTCGACGAGGCACCCTATTTCAGCGTGGCCTTTGGCGG
>JAAYLN010000319.1 GCA_012521875.1 Lentisphaerota bacterium | reverse complement strand
GTTCCAGCCTGTCTGCGTGCGGACACGCACAGGCAGGCGGGCGGGTGCCCGTGCCCCTGAAAAGCGATTTCTTATCAATTTGTGCCACTTTCGGGAAACCCGATTTTCTTTGAAGGCGGCGAACTGCTTGCGTTTTAATCAGCTTTGCAAGGAATGCTATGGAAAAACTATGTGGAACCATCTTCGCGGCGAGTGCCTGCGTTGCCTTGGCGGACGATGCGAACATGGATTTGAAAAGGCCCGTGCGCACGCATGCATTCAAGACGCCCGCCAAGATGGAGATGCTGCGTCCCGGCGAGGTGAAGCCGCAGGGTTGGCTTCGCGACTGGTGCATTACGGCCCGCACCGGGTACATCTCGCGCATGGACGAGATTGACAAGGCCTTCCCGCGCGCTTGGAACAGAGACTTCCACCCACGCGGCCAATACCTTGACTGGAAGGACCCGGACAAAGGCGCGTGGTGCACCGAGGGCGGCGCATATTGGTTCGAGGGCCTTGTGCGACTCGCATGGGAACTCGACGACGATGAGCTGAAGGCTTACGCGAAGAAGCGCCTGGAGCCGCTTCTCGAACGCATGAACCCCAACGCAATTGGTTTCGTGTATTGGATGGACCGCAACGACCCCGCGCAGATGGCGGAAATCGAAGAGGCAAACCACGGCTTCATCGTGGGGGCGAGCGGACGCACCACGCGCGCCATGCTCGCCTACTACGAGGCAACGGGCGACGAACGTGCGCTCCGCGCCCTCACATGGTGCCTCGACGACCCGCGCTTCCACTTCTTCGGCAACCCCATCACGCTCCCGGCGGCGGCGTGCGACACGTGGCGCTACAATGGCGATGCGAACATCGCCAAGGCCATCGACAACTTCTGCGCCGCGGAACCCCGCCCCCATAAATGGCCCGCGATGCGCTACGGCCTACCCGTGTGCCATGAGGCCTTGAGCATGAGCAAGCGGCACGACAGCGAGGGCAGCGCGCCGTGGGACTGGCGGCTCCAGCATGGCGTCCTCTGCTACGAGAGCATGCTCTCGTGGGTCAAGGCGTCGCTTTGGACTGGCGACGGCAAATACCTCGCGAACGTCCGCGCATGGCTCGATTTGCACGAGCGCGTATGCCGCCAGCCGCACGGCGTTATTGTGTCCGACGAGCAGTTTGACTGGTCGGGGCCGAACCGGGGGACGGAAACATGCACCGTCGCGGGCGACATCCTGCTTTACGCCACGCTTGCCGGCGCGACGGGCGAGGGGCGCTTCGCCGACCACGTGGAGCGGAGCTTCTTCAACGCCGGGGCGGCCTGCACCTCGAGGGACTTCATGCGCCACGTCTATTTCCAGTCTCCGAACCGCACGACGGGCATAGGCAACTTCCCCAATGGTCCTGGCGGCAACGGTGGCCTGTACAAGACCAAGCACTGGCCGCTCTGCTGCACCGCCGCGCTCACGCGCATCCTGCCCGGCTACGTGCAGTGGATGTGGATGAAGCCCGCCACTGGCGGAATCGCCGCCACTCTCTATGCGCCGAACACGTTCGAAACTGAGCTGGACGGCACGGCCGTCCGCATTGAGACGAAGACGGACTACCCCTTCAACGAGACGCTGGAGATGAGGGTGTCCACGGCAAAGCCGCTCAGGTTCCCGCTCAAACTGCACGTGCCGGGATGGTGCGCCAATCCTTCGGTTGTGGTGAACGGCGATGCGCTCAACCTCCCTGTGGGCGCCGACGGCTTTGCCGTCATCAACCGCGAGTGGAAGACGGGGGATGTCGTGTCGCTCCGCTTCCCGATGGCGCCGCAGGTCGAGACGATGCGCGACTTCAACGACGGCGGCAAGCCATACTGCTCGCTTTCGCTGGGGCCGCTCCTCTTCGCGCATGGACTGGCCGAAATCGACGAGAACACGCCTGTCCCGGATCAGCGCATCGACTGGCGGCTTGACTCCTCGCGCGTCCTGGATGGCGCCGAAGTCGTGCGCGATGCAATGCCGCGCCACTGGGGCTGGCCTCTAGCCTCCCCCCTGCGCCTACGCGCTAGGGCGGCGGATGGCTCGCCGTTGGAACTCGTCCCCTACGGCTGCGCCAAACTCCGCATCTCGATGTTCCCGGACGAAGCGGGAAAGGACTGACAATGGACAAAAAGACCATGATCGCAATCTTCCTTGCCTCCGCTGCGCTTTGCGCTGGAGCAGGAATGCAAACGCTGGAATCGGACGCCATCATCGTGCGGGCCGACACCGCAACCGGCGAGTTCATTTCTTATGCAGAACGTCCACGCTCTCCCTCACCTTGACCGTCCTCGGCAAGGTGTAGGTGAGTAGCGTGTTGTTGGGCCATCTTGCCTCATTGCTGTGCGCGGCGTCCATCCCGCAGTTTGTCCACGATCCGATCCCGTAGACTCTTCGGGGCGAGCACCTTCACGTCCGGCATCCAGGACAGGACCCAGCGTACCAGTTCCTTGCGTCCTGTCGTCTCCATCCGCATCT
>JAAYLN010000318.1 GCA_012521875.1 Lentisphaerota bacterium | reverse complement strand
GATGATCAGAATATCCGCAGTTGGAACAACCGCAACGTCTTCGACCACTTCAAACGGGCCGGCATCAACACCGACCGCATCTTCGGCCTTAGCGGCTCCTACAATGCCGCCAACCAGGTCGAGCGCTATTTCAACTCCTGCATGAATTACAAGTGGCTGAAGGAGAACTACGGCGCCGACTGCGAATACTATCTCATCCACGGCGACGAGCCCTCGCCCGCCTGGGTGGCGCAGCAACGCCCAACCTTGTCCGTCTATGCCAAGGCGGGCTTCAAGGTGGAACTGGCCGGCAGCGACGCCCTCTACCACCGCGGAGCCGACATCTTCGACTACGTCCACCGCGCCGGCTTCCCCGAGGATGCCAGGGGAGCGGAGCAGTGGACCAGGATGGGCGCTGACGTATCATGGTACGCCTGCCAGCACGTCGGCCCGGAGAACCCGGCCTTCAACCGTCTGCAATACGGCTTCATCCAGTACCTCTCCGGCTACACCACGGTCAACAACTACGCCCACCACCTTGGCCCGTACAACGACCGCGCCTCGGGATTCCGTCCCATGGTCTTCGCCTACGGCCAGTACAGCGGCCTGATCGACACGCTACAGTGGGAGGGCTTCCGCGAGGCCATCGACGACGTGCGCTATTCCACGCTCATGCTCAGGCTTGCCAGCGAGGCGGAGGCCAGCGCCGACTTCGACACCCGCTCCGCAGGCCGCCAGGCACGGCTGCTTCTGGCCCGCCTCACTCCCGAGAGTGTTGACGCCACCTCTCTGCGCATGGAGGTGATCCACCACATTACAAGACTGCGGGAGACGCTGGGAAAGTAGCAGGCACCACGTGCAATCCAGAGCTCACGACAAGGACACTGCCATGAAGAAGTTTTTCCTGTTTTCCCTCTGCGTCATCCTGGCGACCGTCTCCGCCCTTGCACAGGAGACCACGCCCTGCCCCACCAACGATCCGCTGATCGCCGAGATGCGCGATGTCTCCATCCCCATCGGCGAGCGTTTCAGGAAGTGGGAAGAGTGGGCCAGGAAGCACTACCCGAGCCAGTATCTGAAGAAGGACTACTCATACTATTTCGAGGAACTCGACAAGCTGATCGATGCCGGCGGCCTGACCTACTCCGACATCCGCAAATCGATCTTCACCATCGGCTTCTACTGCAATGCCAAGCAGCAGCACGAGCGCCATGAGAAATACACGCGGTTCGCCCTCTCCCTGGACAACCCGCAGATCACGCTGCGCGCGCGCCATGCCGGCACCATGTACAACTTCCTCATGAACCGCAGCGAGTTCGCGGAGACCGAGGCGATGATTCTCAAGGCGATCGGCAACTGCACCTGGGAGGTCACGCTCCACCCGATGCTGGCGCATTTCTATACCCTCACGGATCAACCGGAGAAGTGCTGGAAAGTCTTCGGGGATTGCGCGGCCGTCAACACGAACTTCCAGGCTGTCGCCGAGATTGCCATGGCCAGGGCGCGCGAGCAGTACCGTCTGCTCGACGAGGATGGCGCCAGGAAGACGCTCACGGAGGCCATCGCCAGACTCGATGCCGCCAAGTCGCCCTTCGCCACCACATGCCGCCTGCGGCTCGCCTCGTACCACCCGCCGCCCGAGGCACGGCCAATCTACGAGAGCATCCTTGCCAACACCGCCGGGCTGGTGGAATCTACCGAACGGCGCGCGCCAAAAACTCTCGCCAGCACCCAGGCCGAGGCGCTCAGGCACTTCATCAGCGACTCGTGGGAGCAGGGCGGCGTCACGCATTTTCTAGGCAACTGGAGCGACAACAAGGCCGTCTTCGACAAATACTTCGACAACGTCATCTCCAACCGGCAGACCGGTGTCCTGCAGCGCCCGCTCATCGCGGCCCGCAACGACGCCATCATCTACGGCGCGTATGAGAAGGCGCTGGAGCTCTCCGCGCGTATCGAGAGGATTAACGCCAAGGAGGCTGGGAGCTTCCTCTTCGGCCTCTACAAGATCAACGCGCTTTACGGCTGCGGACGCCACGAGGAGGCCGCGGAGTTCGCCAGGCAGCGCCTTGCGGAATTTCCCGACTACACACAGCCGCAGAAGTTCTGGCTCGCGCTAGTCAGCGAGCTCGACAGCCCGGACTTCGGGAAGGCCGTCAAGGAGGTGATGAGGCAATTTCCACTCTCCGACGACTTCACTCCGCAGCAGCGCAGCAGCTTCATCCTCAAGGCCGGACGCACCGCCATGATGGCCAACAGGCACGATGCCGCGAAAATCATAGAGCAGACCTACAACGAGCTTTACCAGCAGCGCCCGAATCTTACGCTCGGCGTCGAGTTCCTCGATAAGCCCCTCGCCGGCATCACCGACTTCCGCGCCCGCGGGCGCGTCAGGAAAATGCAGCCGATGGAGCGCAAGCTGCGCGTGGACAAGGCCTTCCTCGAGGCCGACGTCAACATCACCGGCCGCGGCGAGAACATCGGTACCGTCAGTGACGAGAACTTCAAGCCCGCCTCGCTGCTGGTCGTCGCGGACGAGCTTGGCCTCAATGTCATGTACCGCGTCCCGACCGACGATCTCGAGGCCGCCCGCGCCAAGCGGCAGGATCTGGGCTCGCTGGAGATCTATATCGCCGCCGGCAAGGACCAGCCCTACGGCTGTGTTATCGGCGCGGTAACCGACGCATATATTGATCCCGCCAATCTGGTTTACAGCACGGCGCAGCACAAGCGCTATCCCAAGCGGCTCTCCGAGCTCAAGCGCGACGATATCCTCTTCGAGGACGGCGCGGTCTGGAAGCGCATGTTCCTCTCCTGGCAGCTCTTCAGCGACAAGCTGCCCGAGGACGGCGATATCTGGGACTTCGACACTATCCACTGGGCACCGGCCGGGGCATTCAGTTGGAGCAGCGGCGGCCACGCGCATGCCCGCGCCTCCTGGGGCGAGCTCCACTTCAAGTTCTCGAAGTCCGACATCCTCAAGATCAAGCGCACCGTGATCTACAACGCGCTGGCCCACTACAGGCGCGAGCGCAGAACCACCCGCAGCTACGACGGCATCATCGGCCACTGGAGCGATGAGGCTCTGGGCGACCCCAAATTCTATGCCGAGGTGGTCACGCCGCTGATCGAGAAGCTCGACGGCTACACCAGGCAGGTCAGTTCCGGCATGACCGAGGCCGACGTCGAGCGTATCTACGCCGAGGCGGTACCCGGGTGGAACAACATCGTCTACATCATCAACGACCTGCGGCTGAAGTACCTGAAGGATATCTACTGCGGGAATTGAATGCGTCCGACAGCCTTCCAGATGCGAGTCTATGACGCGCTGCGCGAGGTGCCGCGCGGGTGCGTCACCACCTACGGACTGCTGGCGCGGCGGATCGGATGCGGTTCGGCGCGCGCGGTCGGCGGTGCCCTGCGGCGCAACCCCTTTGCGCCCGGGGTGCCGTGCCACCGCGTGATTGCCGCCGACCACACGATCGGAGGCTTCCAGGGCCAGCGCGGCGGCGCGGCCATCCGGCGCAAGCTGGAACTGCTGCGCAGCGAGGGTGTGCTGTTCGGCGACGACGGCCGCCTGGCCGATCCGGCGCGGATATACCGCTTCTGATGCGGCCCGGCCCTAGGCGTATTCGTGCTCGACAAGCGCGTCGGCGAGGAAGTCGGGAAGCCGGATATCGGGATTGCTCTTGTAGCGCCCTACGGGATCCTTCCTGACGGGAATGCGCGCCAGGGGCAGGCCGTAGAAGGCCTCGAGCCGTTCGAGCTCGCGCTCCTGGTGCAGCACGAAATCCTCGAAGCGCACCTTGATCCAGCGCGCGGGACGGCCGGTGGCGCGCACAAGGTCGTTCTGGTATTTCCAGGAGATCGAGCGGCGGAGGTAGATGTCGTCGGTGACGGGGTATTCGATGCCGAAGTCGTGCAGGTCGTCGGTCAGGTGATGGCCGATGATGCAGTCGCGCGGATCGCGCACCCAGAAGACGTAGTGCAGATCGGGGAAGAGGCGCTTGATCCAGGGGTAGCAGAGCGTGGTCTCGGGAATCTTCCAGCCCTTGTGCGGGGCGTCGCTGTTGAGCACGGAGGTGAGGTAGCGCTCGATCAGATCCTTGAACGCGCGCGGAATCTCGACGGTCTGCACGGTGCCGAAGTCCCACTCGAGTCCGCCGCGCCACGGAATGTGGCGGGCAATGATGCGGCAGGCCTCGTACATCGCCTCGGGCGGCAGCAGGTCGCCGGAGCCGTTGAGCGGCTCGCCCATGAAGACGCCGCTCTGCGAGAGGGTATGCGAGATGGCGCGCGTGCCGGAGTGGCCGCGCCCGATAATGGTGGTCATCATGTCAACGGTAGCCCTTGCGTGCGCAGAACTCTGCGACGTTGATATTCTGTCCGGTGCGGATCGACTCGATGGCGGCGGCCAGCACCTTCTGGCACGCCAGACCGTCGGCCCCGGAGCCGTCGATGGCTTCGGGCGGATCGCCGGCCAGCACCTGCTCGACAAAGCGGGTGATGCGGTTGCGGAAGGTGTCGTCGAAACTCCGCATGCCGCCGAAGAGCGGGTTGGTATAGACCTGCTTGACCGTGTCGCCGGCGGGGTAGAGCGTGGCCTCGCGGTACATGTCGTCGATGATGAAGCGGCCCTTGACGCCCGCGACCTCGCAGCGCTCCATGGGATGGCCGCGCTTGATGTCGTAGCTGCCCGTGAGGTGGCCGAGGGCGCCGCAGGCGAAGCGCATGTTGAACTGGGCCGTGGACCAGATGCGCCGGCCGGGAGCCTTCATGGCGTTGCAGTGTACCGTCTCGATCTCGCCGCAGAAGTGGCGCATGAT
>JAAYLN010000042.1 GCA_012521875.1 Lentisphaerota bacterium | reverse complement strand
GGCGGCAGTTCGCTGCGCCGGGGCTGGATCTGGCTGACGATCTCGCGCGCCCTGACCGTGTTGCCCATCTGCTTGAGCAGCTTGGCCAGGTTGAGGTGTACGCGCAGGTCGTCCTGGAAGATTTCCAGCGCGCGCACGTAGGCCTTCTCGGCATCCTCCAGGCGCTGCGTCTCGGCCAGCACGCCGCCCAGCGTATCCCAGGCGAAGTAGAGATCGGGCGAGAGCTCGATGGCCGCGCGGGCCTGCTTCTCGGCCTCGGCGTAGTTGCCGCTCTGGCGCAGGAGCTCCGCCAGGTCGTTGAGGGCCGCCGCCGACTTGGAGGCGCTGATGCTGCGGCGCAGGTAGTCCTCGGCCTCGGCGCGCTTGCCGCGCCCCAGCATGAGCGAGCCCATGATGTAGTTGGCGAAGCCGTGGTTGCGGTTGATCCGCAGTATCTGGCGGGCACGCTTCTCGGCGGCCACCTTGTCGTCCATCAGGAAGTCGAGCCGCAGGATCCACTCGAGCAGCATCGGCAGTCCCGGGCGCAGCACGGAGGCGCGCTCGAAGGCCGCGCGCGAGGCGGGATAGAACTCCCGGCCCTTCTGGTGGGCGAGCTGGCCGCGCGTGATCTGGATGAGGTAGTTATCGGGCGTGCCGGCGATCGACTCCATCTTGGGCAGCACGCGCCGCTCGACCTCGTCGAAGTCCTTCATCTGCATCATGGCGATGGCCAGCATGCTGAAGGCCTGCAGGTTCTTGGGCTGCAGCTCCGTGATCTCGGTGAGCTTGATGCGAGCCTCCTCGGGCTTGTTCGCGGCCAGATCAATGGCGGCGCGCTCGAGGGCCAGCGCGGAGCGGTCAACGCCCGCGGAGCTGGCGCGGTCGAGCCATTCGCGCGCCTTGTCGAGGGCGCCCTGGCGTGTCGCAATGCGGGCCATCGAGATCAGGGCGCGCTGGTTGTCGGGCTCGTTCTTGAGGATCTCCTCGTAGATGGCCTCGCCGCGCTCCTCCTCGCCCTGCTGGATGAGGATTTCCGCCATGTCGCTCCGCACGCGGGTGCGCGAGGCCAGGGTGGTCGAGATCGCCTCGGCGCGCTCCAGTCCCGCCATGGCCATGCCGGGCTGGCCTGAGAGCGCCCACGTCCAGCCAAGCTGCGCGAAGAGGACGGGCGAGCGCACATAGCCGTAGAAGCGCGAGAGCGACCAGACGGGAAGCCGGTGCGCCATGTTGTCGACAAACTCCTTCAGCTCCTTCTCGACCCCCTCCTTGTCCTGCGGCCTGAAGTCCGGATCGCGGTTGAGCATCTCGGCCATGTTCAGCAGCGCGCTGATGTTCTCGACGTCGATGTTGCGGGCCTGGCGGTAGACCGTGTAGGCCTCCTCCGGGCGTCCAAGCTCCTCGAGCAGCACGCCGGTGTTGTTGGCCACGAAGCCTACCTGCCGCCGCAGCGCGGCGCGGTAGTCGGCCACGGGGTCGCGCATGCCGCGCGAGCGGGCCAGCAGCCGCGACATCCGCTCCCAGAATGAGCCGTACTTCTTGAGATAGTCCACATCCTTCAGCTCATTGCGGTCGCGCACACCGACAAACGCGAAGTAGAGCGGGGCAACCGTACACTTGGCACCAACGATCAGATCGGGCGCGCTCATCACGGCGATCTCCGAGAGCAGCTCGGGGTTGTCGGAAATCCAGTCCTGGACGAAGGTTATGATCCCCAGGTCGAGGATGTTCTTCAGGCGCACCTTGTCCTCCTCCTTGAACACGGGATCCTGATCGACGAGCTTCTTGACCTGGCGGATGTAGATGGGGTTGTCGTTCTTATGCAGCGCCAGCAGGGTGAGCGGCTGGCCGCGGCGCGCCGCCTCGATGCGCAGGTGATTGTCGAGCAGGCCGTCCGATATGAGCCAGCGGCGCCCCTCCATGTGATCCAGCAGCACACCCGCGCAGGCGTCGACGAAGGCGCCGCGCTTCCCGCTGGCCTCGAAACCGTTGATGATCGAGGTGCCCACTATCAGCACAAACAGGCAGGCCGAGAAGGCATACCCCATCCACACCCCTGCACGGACGCGTGGGCTGTTGGCCGGATTCACCCCCCCGGACGGCATCAGCGTGCGGAAGTTGGCCACGAGCAGGAACCAGTAGGCGGCCAGATATCCGGTCACCATCGCCATCATGGTATACAAGGTTACCGGGAGGCGGCTCTGGTCGCGGAGCACGCTCCAGGCATAGCCGAGGATGACAAGGGCTGCGATGGTCATTATAATATGGAAGATGTAGAAGCCCCATTCGCGCGTCTCGTTCAGCGAGCGGCGGGCGATCAGCAGCCCCGCCAGCCAGAGCAGCCAGGTTATCAAGTAGAACATGAAGCCCAGTTCGGGCGGCAGCGGCACCGAGGCGCGCAGCGTCTTGACGTGGTCGCGCAGCATGGTGTACACCACGTCCCAGAAGCCCTCGTAGCCGCGCAGGGAGAGATCTCCCAGACGGCAGAAGTTATCCGCCACCAGCAGGAAGAAGGCCAGACCCGCCACGGCAAAGAGGCCCAGCAGGAAAAAGCGCCAGAACTGCAGCTTTTCCTGACGGTAGGCCACGTAGAAGATATAGATGATGAAGATGGGGGCAAAGGCGGTGAAGCTGACGCTCTCGACGATGCAGACGCCATATAGCAGGGCAAACAGCAGGCCCAGCCACATGTTGAACTGCTTGGTGAAGGCAAGGCATAGATGCGCCATCAGCAGGAGCAGCAGCAGGTCGAACACCTGGAAGTGCAGACGCGTCGAGGCCATCCAGAAGGGCACGCAGAAGGTCAGCGCGACCGCGGATACCGCCGCGGCCATGACCGCGGCCACCACGTGGTTGCCGGCCCGCTCGCCATGGTCGTGGTCGAGGTTCTGGTAGACCAGACGCGTCATCAGCAGGTAGAGCAGCCCGATACAGGCCGTACCGCACAGGGCACTGAAGATGTTGAGATTGAGCGCCATCGCACTGGGCGAGAGACCGCCAATCCACGCGACAATGGCGCCCCAGATGGGGTGGGACGGCGCAACCGGCGGCTCGATACCCGTGAACGTGGCCATCAGCGCGGCCGACTGCCCAGGAAAGACACCCGGCGAAAGTGTCAGAAAGAAGATCAGCCCAGCCAGCAGCATCGTACCCAGACCGAAGATCAGGTCCAGCTTGCGCTTCCAGCTCCGGTAACCGACAGTGTCTCGTTTCATTAACCTCTCCAGTCAAAACCAAGGTTGGACTTTATTATGATGACAAATTGCGGCGGCAGGGGCAAGCGGCAATCGCGGGTGCATGTTTTTCATTCCCCCGCTCCACTCAAACCGCTACACTATCCCCATGTCTGAAACACCGCGTCTACGGGCGGGCGCGCCAGACCGCTACGCATGAAACGCTTGAGGGACCATATCCGGCACAAAGACCGGGCCGCCCGACCGCAGGGCATCCTGGCCGCAGCCTTTCTGGCCACGATACTGTGCGGCACGCTACTCCTATGGCTGCCTATCGCCAGTGCCAGCGGCACATCAGTACCGCTGGACGTGGCGCTCTTCTCGGCCACCAGCGCCACCTGCGTCACCGGCCTGAGCGTCGTCGACATCGGCTCGACCTTCTCGCTCTTCGGCCAGATCGTCATCCTGTTGCTCGTCCAGATCGGCGGCGTGGGCATCATGACCGTGGCCACCTTCCTGCTGATCATGCTCGGACGGCGCCTGAGCGTGCGCGGCGAGTCGGTGCTGGCCACCTCCATCGGCGTGGAGCAGTCGGCCAGCCTGCTTGCCCTGCTGCGGAGCACGATCGGCTTCGCCCTGGTTATCGAGGGTCTCGGGGCGGCCGTGCTGGTCTGGCGCCACCTGGCGGCCGGTTATCCGCTCCGGCGCGCCATCGGCCTCGGCGGCTTCCATGCCGTCAGCGCCTTCTGCAACGCGGGGCTGTCGCCGCTGCCGGACAGCATGATCTCCCTGCGGCACGACAACATCTACATGGCCACCATCATCATGCTCATCGTCCTCGGCGGCATCGGTTTCCTTGTGCTGCACAACCTGACCCACTTCCGCTTCTGGATGCGCGACCGCCTGCGGCGTGGGCGCATCACGGCCCATAGCCGCATGGTGCTGCAGACCACCCTCGGCCTGATCCTCGCCGGCGCGCTGGTCTTCGGAGCGCTGGAATGGAACCGCGGCTTCGCCGACATGCCCGTGCGCGAGAAGCTGATGGGAGCCCTCTTCCATTCCGTCAGCTCGCGCACGGCCGGCTTCAATGCCATCCCGATGAGCAGTTTCAGCGAGCCTTCAAGGGTCATTACAATGGCCCTGATGTTCATCGGCGGCTCACCGGGCTCCACGGCGGGCGGCATCAAGACCACCACCTTCCTCGTGCTCGTCCTGACGGTGATCGCCATGATCCGCGGCAGTTCCGCCACGCGCTACGGCGTGCGTGCGATTCCCGAAACCATCGTCCGCGAATCAATCGCCATCTTCCTCCTGAGCATCGGCCTCGTCGCGACCATCTTCACGCTCCTGCTGCTGGTCGAGAACCCGCCCACCGGCGGCAACGCCACCATGCCGCTCCTCTTTGAGACGGTTGCCGCCTTCGGCACCGCGGGTCTCTCGCTGGACTGCACGCCGCAACTCTCGCTCGCGGGGCGGTTGCTCATCGCCATGACCATGTTCATCGGGCGCCTGGGGCCCCTGACCGTGGTGCTGATCATCGACTCGGCCGGCAGGAGCGATCACATTCACTATCCGGAAGAAGAGGTTGTCGTGGGATGAAACGCATTGGCATCATTGGTTCGGGACGCTTCGGACAGGCCCTGATCGAGAGTCTGGCCGAGAAGGGCGCGGACGTGCTCCTGCTGGACACGTCGCAGGAGAAGGTGCAGGACGCCGCGGACTTCGTCGCCAAGGCCGTCCAGGCCGACGCCACCAACGCGCGCTCGCTCAAGGAGGCGGGCTTCGCCGACTGCGATGTCGTCGTGGTCTGCATCGGCAACAACATGGAAGGCAGCATCATGGCCACGGTCAACTGCAAGGATCTCGGCATCCCGACCGTCGTGGCCAAGGCGGTCTCCGACCTCCACGGCAAGGTGCTCAAGCGCGTCGGTGCCGACATCGTCGTCTATCCCGACCGCGACCGCGCCCAGCGCCTGGCCCGCGCGCTGCTCTCGCGCAGCCCCATCGATCTCTTCGAGATCGCCGACGGCATCAGCGTGGCCGAGATCACGCCGCCCGCCGAGCTGGTCGGCAAGACGCTGATCGAGGGCAACGTGCGGCAGCAATACGGCGTCACCGTGCTCGCCATCCGCCGCGAGGCCGAGGATCCGCGCCTGCCGCGCAAGGTGATTGTCGCCACGGGCCACGAAAAGATTCTCGAGAACGACCGCCTGATCGTCTTCGGTTCCGACATGAAGCTCGACGAACTCTCGCACGATTGATTCCATGACTGCCTACCGTCATCTCTTCGGGCCGGTGCTCTCCCGGCGCTTCGGACGCTCCCTCGGCGTCGATCTCCAGACCGGCGTACCCAAGCGCTGCACGCTCGACTGCCGCTTCTGCCAGCTCGGCCCCACCCCGGCAACATCCGTCCGGCGCGTCGCCGATGTACCCATCGAAGATGTGCTGGCAGAGCTGGAGGCCTGGCGGCAGACGGGCGCGACCACCGACTTCATCACCCTTTCTGGCAACGGCGAACCCACCCTGCATCCGGCCTTCGGACGCGTTCTCGACTGGGTGCGCGAGCATACCGCCTTCCGCTCGCTGCTGCTCTCGAACGGCACGCTCTTCACCGACCCCGCCGTGCGCCGCGACGCCGCGCGCGCCGATGTGGTCAAGGTCTCGCTGCACGCCTGGGATGCGGACTCCTTCCGGCAGATCGTCCGCCCGCACCCCAGTCTCGACTTCGAGGCCATCCTCGACGCCTACCGGAAGTTCCGCAGCGAATACGCCGGCATACTGGTCGTCGAGGTCTTCATCCTGGCGGGCTTCAACGACACCGTAGCCGCCGCCGACCGCATCGCCGCGCGGCTGCGCCCCGTCGCCCCCGACCACATCCAGCTCAACGTCCTGGCGCGTCCGCCGGCCGACGCCTCCGCCGCCACGGTACCGCCCGCGCTCCTCAGCGAACTGGCGCAACGCTTCACACCCGCGGCGGAACTCCCCGGCACCCCCACCCCGTTGCCGCCCTGGCCGCCCGCCGCCGCTGAACAGGCCGATGCGCTGGCCGCCCTGGTCGCACGACACCCCGCCGACCTCGACGCCCTGACCCGCACCCTGGGCTTCGCGGCAGCACCGGCAGCGCTGCGTCCACTTGTCCAGCGTCTGGCTGCCGCCGCCCGGGTCGGCGTCCGCTGGCAGGAGGGCCGCCTGCACGTCGGTCCGCCCCCGCCCCCCGCCGCCGTACCGCCACTGATTCTCGGCTCGGGCTCGGCACGGCGCCAGCGCCTCTTCCGCGAGGCGGGGCTGCGCTTCGAGACGCTCGAGGTCGCCGCGCAGGAGATACAAGACCATGCCGATCCGGTCGGTACCGTGGTACACAATGCGCGCGCCAAGCACGCGGCCTGTCGCGCACTGCGCCCCGACGGCGTGCTCATCACCGCCGACACGCTGGTCTGGCTCGATGGCCGACTCATCGGCAAGCCCGCCGACCGCGCCGAGGCCGCCCGCTTCCTGCGCGGTTTCGCGGGACGCACGCAGACCGTCTTCACCGCCGTGGCCTTCTCGCGTCCCGGCGATGCCGGGCCGACGCTGCGCATCGTGGCCTCGCTCGTCCATTTCCGCGAACTCGACGAGGCCGCCATCACCGCCTACCTGGACTCCAACGCCACGCTCGACCGCGCCGGGGGCTACGACATAGACGAGAACGGCGACAAGCTGATCGCGGGCTACGACGGCTCCTACACCAACATTGTCGGCATCCCCATGGAATGCGTCCTCGACTGGCTGCGCCACCACGCCCCCGAATGCCTCGCCTGAGACACCCCCATGCACTCTCTCTTTCACATTCGACACTGCCTGTACGGGCGGCACGCATGCCGCCCCTGCCGCCTCCCATCGCAGCCCGCCGCCCCTGCCGCCTCCGGCGGCAGCCCACTGCCCCTGAAAGACTAACCCTCTAATGCCACCCACCTCCCTCATACCCGCCCTCGTCTGGCGCCCGGCCCTGCCGCCGCTGGCGCTGGCCGCGGTCATGCTGCTGCTGGCGGCGATGGTCTTCATCCAGGCCCGGCAGCTCGCGCAGCGTTTCGGCCGCCGCCGTACCGCGCCCATAGTGGCGGTACGCGGCCTGGCCGTGCTCCTGCTCCTGACCGCCATCCTTGATCCCGCCATAATGCGTCAAGCCGCCGCCGGCCCGCGGCGGCGCCTGCTGGTGCTCGTAGACCGTTCCGCCTCCATGCAGGTGCGCGACGCGGAGGGCGCCACGCGCGAGGCGCGCGCCGACGCCATCCTGGAGAAGCTGCGCGAACGCCTTGGCGATGTGGCCGACCTCGCGGTCTGGTCGTTCACCGACCGCGTCTGGAAGGAGTCGTCCCCGCCGGACGAAGCCGACTCCGGCACCGATCTGGGCGGAGCGCTGCTGACCGCCGCCGACGAGGCCGGCGCCGTGGATGCCCTCGTGCTGCTCACCGATGGCGGCGACGAGCCGCCCGAACCGCCACGTATGCCGCGCGCCCCGATCTTCGCGGGCGTCATCGGAAGCGATCCCGCCACCTGGCGCGACACGGCGGTCGGAACCTTCGAGGGCCCGCCCACGGTCGAGCGCCGCACAACCTTCGAGCTGACGGCCCGCCTGCACGCCCGCGGCCATCAGGCACCCGAATTCCACACCACCCTTTCCAACCGCAGCGTGCGCCTCTGGCACCGCCAGCCGGATGGATCAGAGTCGCTGGTGGAGACGCGGCAGGCCGACCTCTCCGACGGCGAGGCCACGCTACGCCTCCCCGTGCGCTGCGAGGACGAGGGGCTCCACCTCTTCCGCCTCGATCTGGAGTCGGGCGGGGACGAGCTCTCGCCGCTCAACAACCGGCGCACGCTGCGCATCGAGGCCCGTGGCGAATCGCTCGATGTGCTCTACTTCTCACGCCGTCTGGGCGCCGACCTCAAGCGCCTGCGCCAGGCTCTCGGCACCGATCCGGCGCTCGCCTTCACGGCGCTCTACCGCACCGGCGGCGAGCGCTATGTCGTGCAGGCGCCCGACGAGGCCGACACCGCCCTGCTGGAGCGCGGACTGCCCACGGCACCCGACGCCCTGAAGCGCTACGACTGCCTCCTGCTGGGCGCTTTCCCGGCCGAGCTGTGGCAGGCCGACGAGATGCGCGCCGTGCTGGACTACGTCTCCGGGGGCGGCGGCCTGATCTGGCTCGGCGGCGAGGAGGCCTTCGAGGGCGGCGGCTACGAGGCCTCGGCACTCGCGCCGCTGATCCCCTGGCGCATGCACGGCAGCGAAAGCACTCTTGTACGCGAGGAGGCCCCCATCTCGATCCCCGCCGCCTCCGCCGCCGATCCCGCCGTGGCCGGTCTCGCCGCCATCCTCGAAGAGGCGCGCCGCGATGGCGGCGACGGACAAATCGTCCTCTCGGCCTTCAACCTCGTGCGCGATCTCGCGCCCGCCGCGCGCGTGCTGATGGAGGCCAACCGCCCCCGGGGACGCACCCCCGTGCTGATAGCCCAGCCCTACGGTCGCGGACGGGTCTATGCCTTCGCCTCCAACACAAGCTGGCAGTGGGCCGGCGGCACACCGGCGGCGGCCGACTTCTACCGCCGCCTCTGGCAGCAGCTCGCGCGCGCCGCCGCCGGCGATAACGATGGCGGACGCCACCTGCGCGTGGTCTGGGAGGGCAACCGCCTACGTCCCGCCGGGCGCACCTCGGCACGCGTGCAGGTGGTTGACGCGCCGGGAGCGCAGCTCAGCGCCTCGCTCACCGATGCCCGGGGACGCCAGAGCCTGCCGCTGGCGCCCGAGCCCGGGGTTCCCGGGATCTGGCGTGTCGAGATGAGCTTCCGCACGCGCGGCGAGAACCACTTCCGCATCGAGGCCCTGCGCGACGGCGCGCCCCTCGAGACCTACGAGCGCACACTCCTCGTCGCGCCGCCCGGGGACGAGGGCGCGCATCTCGAACCGCAACACGCGGCACTCGAACGCCTGGCAACGCGCGAGGGCGGTCGCGCCTACGCGGAAACCGAGGCCGGCCAGATGGCCGAAGACCTGCGCCGGGCCCTGCAGCGCGGGACGCGCACCGAGCTGGTCAGCCTCGTCTCCTACCGCCACGGCTTCGCCCTTGCCATCATCGCCACCCTCGCCGCCGGCTGGCTCCTCCGCCGGCGGCTTAGCCTGGCGTAAGATAGGGTTCAGGGTTCAGTGGGGCCGACCGCCCCTGCGGGGCGGCGGCAATAGCAGTAGGCAGTGGCAGTAGGCAGTGGCAGTAGGCAGTTGAAACAGGCTAGAGACGCCACTTTGTCGCGAGCTTTGTCGGAAACTTTGTCGAAAGCAACAGGGAAAGCTCACGCGAAGGCGCGAAGACGCGAAGATTTTTTAACCGCAGATGTGCGCAGATTTGCGCAGATTGGGATGGTGTGTCTCTGACTAGGGTTCAGGGTTCAGTATTGCCACCGCCCCTGCGGGGCGGTTGGAACAGGCCAGAGACGCCACTTTGTCGCGAGCTGTGTCGGTAACTTTGTCGCCTTTGTCGAAAGCGAAAGATTAAGCGGGTGGAGTAAGACCAGCGTGCCGTTTAAGAGTGAGATTAAGAGAGGGTTTAAGAAAGGGTTTGGAGTGGGCGCTCCGCGCTTGCACTTTGTCTCCACACCTTGTCTCCACTCCTTGTCCCCACACCTTGTCGAATGCCGAAGAGAGGGCGGCAGAGGTGTCCCAGGCTAGGCTATGTCGTCCTCGAGTTCCGGCACTGCCGACACTACCGGGACTGCCGGGACTGCCGGTGGCTCGCGCTCGAATATTCCCAACACCCCGTCGTATGACTGGCGGCAGGGATGGAGTGATGAAGCGTGGCATGGCCTTGCAGTTGTGGGCTTGCAGTCCTGCCCCGCGGCTTTCGCTTGAGCCCATCTGCACGCGGCGGGGACGCCGCGTCTACCAGCCGGACGCCCGGTACTCATACAAAAAAGGTCTGTCCGGTCACCCCGCGTGGCGCACTACGTGCGCAAGCGGTTTTGAGTGCGCGGACCCGGACGCGCTTTCTACCGCGGGACCTGGCCCGCGCAGATGAGGAGACTGCCGAGGCACCAGAAACGCAAAGGGGTTTCCATTTTAACCGCGGAAAACGACACGCGCGAAAATGGTGCTACGCCTGCGCGACAGCGTGGTGGGGCGACGCCGTCCCGGCTAGCCGCAGCGATGGAGTGATGGAGCGTGGGGAAGTTCTAAAGTTCAGGAATTCTAAAGTTCTAAAGTTTGGGCTCTGGTCTATACCTTGCCATTTTGATCGAGGACAGGCGACCCCGCTGGTCGCAACGGTGGAGCGCATCAAGGGCTGAAGGCCCGCCCCATCCCAGCCTAGGGTGAAGCCCTAGGACCGCCAGCGAATAAAGATAGAAAGGGCTGAAGGTCCGGCCTATCATCTGGGGGATCAAGGTTTCTTTTCTGACACTATGTCACGCCCCTTCAGGGCTTGTCATTATTTGCCCATTCCCCAGGGCGTTGCCCTGGGCTGGTATGTCGCGCCCCTTCAGGGCTGTCATCAACTTTGTCGCGAGCTTTGTCGGTAACTTTGTCGCCTTCGTCGAAAGCGAA
Organism: Lentisphaerota bacterium; assembly: GCA_012521875.1. GTDB lineage: Bacteria > Verrucomicrobiota > Kiritimatiellia > RFP12 > JAAYLN01 > JAAYLN01. The sequence goes on along the minus strand of JAAYLN010000042.1, from coordinate 7,137 downwards.
AGAGTAAGCGGATGAATTAAGACCTGTTGTTCCATTGTTTTGGTTCCGCTATTCTAAATTGTATCCATACTTGCACATCGTTTGTCATCTGCACGGGTTCGTGCAACGGTCAGTCTCAACCGGTATGTGCGCCCCGGCAACAGCCTGCCATTCTGAACCGGACAGACATCCCGGTTAAAACGATAGACACCGCCGGACAATGGTTTGCTTGGTGTCGGATTGTATGGGAAAGGTTCGATCTGGGCGATATAGCAGCCATCCGGGTAGTACCAATATCCTAGTCCGCACATGTTGTTGGATGGGCAAAGTTCCACGCTGTAGAAGTCATTGGTCGCCCCGTCTTCATACAAATGCAGACCAAGCCGAAGTCCGAGCATGGTATTCGCTAGAGACAGGCGCTGGGACTCCTCTTCAACCGGAACCCCATGAACAACGAAAACCAGAAACGGACACAACGTGTTTGCGGGAAGTGAAAAACGCGTCTCCACCGTATGCTCGCGAGAATCAACCCGGAGTACAGCGAGTTGCTCCTGCTTCGCAATGTTGACGTACTCGATTCTTGGCCGCGCTGACTGGCAGCAGACGCAACCCAGAAGACTGGACAACAACACGACAAGAAACAGAGGAATGACAAAGCGGTTGCCAATCATGGTGATGATCCGTGCTCTTATTAAGAGGTCGGGGAACCGCCCCAACCCCAGATTGGCTTGAATGTAGCATTCAGGCTGCGAATTGTCGAGCCGGGCTCGTAATCGGTTAGTGTCCTCCCGTTCTTCGCGCGAACATACCCCTAAACACTCGGCACAAAACATGCTAATATAACCCGCATTAAGTACAGCCCGACTCTTCCGCTTCCACTTGTTTCGCGGCTTGTGCCGATTTTTACCCATGCATCCCTTCTCCAAGACTCTGCTCACACTGGCCGGCATGCTGCTCAGCCTGCCGCTGGCCGCGGCGTCGCCGGCGGCCAGCAACACGCCGCCCGACGCCCCCTCGGCCGCCGTCACCAACAGCGGCTGGACGCAGCGGCTGACCATGGAGCACAGCGAGTCGCTGAGCGACTTCACGATGCACTGGAGCGATACCGGCTCGGTTGTGCGCCTCTCGGACGCCTCGGGCGTGACCAATCTCGTATGCACCCTCAAGCGCCGCAAAACCACCTGGAGAGGCGCCCCTTCCGCAGTTTTCGACACCACTTTCGACGAAGGCACGCGCGTCACCGCCATGCACCGCAACACCAATGCGGTGGCCACCGTCGCCCTGCGCCGCTCGCGGCAGCGCTGCGTGATCTACGTGGATGGCCAGCCGGCCCTTGCCATGCCGGATGTCTGGGCGGGCTTGCCGCTCACCATCGAGATCCCCGCCGCCAACCTGCCCGGGGATGCCGAGGAGGGCTTCGAGCAGCGTCTGGGCACCTTCACCTTCCACGACGACTTCCTGATCGACAAGGAGTCGCCGCAGGCGCTCAAGTTCTGGGAGACGATCGCCGGCGACTGGGGACTCCATGCCGTCACGGGCACGGTCACGGGCAATGTGCATCGCGAACTCAAGCGCTTCCCGAAGCCCGAGCGCAGCCCCAACTTCTACAGTCTCAACGGACACGGTACCAACGCCACGATTCTCGCGGGCGAGCCGTTCTACAACCACTACACCTACCAGGCCTCCGTCCAGCACAACGCCGGCACCAACGGCCTGCTCTTCCTGGTGACCGACGAGGGCGTGGGCCAGGCCTTCACGGTACATACCGACCCGGCCAGCGGCTACCTGACCTTCGCGCTCTGGAACCGCACCCCCGTCGGCAAGGGGCTCGGCGATCTGGTCGAGGCGGTGGCCACCGACTGCGTTCCCGGGCAGTGGCTCCTGATGGAGGTGCGGCTCCACGAGGACCGGGTGGTCTGTCTGGTGGATCACATCGAGGTGATCCGGCGTCGCCTCGCGATGGCGCCCGGCGGCCGCTTCGGACTCTTCTGCCACGCGCCGGAAGGGACGCGCTTCGACGATGTCCATGCCCGGACCCACACGGAGGTGCCGCTCGACCGCCCCGCCGATCTGGCCCTGTGGCGGCGCGCACAACACCACACCCTCGAGTACCGTGACGGGCCGCTCCCCGGCCTGGGCGCCTCCGGCATCCCGTTTTCTGAGCAGGCGCATCTCGCCAAGACCTCCGTTTCCAACGAGGCGGGCATCGTCTTCGGTGCACTCACCGATCCCCCGCGCCGGATCGATCTGGCACTGGCGCCCGAAGGCCACCACTGGTCGGTCGAATTGATCGCCGGCTGGCAGGGGGCGGACGTGCCGCACTACCGCCTGGCCGTGACCCGCGCGGGCGTCACGGCGACCGCCGAGCTGCTGCGCGTCGAGCCGGGCGTCACCAACCGGCTGCTCGACCGGGCGCAGTTGAACGCACCGGACGGCAAGTGTGTCACGCTGACGCTCGATGCCACGGCGGAAGGCGAGCTTCACGGACGTATCAACGACGCGACGGTCGTCTGGAGTCCGCTGTGCGGCGCGGCGGTGGGAGCCGGCGGTTTCAACCTCGGGCGCGAGACACGCGCCTGCGTCGCATTGCCCGTCTCGCGCGGCGAGATCGAACTCCTGACGGACCGCTTCGAGAAGAACAACATCTACGTCACGGATCCCTTCATGCGCCACTGGGCCGCCCCCGAGGGACAATGGCTTGAATATCCCGACGGGCGTGCCTGGTACAAGAGCGATGTCCTGCGCCGGGCGGAGCTCCGTGTGCCCTCGGTCAACAACAGCGTGCTTCATCTGCTGATCCCCGAAGGCCAGACCAACGGACTGCTGCAGGTGGCCGTGACCAACAACCACGTCCTGCTGACCTCCCGCCTTGACGGTACCAACGCGCCACAGACACTCGCCCGCATCGCTACCAGCCACTTCCCCGAGTCGCAGCCGGTCGCCGACGGCCCCCGCCTGCGCTTCTACACGACGCGCCTCGACGACCACATCTTCACCCTGCACTGCGACACCGGCCTCGTGGCGCGCTGCCGCCTCCCCGTCCCCTTCCCCGGCCGCCGCATGATGTTCCAGGGCATGAACACGGCGCAGCTCGGTTTCACGCGGGTAATCCGCGAACCGGTGCTCGACTGCCTCTTCACCGAGTCGCTCCACGACTGGGTGATCAACGGCGGCACATGGGAGGTGATCAACCGCTTCCAGTGCTACCCCGACTGGTCGCACATGAACGGCGAGAGCGCCGACTCGCTGGCCGCGCTATGGTCGAAGTACGAATTCGCCGGCGACTTCAGCGTCGAGTTCTTCGCCGGCATGCGGCATGGCTGGTACAACCGCCTCGGCGACCTCAACCTGACCGTGCTCAACACCATCGAAAGCACCGCCAGCGGCTACACCCTCGTGACGGCCGGATGGGATCCCGACGAGTCGCAGCTCTGGTCGCGCCTCTTCCGCGACGGCCAACTGCTCGACAAGAGCGACCGCTATACCGTGCCGCGCCCGCGCGAGGGCAACAAGCGCAAGGGCTACGAGCCGCTCGTCGCGCCCGGACGGGATGTGCATGGGGCGTGGTACTCGCTGCGGCTGCGGCGCATCGGCGGCCGGCTGACCTTCGACTTCGACAACGAGCGGATCATCGACGTCGAGGATCCCGAGCCGCTGGATGCCGGCTCGCTCGGCATCTGGACCTACCGCAACTCGATGATGGTCGCCCGCGTGCGCATCACCGCCGACGCCATACGTCCGCGTCCCTTCCGCCGTACCCGCCTGCGCGCCCTGCCCGCACCGCCCGCGCCGCCGCCGGCCAGGGCGGCCGCGCCGGCAATCACGGCCAACGGCTGGCCCCTCCAGCCGTTGCAGGAGCCGTTCTGGCAGGCGGACGAAAGCGGCAGCCATTCACGTCTCGCCTTCCACCATCCGCCATCCGGCGCACCGGAAATGCACTTCCACGCCGCGCAGGGCGGCGGTGCCTTCATGGCGCACGCCCACCTCCCGACGATCCCCGCCGAGGAGCTGCTGGGCTGGCGTTTCGAGGTGGCGCGCCATCCCGAGGCGCGTTTCAATTTCGAGTACACCCTCGGTACGCCCGGCGAGAAGGGCTTCACCCCCGCCACGGAGCACTCCTTTGTGATCTGCGGCAGCGACGAGACGCGCGGTCCGCGCCTCATCAGCGGGCGCCTGCCGCGCCAGCCGGCCCCCACCCCGGAAGAGGCCGACCCAGCATGGACGCCGGTACACGTCTGGCTCCCCATCCAGGGCGTGGCCAACAAGCAGCATGTGCGGCTCGACGGCTTCGGCAATCTCCAGCCCAGCGACATCCAGCAGGGGCTGCTGGGCAATCCGCCGGGTGCCTGGTATGCCGTGCGCAACTTCCGCCCCATCTACCGCGGCACGCCCAGGGTCGCGGGCGCCGCCCCCGAGCTGCTGGAAGCCCTGCACCGCGAGCTTGAGAATGCCCCCGCCGGGCGGCGCACCACGCAGAGGCTCGCCGCCGAGATCGATCCCGCCCGGTCTGTTCTGGAGTGGGGCGTCATTCCGGGCGGCGACATGGGGCTGGTCGCCAGGCCCGCGCGGACTCCGCCCCAGAGCCTGCGGGTGGTCTCCACCCTGCCCTGGCCCAATGCCCTGCTGACAGACCGCAACGTGCGGCTCAACGATACACCGGTGCCCCTCGTCTGGATCGAGAACAACGAGCTGATCATCCCGCTCCCGCGCGACCCGGCGGTAGTCAGCAACGCGAGCTTCCGCCTCACCCTCGACCTGCTCGACGGGCGCACCTTCACGCAGATCTTCGCCGACGGCCTGCCGCCGCAATCCGCCAGCGGCCACAAGCCCGAACCGCCGCTGCTGATCGCCTTCGACATCAAGGACCATCCCGCCTGCCTCCAGAACTTCGAATCGCGCACGGTGCAGCCATCCGGTTTCCAGGCCGCCCAGCTTCCGACTTTGCGCTTTGACGATCCCCGCCAGGGCACCTACCTGCGTTTCGCCAACAACGGCAAGCCGGCGCGCCTACAGGGACTCCTCGCGCAAAGCTACGACCTCGCCCGCTGGCCCCTGCTGCAACTGCGCTACCGCGGCGACCCCATGGCCCGCGTATCGTTCCGCGCATCGAACGCCGGCATGATCGCTTTCTCCGAGGCGCATTCGCCGGCCGCCGAGGTGCCCCTCGCCACCGGAACGCGCCTCGACCACGCCTGGCACACCTGGATGGGTCGGATCTCGGGCGTCACCCTCTCGCGTCCGGTCACAGCGGGGTACGCCCTGACCGCCTCGGAACTGCGCGTGGGCTCCTGTGCCAACCACGACCAGACCGGACGCTACAGCACGCTCGACATCGATGACCTCACGGCGGGCCCCGTCTTCGGCCCGCGGGAGGCGCTGGTCTTCCGCGCGCACTACTTTGCCACCGACCCTCAAATCAACTGCGAATACACCCTGGCCGAAGGCGCCGCCTTCTGGGAGAGCCGCCCACGCGCCCAGCGCACCGCCGCCATCTGGACGCCCTGCAGCAACAACGTCTGGACAACCGCCAACCTCGACGCGCTCCCGGATGGCATACACCGCCTCATCCTGCGCGCCACCGGTCCGGAGAACCGCACCTCGCGCGAGACGGATATCCCCTTCATGATCGACCGCCAGCCTCTGGTCGTCACCTCCGAAGTCGTGGCAACGGACAAGCACAACGGCACACTCCTCAACTTCCACTTCATCTCGGGCGAGGGCGCCCCGCCGCGCATGGATAAGCTGCAACTCACCTGCAACGACAAGCCGTTCGCCTTCGCCAACGACGCCTCCAGCCTCGTCCACTTCAAGCCCAACGGCATCTCGCTCGAACTCAACTGGCCCCTCATCCTGCGCAAGCAGCTCAACACGGCCTCCGACGGCGCCAAGTTCCACTTCCATTGCGAAAGCCTGCCCGACGCCGCCGGCAACGCCAGCCTGCCGCACAACACAACGGTTACCGTGGACTTCGCCGCCGACAAGCGCCCGCCCGCCTTCGTGCCGCTCGCCACGCCGACCAACGCCATCTGGTGGGCACCGGCGATCACCGACCCCAGCCACCTCTTCACCGTCAACCGCACGCTCACGGCGCAGCCCGGAGTCGCCGACGACAAGTCCGGCTTTGTCGCCCTCAAGGCCGGCCCGAAGGATGGCATGGCCTCGCGCGTCTTCAGCAATCCCAACTGGAATTCCAGCACCCACCGCTACCTGGCGCTCAGCCTCCGCCTGGCGCCCAAGTCGTCGCCCCCCACCAACTCCCTGCTCTTCGAACTCTGCTTCCGTCCCTCCAAGCTCCCCGATGGCGTCAAGAGTCCGGCCCGCGGTCTCTACCGCCTGCCCGTGTACCCCCACACCCGCGCCGACAACAAGATCGTCTTCGGCAACCTCGACTGGAAGGCGGGGCGCTGGAACGACCTGATCGTCGACACGGCCGCCTGCCTGCAGAATTTCAGCGGCAACCCGAATCCCTTCCTGCTGCAGGAGTTCGCCTTCGCCATGCCCTCCAACGCCCCCGCCGTGGTGCAGATACGCGCCGGCGCCATCATGACGCCCTGGGCACCCACCGACCTGATCAACCTGCGGGCCTACGACGCCAGCGGCATCTCGGGCCTCCACTGGCAGGGCAACGGCTATGCCCCCCATTCCGCCTTCCGTCCGGCGCTTGTCGCGCTGCCCGAGGCGGAGCCGTGCTGGATGAGGCTCACCATCCGCGACCGCGCCGGCAACTCCACCCCCGTCATCCTGCTTCCCATCCCGCCCCGCCTGCCTATCACCACCAAGCTGCCCCTCTCGGAGGAGTGGTAGCACACAACAACACTTTGCCATGACACGAATCACCGTCCCCTTCATTGATGCCAACATCGTGGATGTCACCGTCACCGGCTGGCGCAAGACACCCGGCGAGAGCGTGACCTCCGGCGAGATCATTGCCGACGTCACCACCGACAAGGCGGCCTTCGAAATCGAGGCCCCCTGCTCCGGCACCCTGCTGGAGGTCTATGCCGACCGCGGCAGCGTCGTGCCCGTACACTTCATCCTCGGCCTGAGCGGTGCCCCCGGCGAGGAGGATGCGGGCGCGCCCGCGGAAAACGAGTCGCTCCTGCAAGCCTACCGCGCCCAGGTCTCGACCACCGTATCCGATGCGGCACCGGCCTCCGC
>JAAYLN010000317.1 GCA_012521875.1 Lentisphaerota bacterium | reverse complement strand
GCATAGTAGAACGGTCTATCGCACGAAAATCGGGGTCTCCGACGAGGAAATGGCTACCCTGAATATTCTTGGACATGATTTTCACCCTGAATGGAATTATGTCATCAGACCCCGCGCAACCTGACCTACCTGTAAAACTTATTCTTTAACAACTCCTAAGCGGGTGGAGCGTGCCGATGAAGAGTTAGATTAAGAGTGGGATTAAGTGGGTGCTTCGCGCTTACACTTTGTCTCCACACCTTGTCTCCACGCTTTGTCGGATACGCTTCGTCCCACACTTTGTCCCTACGCTTTGTCGAAAGCGAAAGAGCAAGCGAATGTTCCGGCCTCCCGTTCGCTTCGGATGCGCTTTGGAGCCCGCAGTCTCCGCGGTGTATTGATGCGGCGCATGATTGGCGAACGTTACCGCCGGGGATCCGCAAAGCAGGCAATTCGCCCGAACTATATCCCGCCCCTACAGGGCTAGTCGTTATTTTGGCATATTCCCCAGGGCGTTGCCCTGGGCTGGTATGTTACGCCCTTCCAGGGCTTGCATGAGCCATGTCCGTTGCCTTGTCAAAGGCGAAAGATTAAGCGGGTGGAGTAAGACAAGCGTGCCGTTTAAGAGTGGGATTAAGAGTGGGTGCTCCGCGCAACAACACCTTGTCCCCACACCTTGTCCCCACGCTTTGTCGGCTACGCTTCGTCTCCACACTTCGTCCCTACGCTTTGTCCTAAGCTAAAGACAGGGCGGATGAGGGTGGTGTCCGGCAGATGCGCCCGTGACATGGGCGTTCCGCCCATGGTCGGACCACGGGCAGGATGCCCGTGCCACGTGCCTGCGGGCAAGGTGTCAGGCAGATGCGCCCTGGAGCCGGGCGGAGCGCGGCGCGCTTCCTCGTGCTCGATCCCCGGTACTGCCGGTGGCTGCCGCCCCATATACCACCCCTCACCCCCGCGTATGACTGGCGGCTCACTGCCCGGCTCCGCCGGGCACACCTCCCCTTTTACACTCCGCTTTTACACTCCCCGATCATACGACTGAGTCGTATGATCAACCCCGCGTCACCCAACCCTGCAACGCCGTTATGATGGCGTTGCGCCCATCATAGGCCTCCTGCCAGTCGCCTGTGCGGGAGGTGAGCACCACGGCACCGAAATCGTTCGCCGGATCGGCGCAGATGGTCTGGCCCGTAAACCCGGAGTGGAAGATGGTCTGGCGCGAGAGACCCCTGGCACGCTTGGCGTCGCTCATGTCCCAGCCGAAACTGCGCCGCGCCCCGTGCCTCTCGTAGCCGCAGGTGAAGATCAGATCGTAGTAGGCCTGCGGAAAGTGCTTGCGCTCCAGCAGATCGCGCACGAAGCGCAGCATGTCATGGATGGTGGAGAAGCAACTGCCGCTGCCCAGCGGGAAGGGTGCCTTGAAGCAGTCGTCGTCGTTGTGCTGGCCCGCCGGACGGTTGGGAAACCAGTGCTCCACCTCGTGCGGACCGTCGCCCGGCGCGTTCCAGGTGGTCGCGGTCATGCCCAGCGGTCCCCATACATGCCGCCGGGCGAAGGCGTCGAGATCGAGTCCGGAGAGCCGGTTGACGATCTTGCCCAGCATGATGAAGTTGGAGCAGGCGTACTCGAAGGCCTCCAGCCGCGGACGCACCGGCCGCTTGTTGAACAGCTCACGGTCGAAGACCTCCGCCTCGAAGGAGTTGTAGGGCTTGCTGTTGTCAAAGCCGCTGACATGCATGGCCAGATCGCGCACTGTAATTTCGCACGCCTCGCCCAGGACATACTCGGGAATATAGCGCGTGATCGGCGCATCGGGATCCACCCGGCCCTCGATGATGTACCTGGCGATGCAGGCGGTCGTGAAGACCTTGCCCACCGAGGCGATGTCGAAACGCGAATGCTCCGTCATGGGCCGCTCCACGGGCTTGACGCACTGCCGTCCCACCACGATGATCTCGTCCGCGCGGGTCGTGGCAATCACGCCACCCTGGATCAGACCCGCATCCACCTGCTGCTGCGCCTCGCGCCGCGCGGCCTCGTAATTAAGCTGCATGTGCCCTGTTCCTTGCTTACTTTAGTCTCTTGGAAACCCCTTGCTTGCAGGTGTGGCATAGGCGTCCCGCCCATGTACGGCCCACAGGCAGGATGCCCGTGCCACGTGCCTGCAGGCAAGGGGTTTTGCAAAAACCTTACTTGTCGGCGTCGGCGGGATAAAGCTGCGCGGTCGCCCCGCCATCGGCAATCAGGCTGGCGCCGTTGATCGGACGGGCGGCATCCGAGGCCAGGAAAAGGACGCTTTCGGCGATCTCCGCGCCGGTGGCCTCGAGGCCGCAGGGCATGTTGGCACGGCGGCGCTCGGCCACCCCGGGCGCGAGATGATCCCAGCGCGTGGTGCGGATATAGCCCGCCACGAGGAGGTTGACGCGGATTCCGGAGGGTGCCAGCTCGACGGCCATGGCGCGTGTCAGCGCCTCGATGGCACCCTTGCTGGCCACATAGGCCGAACGGTTGCGCAAGGCCCGCACTGCCGTGTTGGAACCAAGGTTCACAATGGCGCCGGAACCCTGGCGCAGCATGATGCGCGCCGCACCCTGCGAACAGGCGAAGGTACCGAAGACATTGACGCTAAAGACCGCCTCGAGCCAGTCGCGCGGCGTCTCGATAAAACTATAGCCCAGCGCCTGGTCCACGGCGTTGTTGACGAGCACGTCGAGCCGCCCGCCCTGTGACTCCACCAGGGCGAACATGGCGTCGATATCCTCCTGGCGCGAGAGATCGGCCACCGCCCCGATCACCTCGCCGCCATACTGCTGGCGCAGGCGCGCGGCCTCGCGGGCGACGGCGTCCGGATTGCGTCCGTTGAGGAAGACGCGCGCGCCCTCGCGCACAAAGGCCTCGGCAATCGCCAGCCCCGTGTGACGCGTCGCGCCGGTAACCAGCGCGGTACGTCCCGCAAACCGTCCGTTGGATGCCGCCGCGCTCATTTCGAACCTCCTTCGCGAGGTGTCGTCCCATACCAGTCGGACGCGCTGTCGGGCCGGATTTGCGTCAGTTGGCCCGTGTAGTGGCGCAGGTTGTGGGGCTGGTAGGGATATTTCACAAGTTCCTCCTCGATGAGGTCGATGCCGAGTCCCGGTGCCTCCGGAATCGTCATCTGGCCGTTGACGAGACCCACCGTCTCGGTCGTCAGCGTGTGGCGGTAGGGCACGTCGTTGGACATCGTCTCGAGCCAGGTGAAGTTGGGCGTGCAGGCGGCGATCTGGAGCGTCGCGGCGTTGGTGACCGCGCCGATCGGATTGTGGGGACAGACGGGCAGGAAGTGGCACTCCGCCATGGCCGCGATCTTGCGCAGCTCGAGAATGCCGCCGCAGTGGGAGAGATCGGGCTGCAGGTAGTCGGCCGCCCGCCTGGCCAGCAGATCGCGGAAATCCCAGCGCGTATAGAGACGCTCGCCGGCCGCCACCGGTATGCGGATGCGGCGCTTCACCTCGGCCAGGCCATCAAGGTCGCCCGGAGGAATCGGCTCCTCGAACCAGGCAACGTTGAACGGCTCCAGCGCATGGCCGATCCGCACCGCCGTGGGCACGTCGAAGCGTCCATGCCCCTCGATCATCAGCTCGATTTCCGGCCCGACCGCCTCGCGGACGGCGGTCACGCAATCGAGCGCCGCGCGGAAGTCCCCGGCGGGGAGATGCAGGTAGGCCGAGCCGAAGGGATCCCACTTGAGCGCGCGGTAGCCCTGGGCCACGGTCGCGGCAGCCTTGGCGGCAAACTCCTCCGGCGTGCGCGCGCCGGCAAACCAGGCGTTGGCATAGCAGGGGATAGTGTCGCGCACCCTGCCGCCCTGGAGCTGGTAGACCGGCACACCCAGCGCCTTGCCCTTGATGTCCCAGAGCGCCATCTCGATCCCCGAGAGCGCGGTGGTCAGCACCGGGCCGCCGCGCCAGTAGGCATCGCGGTGGGTTTCCGACCAGAAGCGCTCGATCTGGTGGGGATCCTTGCCGATGATATAGCGCTCGAGCTCGCGCACGGCCGCCTCGACGGCTAGCTCGCGGTGCTCCAGCGTGGCCTCGCCCACGCCGTAGAGGCCATCATCCGTCAACACCTTTAGCACCACCCAGTTGGTGCGGTACATGTCGCAGATCCAGGTCTTGATTCCGGTAATCTTCATGGCATTCCTTCCGCTGCACAAACCCTATCGTCAGCAATGCGGTTATCTTACGCCCCAAAGCGGATTAGGGCAAGGGGTTGGTGGTTGATGGTTGGTGGAGCGAGCACACCTTGTCTCCACACTTTGTCTCCCACTCCTTTTCCCAACGCTTTGTCGGATACGCTTCGTCTCCGCACTTTGTCTCTACGCCTTGTCGAAAGCAAAAGAGGAGCGGATGAAGGCGGTGTCCGCAGATGCGCCCGTGGCATGGGCGTCCCACCCATGGACGATCCACGGGCAGGATGCCCGTGCCACGTGCCTGCGGGCAAGGTGTCCGGCAGATGCGCCCTGGAGCTGGGCTGGGTAAGGGGCGCCACCTCGTCCTCGAGCCCCGGTACTGCCGGTGACCTGCGGGCGAGCAGACGCTCGCCCCTCCCGTGGCGGCGGCTTGCCAGAGATAGCAGCGCCTGTACGGGCGGCACGCATGCCGCCCCCGCCGCCATGGCGGCGGCTACTCCTCGCAGCCGCTTCCGCGGCGTGCCTCCGCAGCAGCCACCGCGACCGCGATCGCCACGGCAGCAGCCTCGTCGTGCGACGGCGGCGCAGCGGCGGCGGGCGCCTGCATCGGCACCGGCTCTGCCGGCCTGTTGTCCGGCAAGATGTGGTTGAAGCGCGGAACGATCCTCGCGCTCACCTTGAGCACCAGCACCAGCACTCCGAGAAAAAGCCACACGATCGAGACGCCCACGACCATCAGAACCAACCCCTGTGTCAACAGCATAGCTCACGCTCCATGCCGGCCTCGCGCCGGCGGCTTGATGTTATTGATAGACTCCCCAAGGCCTTACAGAAGGGGGAGTAGTAGACGAACCGCCAGCCAGGCGGCCACACCTATGACCGAGACACACAGGGCGTATTTGCGCCAATCATCCATCGAGGCGGGCTGGCCCTCGGCGGTCAGTCCATTACAGTGGCTTACATCGAAATAGCGGACATACACAAGGGAGGCCACCACTAGAAGCGTGATGACATCCAGCACCGCCGGGAAAGGGGGACGTTTCTGCGCCAGCTTAACCAGCACAAAACAGAAGAGCGCATTGCCGATAAACATCCAGTAGAGCCGCGCAAGACATCCCGCACTCTTCTGGCTACCAGAATCCAAATGATCTTGTTTCGACACACCATCCATAACTTCTCTCCGTCTGCCCCGCATATTCGCAAGGCAAGAATTATGGATGGCGGCCCGACCATCGCAAAAAACCTGCTGACGCTCCCTGCGTCAGCACCCTCTAAGTTCTGGCACTTCCGGCCAACAAGGGTAGATTAGCAGTTTGGCCACCCCGTGACAAGCCCCATCGTAATCAGCCCCATCGTAATCAGCCCCGATCGTAATCGGCGGCGGGGCATTGCCCGCGCCGCGCCGCTATGCTATCGTTTCCCCCACACAGCATGAGCACCCACAAGAGAGCTCCGGAACGCCTGCCACGCAGGCCGGTCACCTACACGCGCGCCGGGGGCGCGGGCGGGCACCGGCGTGCTAGTGCCGCGGCCTCCATCGTATTGCTGCTGGCGGCCGGTGCGGCCGTCTGGAGCAGTTGGCGGATACTACGGCCGGACACACGGGATAACGCGGCCGGCGTGGCGGCAGACAAGTCACACCTCCCTGGCACCACAGGGTCGGCGGATGAGGAGGCAATGGCGAACATGTCGTTCTGGCATGCATCCGTCTCGCGTCTGCCGCCGGGAGACCGCCGTCACGCTACCGCCACGCGGCACCAGACGCTGCCCAAGCTGCCCGAGAGCCTGCCCGGCGTGGCCGGCAACGTCGCCACGGTACCACCGGATGTACCGTCAGCCACGGTACATAAACCGGCAGAACCGCCCCTCTTCGCCGAACTGCGCGCCAGCCGGGGGCAACCCATCCCGCCCGAGGTGGCCGCGCTGGCGCAGCAGATCACGCATGGCGCCACCAACGAGGCGCAGCGCGCCCGCGCGCTATACGACTGGATCACGACCAACATCCGCTACGATGTGGAGGAGTGGGCGCACATCACCGGCGGCGGCAGCAGCTACATGAACGCGCACGATCCCCTGAGCGTGCTGGCGCGCGGCACAACGGTCTGCGCGGGGTATTCCTGGCTCTTCGACGCCATGGCGCGCAGCGTGGGGCTCGATAGCACCTTCCTGATCGGCTCCGTCCGCGGCTATCGCGGCACGCCCGACGATGCCCTGGTGAGCGCCTTCAAGCACGCCTGGAACGCCGTGCGTATAGATGGAGAGTGGCGCCTGCTCGACGCCACCTGGGGTGCCCGCCAGACCGGCGAGTCCGAGACGGACTATCTGGAGCGCCAGAGCTACTACTTCGACACGCCGCCGAACCAGATGATCTTCGACCACCTGCCGGAATCGCCTGAGTGGCAACTGCTGGAGGAGCCGATCCCCAGTGTGGGTGCCTTCAATTATCTGCCCAACCTCAAGCCTGCCTTCTTCCAGCACGGACTGCAACTGGGCGACGTCTTTACCAGCACACTGGTCGCCAACGCCTCCAAGGGTGGCGTACTACCCTTCTTTGCGCCTGATGGGGTGGATGTGGCCGCCACGCTGTCGCCGCTGGATAAAGGCGGCGCGGGCACCCAGATTCCCGTGGCTATTTCCGGCCCGCGCCACGACATCGTCATCAGCCGCCTCCCGCCAGGCAAGCACCTGCTGCGCATCTACTCGCGGCAGTCAGACGACCAGCGCTTCACCTGCAGCGCCGACTTTGTTATCAGGGCGGAGTAACTCTCACCACCAGCGTGCGCATTTCGGGGTGCTCCAGGCGGCGGTTGATCTCCAGCAGCGCTGGATACTGCTCTGGCGGAACCACCGCGCTGCCGCGTACCGTCTCGCGGCGCAGCTCGATCTCGATGCGGCCATCCTCCAGTTGGCGGCGGCGGGTGGTGCAGACCAGGCGCCCCAGCCCCCCGGGCAGGCTCCATTCGCGGTCGGGCGGGGCGATGACCACCTCTTGCGCGCCGGCCGGCAGGACGACGCGCGCCATCCAGAGTGTGGCTTCGTTGTTGCCCTGGATCCAGAGGGGTAGCTCGCGGCGGTCGTCGCGCAGCCGCACAAACGGCTCGCCGGCACCTGGCAGCAGCAGCGTGAGGGTGTCGCCCTCGCGCACGGCGTAGCGCTCGGCGCGCGCGCGGTAGCGCTGCACGCCGGGATAGCCCTCGAGGTCGGTCTCCAGCTCGCCGACGGCCTCGGCCGACTGCGAGATGGCGCCGATGAGTTCCTGGAAGTGGCGGTTGCGGGGCTCGGGGGGCATCTCGCGGAAGCGCTTGCGAAAGGCACCGCAGGCGGAGCCGGAGAAACGGTTGACCACCTCGATGGCGGCTGTGCCGTCGGCCCCGATGTCGAGATGCCACTCGGTCTCGGTAAGCGGGCGGTAGGGGTCGGCGACCTCGATCTCGAAGATCTCGCCGCCGGCATCCAGCGCGGCATGGAAGACGTGCGGCGTGGTGCCGGGTTCGGCGTACTGGTCGCTGTCGTTCAGGTAGAGAGGCAGCCGGCCATTGCCGGGCCAGCCGACGACCGCCTTGCGGCCGCGTCCCAGCAGCCGCGCCAGCCAGCCGCCTGTGCGTGGCCGTACCGCGACAAGGCAGGTATCGAAGTGCGCCACGCGCGGTATCGCGTAGTCGCGCCGGGCGAGCGGCGAGCTGATCTGGCCGCCGTCGGCCAGCAGGGGCTCGGCCTCGAAGCCGACGGCGCGCAGCATGGCGGTCATAACCAGCGCGCGGTCGGCGGCATGGCCGTAGCCCTCCGCCAGCGTCCGGTCGACGGGCGTCAATTCGAGCGGCAGCTCGGTGAAGAGCGGTCCGGCGGGGCGGATGCCGCGCATGACGGCATCGCGCACGATGCGCAGGCGCTGCAGGGGATCGCGGATGCCGGCGGTCAGCTCGCGGGCGCGCGCCGCCGTACGGTGGTCGTCGGCCAGGGCCGTGTTGCAGGCGCGGCGTACAGAATCGGCATAGGCGGCCCAATCGCCGGTCGAGGCGCGCAGGACGGGGAGGAAGGAGAAGGCGGGCGGCAGGCGGTCCTCGCGCGCCAGCGCCGGCTGGTCGCGGACTTCCCAGCGGTGCGTGATGCGTCCCCCCCCTCCTCGCGGCGGCTGTATTGCACATCGCCGCCGGGTGCCTCGAACCTGAGCGGCAGCGCGGCCGGCACGACGATCTCGACGGCCATGCGGTCGATCGGCTCGTGGCCGCGGAAGGCCGTCTGCAGGCTGAAGAAGGGCGCGCCCTCCTGCGTGCGGCGGGTGGTGACCACGGTCACGCTGCCG
>JAAYLN010000316.1 GCA_012521875.1 Lentisphaerota bacterium | reverse complement strand
GTCCCCACACCTTGTCTCCACACCTTGTCTCCAAACCTTGTCTCCACACCTTGTCTCCACACCTTGTCTCCACGCTTTGTCGGATACGCTTCGTCCCCGCACTTTGTCCCTACGCTTTGTCGAAAGCTGTTTCAGGCACCGGACACGGCGATCCGTCACAGCGAAAATGCACTGGGCGGGGTGCAGGTGGCGACTGGCGGGTGTCTCAGACCTGAGCCGCGCCTACCGGATTAGCAGCAGCGTCTCCGGCGGCACATATGGTCTCTCGTAGGCTCCCATGTCGATCCGTTCGCGGTGGTCGACGCGCGGAGCGCCCAGCAGATCCCGCTGATCCGCCAGCCACGCCAGCAACACACCGCTATTCCGGCACGGGCTGTAGCGTGACAGTTGCCAGTTGCCATTGTCGGCATCCTCGAAGGCGGGGTCGGCCTCGATGCAGGCGGTGAAGGTGCCATTTGTCAACGGCGTCAGGCGGCTGTAGGCCACCTTGGCATAAGCGCTATTTGAGGCGCGCCACTCCTCGGGGTCGGTCTCGGGACTGGTGTTGCGCGCCACGATGCAGTTGGTGAC
Source organism: Lentisphaerota bacterium (assembly GCA_012521875.1). GTDB lineage: Bacteria > Verrucomicrobiota > Kiritimatiellia > RFP12 > JAAYLN01 > JAAYLN01. The sequence continues at coordinate 2,468 of JAAYLN010000316.1, read as the reverse complement.
ATAGGCCGTGCCAGCGAAGTACAATCCACCGCCACTAGGCAGCATTGCACGGTTTTCAACGACTGTGCAGTTGAGGAGCGAGCCGCCTTTCAGATAGACCCCGCCGCCGCCACTGGCCCTAGATGTGTTCCAGCCCACCTCGTTGCACGCGATGAGGCAGCTTACGGCCCGGCCACCGCTGATGTAGAGCCCGCCGCCGCATCCGCCGCTGGTACTGGCGGCATCGTTGCAACGGTTGCTGGTGATGGTGCAGTTGCGCATCTCACCGCCCGACAGATAGACGCCGCCTCCCCATACCGAGTGGCCGGAACAGCCGTTATTGAAGATTTCGCTGAACTCGGTCACGGCATCAGTGCCCGTCTGATAGAGCCCCACACCCCTGGTGGCCCAGTGGAACAACCGTGATTCCGAAATCCGGCAGCAGGTCACCCGGCCATTGTCGTTGTAGATACCACCGCCGGGCATTCCGTTCGCTACCGAATGGCGCATTAACCAGCAGTTGCTGACGGTACCCCCGCCATCCAGCCATACATTACCGCCGCACGTCGTCGCCTGGCCATTGGACACCGTGAAACCGGCCAGATGAGCCCCGGAATGCGTGATCCTGATGACGGAGTAGGCGGTCGTTGCAGAACGGAAGATGGAGGTATCGGCCGGATTGCCGCTGGTTCCCAGCAGGCTGATTGCATTGGTTATCACGAGCGTATTGGTCACCGCATAGTCGCCGGGAGCGACAAGTATCGTTCCGCCTGCCAGACTGGCGTGCTCCACAGCACGGGCGACGCTCTTGAGCGCCGCTTCCCATGTGCCGCCATCAGCCGCATCATCACCATCCTTATCCGACACATGCAGGGTGACAGGGAAGTGCGCCCGCAGGAAGAGCGGACGGTCCACCGTCAGGGTCAGCGAGGCACTCTGCTCCTGCCCCGCAGGCACATCGCCCGACCAGTGCGAGAAGTAACACCACGGGTTGAGCGTGTCGGCCGTGACATCAATGGTGGAGCCGACCGGCAACCAGCCGCCCGACATGGAGACGCGTCCGCCATATGTGGCCGACAATTCCACACGGAAAGTCTCGGCAAAATGCCAGATAACCCGGTGCCAGCGTCCGGTGTGGGTGTAGGTGAAGCTGGTCTGGTCACTGCGGTTCGACGAGAGCACCAGCCCGTCGTTGTCGAGTCCGACCAGCGAATAGCCGAGGCAAATCAACCGTGCACCACCATCCGTAAAAGGTTCGCCGGGCGCCGAGCAGACCAGCAGCGTCCCGTTGGTCAGGAAGTTGCACTCGCCGTAGGGCGGCGTCACCGTGCCGTACCGTGCCGGACAGCCCTCGATGGAGAGGGTGCCGGACTCGTGCGGGTTCTCGAAGCCCCCCATGTCAACCTGCCCGTCGGCATCGACACGCGGATTGCCCAGCAGATCAATGCCGGCGGCGAATTCCGGCAGCAGCACGCCGGTGTCCTCGCAGGGACTGCCACGCGAAAGCCGCCAGTCACCAAGCCGGGCGTCACGGAAAGCCGGATCCGATGCGGTACAGGCCGTGAAGGTACCGTTGGTCAGCGGGCTCAGGCAACTGTAGGCTACCCTGGCGTAGGTGCTCCTTGACGCGCGCCACTCCTCGGTATCGGTCTCGGGACTGGTGTTGTGCGCCACGATGCAGTTGGTGACATAGGCCGTGCCCGCGAAGCGCAATCCGCCCCCGCCGGGGAACATCGCGCGGTTATCAACCACCGTGCAATTGACGAGCGATCCGCCCTTCAGATAGACCCCGCCGCCACCGCTGGCTCTGCCCGTGTTCCAGCCCACCTCGTTGCCCGCTATGAGGCAGTTGACCGCACGGCCACCACTGATGTAGACCCCGCCGCCGCATCCGCCGCTGGTGCTGGTAGCGCTGTTGTTGCGGTTGTTGGTGATACGGCAATTTCGCACCTCGCCGGCCGCCAGATATATGCCGGCGCCCAGTACCGAGTGCCCGGAGCAGGCGTTGTCAAAGATTTCGCTGAACTCGGTCACGGCATCAGAACCTGTTTGATAGATGCCCGCCCCCTTGCAGTCCCAGTGAGATAACCGTGAATCCGAGACACGACAGTGGGTTACACGGCCATTATTGTTGTAGATGCCTCCACCAGGCAGACCACTGTACAAGGAGTGCCGCGTAATCCAGCAGTTGCTGACGGTGCCGCCGCCATCGAGCCATAGGTTGCCGCCGCCGGTGGCCGCCGCCTGGCCATTGGAGACCGTGAAGCCGGCCAGAAGAGCCCCGGAATGCGAGATCCGGATGACGGAGTAGGCGGTCGTTGCAGAACGGAAGATGGAGGTGTCGGCCGGGGTGCCGCTACTTCCCAGCAGGCTGATTGCATTGGTCAGCACAAGCGTGTTGGTCACCGCATAGTCGCCGGGCGCGACCCAGATGGTACCGCCGGAGAGATTGGCGCGCTCCACGGCCACGGCAAGGGTCTGCAGCGCCG
>JAAYLN010000315.1 GCA_012521875.1 Lentisphaerota bacterium | reverse complement strand
GCGGACAAGTACTGGACGGGAACCACGACGGGCGGCGACGGCATCCGCTGGGATCTCAACGCCAACTGGAGCCCGGCAGGAGTGCCGACGATCGGCGACCGTGTCTTCATCACCAACGGCGCGCCGCGTGTCTATTCCACAGCCAGCGCCCGCGCCATCACCATCTCGGACGCCGCACTGACGGTACAAGGCGGCACAGAACTCAACCATGTCTCTATCACTGTAGCGGACGACCTCTCGCTGCTGGCGGGCGCGGTGATGACCGTGGCGGCGGGACGCGGCTCGAATCCCACCAACCATGCGGCAATCTATGCCGAGGCCAACCCGGTGACGGTCGGCGGGACGATGCGCATCGCCGCCGGCGGCGTCTTCACGCCCATCGCCGATGTTCTTACGGGTGTGCCGGTCTTCGTGACGGCGGGCGACTTCGTGCTCGAGGAGGGCGGCAAGGTCGCCGCCGACGGGCAGGGCTACGGCTGGGAACTGGCAGTCGGAACGCTTCCGCCCGGTGCGATCCGGGACAACGACGGCTACACCTTCACCCCCGGGCGCGGCGTGAGCTACGACCGGGGCGCGGCCTACGGGGCGAACAACAGCAGCGGCAGCGGCAAGGCCTATGGCTACGCCTACGCGCCCTGGCTGCCCGGCTCGCCGAGCGGCCTCTACAACAAGTACGCGAGTTATCCGACCGGCCGCTACCACTATAGCGGGTGGGCGCACGGCGGCGGCGCGGCGCGGATCCACGCGACGGGGCGGATGTCTCTCGCGGGCTGGATCGACTGCAACGGCCACTACCGCTTCTACGGCGGCCCGTCGGGCGGCGGCATCTGGCTGACGGCCCCGGCCTTCATGATCTACCGCACGGCGAAGCTCACCGCCGAGGGCGGCCACACCGCCAGCAACTACGGCAACGGCTCCGCCGGCACCGGCGGGCGCATCAGCCTCGGCGCGGGCCTCACGGACGAGCAGATATCCAGCCTCGCGACCGGCAGGCCCCCCGCGTCGCTTTCGCTCGTCTACGGCTCGCCCACGTTCATCACCACGAGTGTTGTCGGCGGTTTCAGCCCCGGGCTCACGCTGATCAACGGGGAGAGTCGCGCCCGCCAGAATGCCGGCACGTCGACCTACACGCTCAACACCAATGCGGCGGTCATGCTGGATGTCGCCGCTGTGGGTGTCGAGGGTGCGTCGGCCATCAACGGCCACGCCATCCTCCGGACGGGGGAGCCGGCCAGCCTCGACGTCGAGACCTTCAAGCTCGCGGCCGATGCGCGGTCGCACTTCATCGCCTCCGCGTGGACGGTCACCAACGCGCTCGGATCGGTCGTCGCCGGCGGCACGGGCGGCACGGCCACCTTCACGCCGGCGCCCGGCGCCACCCGGCTCTGGCTGACCTGGACGCTATCGGCGATCGAGGACGAGGTCGACTTCGCCATCGTCGGCGAGGGAACGGCCACGACCAACGGCGCCGCGGCGTCGTGCGGCACGTGGCGCCTCGCGCGCGGCACGGCGGTGCAGCTCGCCGCGGCGCCGGGTTCCGGCTCGGTATTCGGCATGTGGCATACCGACGTGCCCGGCACACATGCCTTCGCTTCGCCATGGACGTTTACCGTAACGCGGCCCTGCGCGCTCACCGCGCACTTCGATGCCGCCGAGTCGAAGACCTACGCCGGCGCCGACGGCGGCGCGTGGGAGGCGGCCGCGAACTGGTCGCCCGCGGGCGTCCCCGGCATCGCGGACGCCGTCTCCATCGGCGCGGCGACCGTGATGGCGACGTCCGAGGTCTTCGCGGCCTCGCTGACGCTCGCGGCAGGCGGCACGCTGGTGATCGGCGGCGGTACGGCGAATGTCCTTGCTCAGGTGCCGACCAACGGCGCGGCCTTCGGGCTGAACGTCGCCGGCAACGCGGCAATCTCCGGCAACCTCTCGATCGGCGGCAAGGGCATCAAGGTTCCCGTGCGGGCCGCCGTGGGCGGAAACCTCGCGCTCGACGGCGATGCGCGGTTCGTGATCCACGCGACCGCCGCGACCGACTTCAACTTCGCGACGCTCCACGACGAGGCAACACGCGTCGTCGTCCAGGGGGCAATCACGCTCGCCGGCTCGTCCCGGATCATACCGGACGCCGACCCGGTCACGGGCGCGCCGGTGCGGTTCCAGGCGGGCAGCGTCACGGTCGCCGAGGCGGCCGCGTTCGATGCCGACGCCCGCGGCTACGGCTGGACGACGTACTACGGCGAGCTGCCGTACTTCGTGCGGGCCTTCGCCGGCAGCAGCACGATCCCATCAACCAAGAGCTGCTGCTACGCCCCCGGCGGGGGCGGCGGCGACGGCCAGAACGACCGCGGCGCCGGCTATGGCGGACTGGGCGATCGCGGTGGCTGGCTCGCCGGCCGTGTCTACGGCTACCGCTACGCGCCGTTCCTGCCGGGCTCCTGCGGACGTGAGGCGACAGCGGCGGATCGCGGCGGCGGAACGGTCTGGATCGACTGCGCCGGGCAGTTCTCGCTGCTGGGCACGGTGCATGCCTGCGGCACGAACAACGCGGGCAAGACCTGGACCTCCTCCGGCGGCGGCATCTGGATCAACGCGCGCGGCTTCACGGCAGGCCCGGCCTCCGGCCTCTCGGCCGCCGGCGGCACCACGCCTGGCGTCAACTACGGCAGCGGCGGCGGTCGCATCTGCCTCGTCCCGGCCGCGACCGAGTCTGAACGCGCGGCACTCGCGACCGGCGCGACACCCGGCACGCTCACCTACGAGAACGCGATCAACGTCACCGCGGTGGACGTCGCGGGCGGCGAAGGCAGTCTCGCCTCCGGCTCGATCAACTACCGGGCCGGCGATGGCACGGCATCGGTCGTGCGCGGCACGGCTACCGGACCGACAGTCTACATCACAGGCTCGCCGGTCGAGGCCTTGTCCGACGGCACGATCTACGGGGCGTACGTAGCCGACATCGGCCAGAGCGTCACCTTCTCGGCCTCCACCTACGGTGCCAACCCAACGAATGCAATGTTCCGCTACACCTGCCAGGGCTACATCGCGACGAACGCCGCAGGCGTCGTGCGCGCCCAGGGCACCGGAACGACCGCGACCTTCGTGGTGCAGGACGAGGCCACCTACTTCTCCTGGATCTGGGGCAACCGTCAGATACCTCACAGAATCCACATTGCCGCGGATAGTGGCGGCTCCGTCCGTGTCGGCGAGACGACCTCGACATCGTCTTTCAGCCACTGGGTCTCGGGCGCCACGAGCTTCGAGGCGATCGCGACGGACGAACAGCACGAGTTCCTCTACTGGGTGGGCGACATTCCGGAAGGTTGCGAACGCGACAACCCAATCACAATTCCGGGCGATGTGCCCCGCAATTTCCAGCCGGTCTTCCGGTTGAAGGCCGCGGCAGGCGCCCGCGCCTGGCTCGGGGGAACCGGCAGCTGGTACGATGGCGCGATGTGGGCAGACGGCGTCATACCGGGCCTTGACGATACGGCTGTGATCGAAAGCGGAGTGTGCCTGATCTCGAACTACGTCGAATGCGCGGCGATTACCGTCTCCGGAACGGCAAAAATTCTCGCGGGCTGCTACCAGACCAGCGTGAAGACCATCGTCCCGAGCTACCCGAACCAGAACGTGCTCGCCTATTCTGGAACGCTCATCGAGAAGATCACCATCAAGCTTTCGGGCAAGCTCACGATGTCCGGCACGTCCGAGTTCGCAATCGGCGCGGACGACCAGCCCTACTACCCGCTGCTGTCGGCCGCCGCAATCGAGCTTGCGGATGCCGCGAAGCTGATGGTCGTCGCGGGCGCGCGCACCGATTCGCGCACATACGCCACGGGCAGTGGTTTCGTCAACGTGGCGGGCTCCTTCACTATCCGCGACACGGCAACCTACTATCCCGTCTCCGACAGCTACTCGGGCGGCAGCGTCATCTGCACGGCAGACCGCTTCACGACGACGGCGAACGCGACGGTCTGCGCCGACGACTTCGGCTTCAAGGTGTTCATCTTCCGCACACCGCAGTCCCTCGCGCCTCCCGAGGCCTGTGTGACGGGCTGGGGTCCGGGTTGCGGGCATGGCGGCAAGGGCAGCTCGGGGGCGGCGACCTACGACTACCTCTACGCGCCGGTCATGCCGGGCGCGACCGGCGTCTCGGTGTACGAGAACAAGCCGGCCAACGACCAGCCGGGTGGCGGCGTCATCCGCATCCACGCCAACCGCATCGACCATGCCGGCGCGCTCCTCGCTTCCAACAGCAAGTATGTGGGCAAATATCTTGCCGGCGCAGGCGGGACAATTTGGATCACGGCCGCGCAGAATATCAAGTTCCATCCCGGCGCACAGTTACGCGTAAAGGGCGGGTATACACTTTACAGCTCCGGGAAAGACGGCGCCGGCGGCGGCCGCATCTCCGTCTGCCGCGGACTTAAGCCCGAAGAGTTAAGCGCGCTAACCGAGGACGGCAACACTCTGCCGGCGGGCCGCCTTGCCAACCGCCCGGAGCGTTATGTCCTCGACCGCGTCGCTTTTACAAACATGTTCGAGGGTGTGACGGTTGACATCGCCGGTGCTGTAAAAGCCCAGCCCGGCACCTTCGTCTTCCTCGACGGCGGCGCCAGGGCCCAGACACTCCTGATCCTGCGCTAGGCTGCACGCCCCGCAGCAATGCGCGGTTCCGCATGGCCTACCCCCATGCGGAACCGCGCGGGTGCGCCTAAACGCATGGAAGGCGCGCGGAAGGTAGGAAAAAGGCGAAAAAGCCCGCCTTGTCGAAAGCGACAGTTGTTGATCGTTGGTGGTTGATGGTTCGTGGATTTTTCGTCCTCGTCCTCGAGCCCCGGTATGCCGATCCTGTCGGTACTGCCTGTGGCTGCCGCCCCATGCACACTAATCCGTCGTATTACAGGCGGTACACGCAGATGCGGCGTCCCCGCCGCGTTTGACCCCTCACGCGGTGGGGACGCCGCGTCTACCAGCCATCTGCCGCATTACAGCGGACTGGCGGCACGCTGCCCGGTACCGCCGGGCACAGGTGGGGCGACGCCGTCCCGGCTAGCCGCAGTGATGGAGCGTGGCATGGGCAGAGAGCCCGGTTTCACCTGTCTATACGTAAGGATTTCACCTTGCCGGAGTACCGCCTTCAGGCGGAAGTGGTTCAGGGGCTTCAGCCCCGTTCCCATGGGTATTGATAAGAAATACGGGCCTTACGGGCCTGAAGGCCCTTGTTTACTTCCGGCTGAAGCCGGTACTCGACCCGACTGCAACCATCATGCATGGACCGTACCGAACCACCCCGTCAGCCGCGCCGGCACAAGCTCACGGTAAGCAACTGAAAGGTGGGGCAAGCGTCCCGCTTGTCGTAGCGATGGAGCGCTGGAGTGATGGAGCTAAAATGCGCCAACGGCGCAACCCATCCCAGCCTAGGGCAATGCCCAAGGAAACCGGGGTAAATACAAACAAGGGCTGAAAGCCCGGCCTATCATCCGACAAACAACCCTTCTTCCCCGAACTATATCCCGCCCCTTCAGGGCTAGTCATTTTTGGCCCATTCCCCAGGGCGTTGCCCTGGGCTGGTATATCGCGCCCCTTCAGGGCTTGCCATCAACTTTGTCGCGGGCTTTGTCGGTGACTTTGTCGCCTTCGTCGAAAGCGGCAGGGAAAGCGCACGCGACGGCGCGAAGCCGGGAAGGCGCGGGGGTCGTGGGAGAGAACAGTTTGCGACACAACTCAGTTGTATCGCAGAGGAGGGTAAAAGAAGTTCTAAAAGTTCGGGAGTTCTAAAGTTCTAAAGTTTGGGCTGGCACCTGTACCGAAGCACCCCGCCCGCCGCCCCGGCACAAGCTCGCGGTACAGCAACCGGAAGTTAGGGCGAGCCGTCCATGTCACGCCGCTACGCGGTGTGACCGGCGAGCCGCAATGGGGTGATTTCTCTAACCGCAGATTTGCGCAGATTAGCGCAGATTAGAAGAGGGGATCACACAGGCTTGTCATGTCAGCGTCATTTCCGCTCGCCGAGCCTGATCAGCAACATCCCGAGCACCAGCAGTGTGAGGCCTTGGAGGATATAAGGGTCGTTGAAGATGTCAAACAACTCGTCCATGAACAACGTGGAAGATAAGAGAACGCACCGTGGCCGAAAACCCCAAACAAGCCGTCACGCCCCGCATCCGGAACGCCGGCTGGTGGACGCGCGCATCGGTGGATGCACCCCGCGCGGCACCGTGTAGAAACTTTAGCACACCATACACCGCGTGCTCAAGCAACACTCTTAAACGGCACACTTCATCCACCCGCTTAATCTTTTGCTTTCGACAAAGTATCCGACAAAGCTCGCGACAAAGTGGGGATCGCTACCGCCCGCTCCATGCGCTCCCCTGTCACCAACCGATTGCCGCACTTGACTTAACCATCACCGGGGATATACTTTTGAACATGAAGACCAAGAAGTATGCTTTCAAGGCCGAGGTCAGCGAGATGCTCGATCTCGTCGTCCACTCGCTCTACTCCAAGAAGGAGATCTTCCTGCGCGAGCTGATCTCCAACGCCTCCGACGCCATCGAGCGCGCCCAGTATCTGGGCCTGACGGACAAGACGATCATCGCCGACTCGCCCGCGTGGGAGATCAATATCGTCGCCGACAAGGCCAGCCGCAAGCTGCAGATCAGCGACAACGGCATCGGCATGACCGCCGAGGAGGCGGAGTCGAACCTGGGCATGATCGCCCGCTCGGGCACCCAGGCCTTTCTCGACTCGCTGAAGTCGGGCGGCGGCACCAGTGCGCCGGACATGATCGGGCAGTTCGGGGTGGGCTTCTATGCCGCCTTCATGGTCGCAAGCACCGTCACCGTCGACACCCTGCGCCGCGGCGCGGACCAGACGGCCGTGCGCTGGCAGTCGGACGGCAAGGACGGCTACACCATCGGCGCCTCCGACCGCGCGACGCCGGGCACCACGATCACCCTCGACATCATGCCGGAGCATGAGCACCTGATCGAGGAGTGGCAGATCAAGTCGCTCGTCAAGCGCTACTCCGACTTCATCGCCTACCCCATCCGCCTGGCGGTCGACGGCAAGGAGATCGATCCGGACTCCGAACCGCTCAACACGATGCGCGCGCTCTGGCGCCGCGACAAGAGCGGCATCAAGCCCGAGGAGTATGCCGAGTTCTACAAGCACCTCACGCACGACTTCAGCGACCCCCTGCGCACGATCCACTACGCCGCCGAGGGCCAGCTCGAGTTCCGCGCGCTGCTCTTCCTGCCGCAGAAGCCGACCTTCGACCTCTTCATGCCGGACCGCAAGCACGGGCTGCAGCTCTACGTGCGCAACGTCTTCATCGGCTCGGACTTCGAGGAACTCCTCCCGCCCTATCTGCGCTTTGTGAAGGGTGTCGTCGACTCGAGCGACCTGCCCCTCAACGTCTCGCGCGAGATGCTGCAGGACGACGTGATCATCAGCAAGATCCGCAAGAATCTGGTCGGACGCATCCTCTCGGAGCTCGAGGCCCTCAAGCGCGACGACCTGAAGGCCTACACCGACTTCTTCCGCGGCTTCGGGCGCGTGCTCAAGGAGGGTCTGCATTTCGACTACGAGAACGGCGACAAGCTCAAGGAGCTGATGCTCTTCGCCTCGGATCGCACGGCGGATGACGGCCTCATCTCCCTGCGCCAGTACCGCAACGCCATGCCGTCCACCCAGCAGGAGATCTACTACCTGAAGGCCGAGACGCTGGCCAACGCCCGCGGCAACCCGCATGTCGAGGCCTTCCGCAAGCGGGAGCTCGACGTGCTTTTCTTCGTTGATCCGATCGACGAGTGGATCATCGATGCACTGGGCGAGTATGACGGCTGCAAGTTCCGCGCCATCGACCAGGGCGAGATCGAGCTGGGCACGGAAGAGGAGAAGTCGCAGGCCAAGGAGAAGCTGAAGGACGACGAGCAGCAGTTCCGTCCCCTGCTGGACTTCATCCACGCCCGGCTGACGGACGACATCAAGGAGGTGCGCCTCAGCAACCGCCTCACCGATTCCGCCAGTTGTCTGGTGGCCGACGAGGCCGCGATGAATCCGTCGATGCGCCGCATGATGCAGGCCATGGGACAGGAGGTGCCCAAGACGCGGCGCGTGCTTGAACTCAACCCGTCGCATCCGCTCCTCAAGCGCCTGCTGGAACGATTCGAGACGGAGCGTGACAGCGAGGAGTTCGCCAAGCAGGCCGAACTGCTCTACGATCTGGCGCTGGTGGCCGAGGGCTCGCAACCGCGTGATCCCCACGCCTTCACCCTGACCCTTGCCAGCCGGCTGGCGGAGTAGCCGCCGCCATCCAACGCATGCGCTTACGCTTGCATAGCCTCCTTACGCCGGCCCTGCTGCTCGGCGCGCTGCTGACGGCGGGAGCGGCTCCCGGGCCGCTCCTTTTCGTCACCATCCCGCCGCAGCGCTGGCTGGTGCAGACACTGGCCGGTGACGCGGTACAGGTGGAGCTGATGGTGGCGCCGGGTCAGGATCCGCACACCTTCGAGCCCTCGGGCCGCCAGATGGCACGCCTGGCCCGGGCACAGGGTTGGCTGACGATCGGCCTCCCCTTCGAGGGCACGCTGCTGGCCAAGGCGCGCGGCGCCTGCCCGGATCTGAAGTCGTTTGCGGTCGATCAGGGCATACCACGCCTCGGCGGACACGCCCACGCGGGGCACGATCACAGCGCTGCGGCGGAGAAACACGAGACATGCGGCGCCGTACACGATGGCACCGATCCGCACATCTGGCTTGCGCCGCGCGGCATGCTGCAAATGGCCACCAACACCTGCCGCGTGCTGCAGTCGCTCCTGCCCGCCGAGGAGGCGCGGCTCGCCGCCGCGCTGGCGGAACTGACGGATAAGCTGATACAGTTGGAACGCGAACTGACCGGGACGCTGGCACCCGTGGCCGGCAAGACCTTCTGGGTCTACCATCTCTCGTGGGCCTACTTTGCCAAGGCCTTCGGTTTGCACCAGCAGGCCGTAGAGCAGGATGGCCGCGAGCCATCGGCCCGGCAACTGGCCCGCCTCATCGAATCGGCCCGTGCCGACCGCGTGCGGGTGCTCTTCACCGACCCGCATTCAAACCCCGGCCCCGTACGCACGCTGGCGCGCCACCTGGACGCGCGCGTCGCCACGCTCGACCCGCTGGCCGAGGTGTGGCCGGACAACCTGCGCCATGTGGCCACCGCCATCCGTGGCGCACTACAGGAACCTAGCGATGAACCAGATAATTGAATCCATACGCTCCAAACGCGCCTTCGTCTGCGACATGGATGGCGTGATCTACCACGGCAACCGCCTGCTGCCCGGCGCGACCGAGTTTGTCGAGTGGCTCTACCGCGAGAACAAGGAGTTCCTCTTCCTGACCAACAGCAGCGAGCGCACGCCGCGGGAACTGCAAGAGAAGCTGAGACGCCTCGGCATTGATGTCGACGAGCACCACTTCTATACCAGCGCGCTGGCGACCGCCTCGTTCCTGGCCTCGCAGAAGGCGGGCGGCTCGGCCTACGTGATCGGCCAGCCCGGCCTGATCCACGCCCTCTACGATGCCGGCTACTCGATGAACGACAACGATCCCGACTACGTGGTGGTCGGCGAGACGCCCGAGTACACCTATGCGCGCATTGTGCGCGCCATCCGCCACGTGCTCAACGGCGCCAAGCTCATCGGCACCAACCCGGACGTCACCGGCCCGGTGGAGGAGGGGCTGGTGCCGGCCACCGGCGCGCTGATGGCACCAATCGAGCTGGCGACCAACGCCAAGGCCTACTACGTCGGCAAGCCCAATCCCCTGATCATGCGCCATGCCCTCAAGAAGCTCGGCGTGCGGCGCGAGGAGACGGTGATCGTCGGCGACCGCATGGACACCGACATCATCGCGGGTATCGAGTCCGAGATCACCACGATCCTGGTGATGAGCGGCGTCACCAACGAGCGCGAGATGCGCCGCTTCGCCTACCAGCCCGACGGCGTACTCCCCGGCGTCGGCGACATACCGGGGTGAGGGGGGCGGGGAAGTTCTAAAGTTCGGGAGTTCTAGAGTTCTAAAGTTTTGGCTGGCGCCTGTACCGAAGCCCCCGTTGGTGTTAAACCGCCAAGACGCCAAGAGCGCCAAGGGGATTTGTGATTTGTGATTTGGCAGTGGCTTTCCGTTCGCTTCAGATGCGCTTTGGATCCCGCGGTCTCCGCGGTGTACTGGGGAGCGCATGGGGTGGCGAACGTCCCGCCGGGGACGGCGGTCTCCAGCGTTCCGGCTTTCCCGTTCACTTTCATGGCGCCTGTACCGAACCACCCCGCCCGCCGCCCCAGCATAAGCTCACGGTACAGCAAACGGAAGGTAGGGCGAGCCGCCTGTCATACGTAGCCTTGGCGAAGTATGGTCCCCGTCACGTCGCTACGCGCGTGACCGGCGAGCCGCACACAGGTGATAAACCGCCAAGACGCCAAGAGCGCCAAGGTTATCCGCCAATGCACGAATACACGCGAAACCGCCCCGCCCGCCGCCGTGGCGCCGGATGAAGATATTGACTGCGCGCGGCTCCGCGCGCTTTTTTCTCGCCGCCTGCGGCCGCCAAAACCAGTGCGATGGGGGATGCCTTGCAGTTGTGGGCTTGCAGTCTTACCCTGCGGCCTTCTCCTCAACCCCATCTTCACGCGGCGGCGACGCCGCGTCTATCACCACACTTTTACACTCCTCGATCATACGACTGAGTCGTATGATCAACCAGCGAGATAGAGCATCGCGCATGATTCAGCGCGGAGCCCCTCTCTGCGCCTCCGTGCCTCCGTGAGAGACTTCCCCGCAGCATCCGCACCACGCATAATCCAGCGCGAAGCCTTTCGCAACACATACGCCTGCGAAGCAGGACATCCGCGTCATCCGTAGCTAAACCCCAGTCGCAGCCTCCGCATCGCGCATGATCCAGCGCGGAGCATCCCCAATCACAAATCACAAATCACAAATCTAAAATCAAATCTCTCCCCTCTCCCCTCGTGTCCCTGTAAAATCACGCCCTAAAATCCCTGCTTGCGCAATTCGTCGTTCAGTTGCGAGAGGGTGTCAAGGGTTGCCCGCGCGTTATGCGACTGCTCCAGCATCCGGTTCAGCAGCGGCCGCCAGCGCGCGCCATTCTCGATTAGCCGCTTCCCGCCCCGGAGGCGTGCCTCGGGATCACCGGACGCCAGATTGTCGAGCGCAAGCAGCAGCATCCCCTCGTCATCCAGCGCAAGGCGGAACGACAGCCGCACCGGCGACGGGTCGATCTGGATGTTCTCCTCGCGGGCGGCGAATTCCATGTGATAGAGGCCGTTGGTCGCGAGCAGGTTTAGCGGGAAGCGTCCGCTGGCCGGCAACGGACGCCACGGATTGTCCGAGCTGGCTTCGCGCCAGACCACCCGGCAAACGCTGCGACTGGCGAACGCGGACGGTACCGCCTCTACCGGCGGACGCCAGTCGGTCTCCGTCACAATCTGCGGCATCTCATCTTGCCGCACCAGCAGTCTTGTATCCGGCGGGGTCACGCTGACGGTATGCGTGAACGTCACCGTCCGCGGCAGCCGGACTCCGTACACCACGGCCGCGACCTCGCAGGTGTGTACGCCGCTTTGCGGGAACCGCAGGCGCGCGGGCGCGCCCCGCGGCGTCGGCAGCGGTATCCACTCGTCCGCGCCATCAAGCCGGTATGCGTAGCCCAGCTTATCCGGAGCCGGCATGGCGGAAGCCGTAATTTTCAGGCAATCCGGCTGCGTGTCGAGCGGATCGGCACCCGCGGTCAGGCGCAGGTCGTCCAGTTTGAGGATACAGACCCGGTCTTTCTGCCGTAGCCAGAACCAGAGGTTGCCCGCGGCGTCGGCGAAGTGCTTGTGGACCGCACGGCCGGCCAGCGGCGTTTGTGCCAGCTCGCCGGGCGGCAGCGACACGGCGGAACGGATCACTTCCGGTAACGGCCGCAGCAGCATCGCGTTGGTCGGACCGGTGAGGATCTCGAAAAGCCCATTGCGGTAAACGCGCGTCTCTCCATTGTGAAGATGCAGGACAACGCCGTCGCGCGGGTTCCAGGACAGTTCCTTGAAGACGCCGCCGCAAGGGATCTCGAGCCAGAGCGTCCCGTCATGGTGGCGCACCGCGTACTGGTCGGTGGAGCCCATCCAGAGATGCCTCTGCGGCGTGATCAAGGCCTTGGTCACGTCATCCCCGTACATGAACCGTGTCGCACCGCGTCCGGCGGAACGCTGCAGAGCCTCCAGCATGTTGTAGTCGCGACGGCTGCCGTCGTTGACCAGCGTCACCGCCTCGGGCGTGAATTCCACCAGAGGATCACCAATACGTTCGTCGGTGTTGAACAGGCAATAGACCGTTCCACGGTCGTCCCACGCCACCCGGTTCTGAGTGGTCCACTCCGGAGCGTCCGCCCAGGACTGCTCCGACCAGGCGGCACCATCCCACCGCAGTAGCCGTTTGGCTTCCGCGGGGATACACGCGACCGTTCCCCCCAGTTCCATCGGACGGGTGGCGGGGTGGAGATCAATCTGGTGCCAGCGTTGCGGATCGGTCTCCGGCGGCGGGACGGGCGGATCGAGCGGCAGCCGGAACAGGCTCACATCGTCAGGTGTCGAGGCAAGAAACAAGAGCGTGCGATCCGCCGTGATGCGAACCTGCCAGGCACTTTTGGGAATGCCGTGGCGCGCGTCCCACTGCTCGGTGCCGTCGGCGTTCCAGCGCCAGAGGCCGGGGCGCAGAGCATCCGTGAAAAAGATGTTCCAGCGTGGAGCACCGTCCGCATCAGCCTTGCCACCCTCGTCGATGGCCTCGATGCTGATGTCCGCAGCCGGCAGATCGAACCGGGCCGGCCGCTCCTTACCGTCCAGCCGGTAGACAGCCTTCGCGGTCTGTGCCCACACCGTGCCGGCCGACGAGCGGAACAGCGCCCCGGCCGGCTCGTCCATGCGGGCCAGCGGCGGCGGCAGCGGCAGGCGGTTGCCGCGCAGCAGGTCGAACGCCTCCACTCCCGCCTCTTCCTCGACCATGCGAAGCGCGACGGCGCCCTGCCACTGGAAACAAGCCCGCGTCGTCCCCGACCAGTTTGGACGGCGGGTCGTCACGGCGCCGTCGGGATCGATCACGTGGATCTCCTGCGCACCGACCAGAACAATGTGGCCGGCGTGCTCGATGGCAATGGGCAATCTTGCGCTATCGGGGATTGAGACGGGATGGAACGTCCAAGCATCGCGGAACCACAGTGCCAGGCGTTGCCCGTTCCAACTGACGACACGGCCGTCATGGGCGACATAGGTGTTGCCGGTCAGCTCGTTGACATTGCGGCCGGTGGGCAGCGGTTCGCAGTGCAGCCGCGCCGTGCCATCAATCAGGCGGTAGATGCGCTTGACGGGCGGCTCGTTTTCAAAACGCGGGAGATAGTAGCCATGCACAGCGTCGCCCAGAATGGTTGCGCGGCAGGTCATGCCCGGCGGGTTTCCGCCGGCCAGCGGGCGGAAGGACTCCCCCGTGCAATACAAGGGATCGAAGCCCCCGCTTGAACTCAGCGCCCAGATACTGCCGTCGCGTTCCGTCACGAACGTCACGAGCGGCGGCGAGCCGCCGGGCGGCCAGGGAACCGGCGCTGTGCCCGCCGGTAGGCGCGTTGCGGCGACCAGAACCACAAGTGCGGTCAAGCATGCGCGTCTCATCACCTGCCTCCTCCCTGCCGGCTGTCAAGCAGGTGCAATGCTTCCTCGATGCGCTTGCGCCGGCCGGCCATCTCGTCCAGTTCATTGAGCCGCGCCCTGGCCTCGGGGCCGCATTCACGCAGGGCGCGCACCGCCCAGTCCGGCTGGGGATAGGCACGCAGATCCTGCTGCAGCGCATCCAGATAGGCGTCGAGCGGCAGCGCCACCCGCACACGCAACCGCAGCGGCGAGGGGTCGCGCCAGATTCCGTCCTCCTCGGCGCTGAACAGCAGGGTGCGCTCGCCGCGGCCGATCTCGACAACGCTCAGGCCGCGGGGATTGAGCGGACGCCACTCCGTCTCGTCTTCCGGTCGCCAGACCAGGCGCAGGTTCGCGCCCGACGAAGAGGGAACCGCACGCACAGGCGGATGCCACGGGTGCGCGTTGACATCAATCGGGGTATCGGGCGCACCGTCATCGCGCCTTCGCGTTCCGGGGAGATCGAACTCGGCCTGTACCGTGAACTTGAGCGCCCCCGGCACCCGCCCGCCATAGTCGAAGGCGATCACCTCGCACGTCTGGCGGCCCGCGGACAAGAAGCGGAAACGGGCGACCGGCGTCCGTGACGCCGGAACAAGTTCCCACGCTCCATCCCCGGCCCGCGCCAGATGTATGCGCTGCCGCCAGGCGGCGCCGGAATCGAGCGGCAGGGCGAGTTCCCGGCCGCAGGTGGCGGGTGGCCGCGCTGCCTCGGCGACGCCGCACGGCGGCGTGTAGCGGAAGCGGCGGGCATGTTCACTGCGCAGGCCGAACTTGCCGTCCCCGGCAGTGATAGGGCGGGCAACCTGGCTCGACAGGAAGACCAGGCGTCCCGCATCATCCTCCTCGATGCGCATGACCTGCTCGCCCGCAATCGGCGAGCCCGCCAGCGAGACGGGTATCACCACCCCCTCAAACAGGCGCTGAATCTCCCATCCGTAGTCCAAATCCGCATTCTGGCAGGGATACCGGAAAAAGCCGCCGGTGCGTGCCGGATGGTTTGTGCCCGTCATCTCGACGACGTCGGCGAGTTCCGCCACAAGCTCCCAGCAACTGCCTCCCGGCAGGCGCCGCGGCTCCCGCGCGGGATCGAAGAAGATGATCCGCCCGTTGTTGATAAACCAGACCCTGCCATCGGGGGTCTGCTGGACATCCGTGGAGAGCCCCATCAGCCCATGCCGCCAGTCGTACCGCCTGATAGTGAGATCCCGCGCAATCAGCATTACACCTTCCGAACCGGAAAAGAGAGTTCCGTCGGCGCACTCCAGCGCCGTCGCCCCCCGTCCTAGCGCGGCGCGCGGGTGAGGAAACGGCACGCCGGGAACCTCATGCGCCCTGGTGGCGCCGGGCGGCACGGACACGACCGCTTTCTGATCCGCGTACTTGGTCAGCCAGACCGTTCCGTCGCGCCACACGAACACCGGCGATTCGCGGACATCCCATGCGGCGGGAAACGCGGGCCAGGGCACGGGTGCGAGCGTATCGATGTTGAAGGCGTGTGCCCTGGGCGGATAGTCGCCGGTCCATGCGACGATCCGGTCGTCGCCCCAGCGGTGCGCCATGGGATTCCGCACCGCAACGGGCGTGTCGGGCACGAGTTGCCCCGTGACCCCGCAGTCGGCATCCACGCGGTAGAGCATCGGCGAGACAAAGAGCAAGACGTCGCCGCCCCTGTCGAAGACCAGCGCCCGTGAGTCCGGGTGGCCGTAACCGTAGGGCAGCACCGCCGCGGAACGCCGCCAGACGCCGTTGGTGCTGCGGACCGCCAGGAAACTCGACCCCCAGTGGAAAAGCCGGCCGTCGGCGGCGACGTAAAAGGGTGCAGGCCGTACCGAATTCCAGTGGGACATCGGCACTGTTTCACTAATACCAGCCCCGTGGTCGTTGAGCCTGATCAGATACCCATGGGGCACGTCGACGGGAAACGGCCTCACAATGGCCCAGACGTCGCGGTCGCCGCCACCGATAAACCGGACGATAAACGTGACACTGGTGACACAGACATCCCGCCCCGCGAAGGGGCAGCGATGCGCCATGGCGAGCGACGTGTGCGCGGTGACAGAATCGCCTGATATGACATGGGGTGTGACGGTACCGGGGGCATCCGGTGCCTCCGGATATGCGGAGTCGCGGATCTCGGGCTGCCGGAACGCCTTGCCATCCCAGTAGCGAAGCCAGCGGACCGGCGGCCGGCCCTCGCGCTCCCCCTCCATTACGACGGCCCACGGCGTGCCGCCGGGCGTCACCGCCAGCCATTCCACGCCGGCATGCATATTGTCCGCCTCGATGGCCGTGAACGCCACGGCCCTCCCGCCCGCCAGCAGCAGCAAGCCCAGGCAGCAGGCGATCCTGCGATGTGTTGACAGCCATCCATTGAAAGCCAGCATGACGCTATCCCCTTGGTTGGACTACCGCATCATACATCACCTATTCCGGATATGCAAGCGCCGGGCAGAGTCCCTGGTAATCGGGAGTGACTGGGGGTGCGCATGAAGAGAGAACAGAATGCGAATGGATCGTCCTCGTCCTCGAAAAAGCTAAAGCAGAGGCGCATGGGAGTGTAAAGCACACCTTGTCTCCCACACCTTGTCCCCACACCTTGTCTCCCACACCTTGTCTCCCACACCTTGTCTCCCACACCTTGTCTCCCACACCTTGTCTCCCACACCTTGTCTCCCACACCTTGTCTCCACACCTTGTCTCCTACACCTTGTCTCCACACTTTGTCTAAAGCGCAAGAGCAAGCAAAAGTTCCGGTTACCCGTTCGCTTCCGATACGCTATGGAGCCCGCGGTCTCCGCAGTGTACCGGGGAGCGCATGGGGTGGCGAACGTCCCGCCGGGGACGGCGGTCTCCAGCGTTCCGGCTTTTCCGTTCACTTTCATGACGCCTGTACCGAACCACCCCGCCCGACAAGCCGACACAAACTCGCGGTACAGCGAGCCGCAGGGTAGGGCGCGCCGTCCACGTCACGCCGCTACGCGGTGTGACCGGCGAGCCACACACAGGTGATAAACCGCCAAGACGCCAAGAGTGAGTTTAAGAGAGGTCAGAGATTTCGCTCTATGATCTTCTTTACGTAAGCTGGCATGTCTTGCTGGAGTTCCTCCGTCTTCTTTTTCAGGCGCTCATAGACCGCAACTTCCGCACCCATCCACATGAGATCTTGGAGTTGACAATTTCCTGCCACAGGTCAATCAGGGGCTTGTTCAGGTCGTTGATGTGAAACCAGTTCGCCTTTCCCTTTGCGGCAGCCGCTAGCGAGATGGCGGCAGACCCGGCAAACGGTTCGTGCAGGGTCTCAACGGTAGCAGGAAAGTAACGCAATATGGCGCTTGCCAGATTGCGCTTGCTTCCCTGGTACGGTATAGGATGCGGTACATTCATCTTGTCACTCATCAAGTCATCCGACAGCAAGGAAAGCTTAGGACGAGCGGGCTGAAAGGTCAAGGGGGAACGAAGGTGCGCATTGCGATGTTTGCATTTCATGGGGCTTCCCGCTACAATACCCGCTCATCGGCTTTGATTCTTGTTTTTCGTAACGCCATTGAAGGGAAACACCATGCAGACCGCCTCACGCCGCACCATCGTTTTCAACCTCCCCTGGGATGATGCCCCGATCGACCTCCGCCACATGTTCGCGGATGAGAAGCCCGCCGGCAAGCGCGGCTTCCTGCAGTGCCGCGACGGCAAAATGTTCTTCGAGGACGGCACCGAGGCGCGCTTCTGGGGCACCAACTTCAACAGCGTGGCCAACTTCCCCTCGCACAGCTACAGCGAGAAGGTCGCCCGGCGGCTCGCCAAGTTCGGCGTCAACCTCGTGCGCTTCCACCAGCTCGACGGCGACTGGTCCACCCCCAACATCTTCCAGTTCACCAAGGGCAAGCGCCTCGACAACACGCGGCAGCTCGACCCCGAGAGCATGGACCGGCTCGACTACCTGATCCACTGCCTCAAGCAGGAGGGCATCTACGTCTATCTCGATATCCTCACCTACCGCCGCTTCCGTACCGGCGACGGCGTGGCCGAGCCCGAGAAGCTGCGCCCGGCGGCACGCCCCTACTCGAACTTCGACCCACGCCTGATCGAGCTGCAGAAGGAGTTTTGCACCCAGATCTGGACGCACGTCAACCCCTACACGGGCCTCGCCTACAAGGACGACCCCGTCATCGTGCTGAGCGAGATCGCCAACGAGAACGAGATGTTCGGCGAGCTGGGCGGAATCTTCGAGCCCTACCGCACGCAGCTCGAGAACCGCTATCTGGCCTGGCGCCGCGAGCGCAAGCTGCCCGAGCCGGAACTGCCCGTCAACTTCAAGGTCCTCGACGCCGAGCTGCTGGAGTTCGTCGTCGAGACGATGAAGGCCTACTACACGGAGATGTATGATCACCTGAAGGAGATCGGCGTACGGATTCCCATCACCGGCACCAACTGGCAGGTGGGCGGTGCCGCCCTGCTGGAGTCGCAGCGCCAGTTCCCCTTCATGGACAGCCACACCTACTTCTACAACTGGGGCTGGAAGCCCTACGAGAAGCGGGTGATGACCGACTCGATGCTCGGACGGCTCGACCCCTGGTACCCCTCGCTCACCATGATGCGCGTGCTGGACCGTCCCTTCTTCGTCTCCGAATGGGATCACCCCTGGCCCAACGAGTGGCGCGCCGAGAGCGTGCTGAACCTGGCGGCGGTGTCGGCGCTGCAGGGCTGGTCGGGCACCGCGATCCACACCTACCGCTACGACAACCGCGAAATCTCCGACATGATCGCCATCCCGGTGACCAGCGATGCACTGGCGGGCATCCCCTACCGGGGCGGGGTCTTCGACACCTTCAACGACCCGGCCAAGTTCGGCCTCTTCTACCACGCGGCCATCATCCTGCGCCGCGGCGACGTCAAGGAGGCGGCCAGGACCCTCGAAGTGGCGCTACCCGGCCTGCGGATGGCTGACCATACCGGCAATGCCGACACACCGGATCTGATCGGGGGCTGGAACTGCACGGCGCTCCATGGTGCCGCCGAGACCAGCAAGATCGGCGTGCGCCTGCCCGGTGCGCCCGAGATCGCGGAGCGGCAACTGAAGATCGACGAGCGTATCGTGCCCGAGACGGCCACGGAACTGCGCTCCGACACTGGCGAGCTCTACCGCAACATCAAGGAGCGCTACGCCACGATCGACACCCCGCGCACCAAGGCGGCCTACGGTTTCCTGGGACGCGCGGGAACAATTAAGCTCAAGGGCCTCACGATCCGCAGCCTGAGCGACTTCGCGGTCATCGCCTTCAGCTCGCTCACCGACGAGCCGCTGGAGTCGAGCGACAACATCCTGCTAACCGCCGTCGGACGCGCCGACAACTCCGGCGCCACCTACAACAGCAACCACACGCTGCAGTACAGCCGCGGACACGCGCCGATTCTCGCCGAGGTGATCGAGGCGGAGATCGAGCTCGACACCAAGCTCACCGGCCTCAAGATCTCCGGCATCAACAGCGAGGGCCTGATCTGCGGCCCGGTCGAGGAACAGATCGCCGACGGCAAGCTGCGCTTCACACTGGGCGGCGACTTCCCCTCGATCTACTACCTCATCCAGAAGGTGTAACCACAGCGAATGGGATATACGGCATTCCCGGCTGTCTTTTGAATCAGGAACTCAGGAAATCAGGAAATCGTGAAGCAGCGCATTCCCGCATCCTTTCTTGAGTTCTTGAGTTCCTGATTAATCCGCATGGATAATCACCAACCCAGAACGATGAAAGGTTCTTGCAAACCCCCTCGTGGCATGGGCGTCCCGCCCATGAAACACGGGCAGGATGCCCGTGCCACGTGTGCCCGGCGAAGGGTTTTGCAAGTTACTCGATAAGAAAGGCGTTTTAAGCAAATGCAGACTGATGAGATTCTCCAGGACCTCGAGTCCACCGGCGCCCTGCTGAGCGGCCATTTCGAGCTGCGCTCGAAGCTCCACAGCGACCGCTTCTTCCAGTGCGCGCTGCTGCAGCGCCACCCGCGCGTCTTCGCGCGCCTCTGCGCCGCGCTGGCCGCGAAGGTCGAGGCCGCCGACCTCGGCGGGCTCGACTGTGTCATCGCCCCGGCCCTCGGCGGCATCGTCGCCGGCCATGAGCTGGCCCGCGCGCTCGACCTGCGCTCGATCTTTGCCGAGAAGGTGGACGGCAAGCTGGTCATGCGGCGCTTCGCCATCGAGCCCGGCGCCCGCTACCTCATCGCCGAGGATGTCGTGACCCGCGGCGGACGCGTCCAGGAGACCATTGACCTTGTCCGCGAGGGCGGCGGCAAGCCCGTCGCCGTCGCGGTACTGGTTGACCGCAGTGCCGGCCAGGCCGACTTCGGCATGCCCCTCTTCAGCCTGCTGGAGATGGCGCCGCAGGTCTGGGAACCGACGGAGTGTCCGCTCTGCAAGGCGGGCCAGCCCTTTGTCCATCCGGGATCATGACCCCTGCCCGCGCAGGCTTCTCGCTGATCGAGGCGCTGCTGGCCTGCGCCCTGCTGGCCATGGTGCTGGTGCCGGTGCTGGTCACCTTCCGCACCCATCTGGGTGCCGTCGACCGCATGTCGGCGCGCCTGCGCCTCGAGCACACCTGCCGCGCGCGGCTGGACGCCAGCGAGGCACGCGTGCGCGCCGGCATCACCGATCCCCTGCCCTCCGGACGCCAACCCGGCGGCCTCGTCTTGCGCGAGATCCCCCCCGCCGCCGAGCCCTGCGGGGCCGGCCATTTCTGGCACCTCGCCATCGAGGCCACCGATCCGGGCACGGAACTAACCACCGCAGGCGAGCGCTTCCTGATTCTGATGCCGCAGGAGGCGCCCGAGGGGGAGGCGCCATGACTCCCCGGATCAGGCGGCGCGCAGGCTTCTCGCTGGTCGAAATCCTCGTCGCGACCGCCATCCTGCTGGTGATCGGCGGCGCCGCTGCCACCCTGCTGCTGCAGGCCTTCGCCCTCTGGGAACACGGCGTCACGCGCACGCGCCGCCTTGTGGCGACCGACTCCTTCCTCACCGCCTTCGCGCGCGACTTCACCGCCGCCCAGAGCGGCCTCGGCTTCACCGGCGAGGTTGCCCGCTGCCAGTTCTGGACACTCGAGGTGCCCGCGGAGCAGTCACCACGGCTCGCGAGGGTCGAGTATCTCCTCGCGCCCGACGCCATCCTGCGCCGCGCGGACAGTGACGGTACCGAGCCGCCGCAAGTGACGCGCTTCGCCCCCGTCGAGCCGCTGGAACTGGCCTATGCGCTACCCGTGCCCGGCGACAGCGACGACGCCTGGACGGCGGAGTGGGCCGTGGCGACCAACGCCCCGCAGCGCGTGCGGTTGCAGCCGCGTCCGGGGGCAAGGCACATCTCCCGGCCATGCGTGCTGACGAGGGCCACGCCATGAGCCGCCGTCCGGCCTATCGCGTACCGCACCGTGACACCAGCGGCAGCATGCTGCTGCTGATGCTCGTGACCGTCTCCGTGGTCTCCATGCTGGCCCTCGCGCTGGGCGGCTGGATCCGCGCGCAGGCCGTGGCGCTCGAGGCCAACCGCTACCGCCGCGAAGTCCGTGAAGGTACACGCCAGGCGGCGCTGCGGTGGCTGGCCGGGCATGTCGTGCCCGACACCAACGGCTGGGATATGCTCACTGAAGCGTGGGCCGCCGACCCATGGGAGCATCGCGAAGGTGGCTGGGTATTGCGCGTCTCGGGAGACGGCTGGCGCGACGAGCCCGGTGCCACCACGGCGCCGATTGACGAGAGCGGCAAGATTCCGCTCAACCAGGCGCCCGTGCCGCTACTGGCCGCCCTGCTCCGCGAGGTGGGCGGCCTGCCCGCGGATATGGCCACAGAGCAGGCACGGCGCATCGTTGACTGGCGCGACGAGGACACGCGCGCCGCCGGCAACAACACGCTGGACGAGTCCGCCGCCTACGGTACACGCGAGGCGCCGTGGCAGGCGCCCAACCGTCCCTTCGTCTGCGTCGCGGAGATGGCACGCGTGCCGGGTCTGGCACCCGCGACATGCACTGCCCTGACGCCCTGGGTAACGGTCGAGGGTTCGGGTCGGCTCAACCTCAACACAGCCCCCGAAACCACCCTGCGGGCGGCACTGACGACACTGGGCGGCGGCGACACCCGCGCCGCGCTGCGCCTTCTGGAGCGCATACTGGCCTTCCGGCGCGCCGGCCACGGATTCACCCAGGCCACGGCCATGGCGATCACGCGCGACCTGGGCGGCCTGCCCGCCGACGAGGCCGCACTGCTTGGCCGCATCGAGGCCTTCATCACGGTCACGTCAACGGCGGTCAGCGGCGTAGCCGAGGCGACACCCGCCGCAGCCTGGGCGGCGGGCCGGCGCGGCGGCCGCGCCCACTTCACATGGCACCGCGAGCGCCACGTCTTCACCCGCTGGGCGGATGAGTAGGAACTTTTTCCGGCAGCGGATATGTAATCAAATAGACCATCATGAGCAACCCTGGACGCAACGATCCCTGTCCCTGCGGCAGCAGTGGCTCGACCAGAGCCCAGAACTCGTCACTAATCTCACAAGTGCGTATTCTCGCCATAAGTCCATGCTCCTGATTTGGTCGGATGACAGGTTATCAGGGAGCGCGAGAAAATGAAAGGCCTATTTGAGGATAAGCCCTTAATCGGAACACATTTCCTTGGCGCTCTTGGCGTCTTGGCGGTTCATCGACTTTGTGCGGCTCGCCGGTCACACCGCGTAGCGGCGTGACGGGGACGGCTCGCCCTACCCTTTGGTTACCGTACCGTGGGCTTCCGCCGGGGCGGCGGGCGGGGTGGTTCGGTACAGGCGGGGGACAGGGGATAGCAGTAGGCAGCGCAGCGCTTTTACCCTCTAAATTGCGAGCCACTGTGTGGTCGCAATAATCGTCCCTGCCACTGCCCCCTACTGCCAACTGCCGCTGGCGAAGCCGACATACTCATCGAAGAAGAACTCGGCATTCTTGTCCATCAGCACTGTCACATCCGGGCCGTCGAAGACGAAGTTCATCTTCAGCGTACCGAAATAGGCATCGGTCGCGTAGCAGATGACCACCAGCGAATTTTCCAGCACCCACGCTCCGGAGGTGTGGCATCGGTAGCCTTGTCCGTAGGGCGTGCCGATACGCGCGCCGAAGTAGTGCGTCTCGGGGAAGCGCTGCTCGTGGTGTGTACCGAAGCCGAAGCCCAGCTCGTGCTTCCCGGTGGCATTCTCGTAGATGAACTTGCCGGCACGCCCCTCGAAGTCGAAGCGCACCGTCCTGATCCCCATCGCATTCTCACCCATGACGTAGGTGCGGCCATGGACACGGGCGGCGGTAGGCGATTCGGCGGCACCCGGTACCGTCAGCAGGGCCTGTCCCGCCAGTCGCGACTGAAGGGCCGCATGCGCCCCGGGGTTCGGCGGCAGCGAGGACTGCTGTCTGAGGTGGGGCAGGATCTCCTCCCAGAGGGCATCGTAGATCGCGGCGCATGCCGAGGGAATCGCCTGCGTGTCGCCAAGCGTGACTAGGACGAAGTCGTGATCCGGCAGGCAGACGGCAAGCTGGCTGCCCATGCCGCGGCAGGCGAAGCCGTTGTGGCGCGTGCGCCAGAATTGGTAGCCATAGCCGAACTGGTGCTCGGAATCGCCGTTTGCCACGATGTTGTCGATCTGGCGCGATGTGGCGTCCGCCATGTACGACTCGGGCACGACCTGGTCATCGCCCACGCGGCCACGGTTCATGCAGAAGAGGGCAAACTTGGCCAGATCGCGCGCGGTGAAGAGCACGCCGGAGCCGCCCCAGGCGTGGCCGCAGGGCGTCTCGACGCACCAGGCCTCGGGGGAGATGCCGAGCGGGTCGAGCAGGCGCGGACGCATGTAGTCCAGGAACTCCTTGCCGGTGACGCGCCGGACGAGGATGCAGAGCATCACCGTGGCGGTGGTGTCGTAGCTGAAGATCTGGCCGGCACGGTGCGTGGGCGGGGTCTTGAAATAGGTCTCGGCCCAATCGGGATCCGTGAACTTGTAGGTGCAGGCCTCGTGGAAGTGGGGTGCGGCCATCATCAGCAGGTCGCGGATCGTGGCTCCGGCCACGAAGGGATGCAGATTCTCCGCCGCCCGCTCGGGAAAGTACTTGATGAGGGGATCGTCCACCTTCACCCGTCCCTCGCCCACCAGCATGCCCACCGCCACGGAGACGATGCTCTTGCTGGTGGAGTAGAGGCGATGGAGGCTGCGCTCGTCGAAGGGACGCCAGTAGGCCTCGACGGCTAGTTCGCCCCGGCGGAGCATCAGCACGCTGTGCATGCAGAGGTTCTTGGCCTCCAGCCGCGACAGGAAGCGCGACACGGCCTCGGACGGAATCCCGACCGCCTCGGGCGTCGTGACCGGAATGGGATGCGTCTCCTCGCTCGTCTTGCGCAAGTTCATCGTGCGTTGCAGGTTTGCGGCTTGATTCACTATTTCACTCCCTCGTTTTCCCCGAAAACAATCGCCTCGAACACGGTGAACGAGGCACCGGACTTCCAGTCGTCGGATCCCAGCCCGGCCTTGAAGGCGAGATGCGTCAGGGTCTCCTCCAGCGTCCAGCCCTGTTCCGGTGCCACCTGCGGTAGGAAGACCGCCGCATGGCCGCGCTTTTCAAGCGTCATGCCGTGGCGTCCGATCTCGATCTCGCGCCAGGAATCGACCGCCCGCCTGGGCGTCAGCACCGAGATTTCGATGGTGATCGCCTCGTACTCATCCGCCCGCAGGGGATAGAAGCGCGGATCGGCAAAGGCCGACTGTACCGCGAGCGCCGTCACGGCCTGGTAGAGCGGCCGGCGCGCCTCGATCTCGCCGATGCACCCCCGCAGCTCGTCGCGGGGCTTGAGCTTGAGCGTGACAAAGCAGCCCGACGGACGCCGCAGGCTCTCGGTCGCCTCCGGCGCGAAGGCGTCGGGCGGCAGCGGCTTGCGGGTGGCGAGAACATGGCGGATCGACTTGCGCGCCATCTGCAGCAGGGCGCGCTTCTCGTCGGCAGTCAGGTAGTCGCCATAGGCTGCGGCAGTCGGCTCCACCGAAGACGCCGGCCACTCGGCCCATCCCGCCATGCTGAGGTAGCACACAAAGCGCGATTGATCGCCCGAGTCGTCGGACGAGGTGGCATAGTGAAGCCGCTCGATGCGCGTGCGCGGCGGCAGAAGCTGAAGCATGAGGGCCAGCGGGTGGCGGCCGCAGATTGTGGTCCGTTCACGCTGCACATACTCCAGAAAGCCATCCAGATCCTGCTTGCGGATCAGGTCACAGGCGCCCATGTCGACCTGCCTGACGCGCTCCATGGCATCATCGCCGAAGGGCGCGTATTCGAAGTCCACGCCATAATGCGTGAAGTCGGAGCTGACGACCAGCAGCGTTTGGGAATCCATGAGGCGCGCGAGGGCGGCTGCGGCGCGTTCCAGCGTGGCGCGGTTCAGCTCGCCGACAATCAGCGGCACGAGCTTGAAATTTTCAAGCGCAACCTGCAGCAGCGGGTAGAGGATCTGCGTGCTGTGCTCGGCGGCATGTACCGCGTCGTTGCAGGCCAGCGGCATGGTTTGCGCGAGGGTTTCGATGGCCTGGCGGTCGATTGCCACCTGCCCCAGCGGTGTGCTTACACCGGCGGCGGCGGGTGCCACCACCTCGTTACGCAGCCAGACGCGGTGGCTTGGAGCCAGCAGCACAACGCGGGTGAAGGGGGCGTTCTGAATCAGCTTGATGCCATGGGCGGCGGTTGGCAACGAGTAGGCATAGCCGGCATGCGGCAGCACGAGCACATTGGGCGGTGTCTCCTCCGACGCACCGGGCACGCGCGCCAGCGCCCCCAGGATGGTATTACGCAACGCCGCCGCATTTCCCGGATACCAGGAACCGGCAATCGTGCTCTCAAGAATGCGCCCAGACTCTGCCGACTGTACACCGCTCTTCTTCATGTAGGCATTATATAATGGCCTTGAATGCATATCAAGCAGACGGCACAGACAGCGCATGGATGGAGGGATGGAGGGATGGAGGGATGGGGGTATGGATGGAGAACGGCAGCGCCGGGGACGGCGGGCTCCAGCGTTCCGGCTTTTCCGTTCACATTCGCTGCCGCCTGTACCGAACCCTCCAGCCCACCACCACGGGGTAAGTTCACGGTACAGCAACCGAAAGGTAGGGCGAGCCGTCCCCGTCAGGCCGCCAAGCGGCGAGACCGGCGAGCCGCAGTGAAATGGCCCCGCGAATGGACGCGGATAGACGCGAAGTGGGGGAGTAAGCGGGTAGATGAAGCGTGCCGATTAAGTTTAAGAGAGGGTGTAGAGTGGGTGCTGCACGCTAACACTTTGTCCCCGCACTTTGTCTCCACGCTTTGCCGGCTACGCTTCGTCCCCGCACTTTGTCCCTACGCTTTGTCGAAAGCTAAAGATGGGGTAGCTGGTAGTGTCTCAGACAGTTGTTTTGCCCACTCATCAGGATGTTGTTCTCCTCTTTCTCAATGCAAGCCGGATACGGGCAGGATCCTGCCTCAGGTCGAGCACTCGCCAAACAATCACCGTGTCCTCTTCCAAGGCGTAGTAGATGGTGTAGGGAAAGCTTCACTACGCTTTCATTACACGCGGCCCAGTTGCGGCAGGGCATCGAAGTGCGCATCGCGGGAGAAAAGCAGAAGATTGTGCTGCTGTACCAGAGCGGCTATCCAGATGTCGTTGGTCGGTATCGGCGTGCCTTGCTCGCGTAATTGCCGAAAGATGCGCGCATAGTGAAAAGTGGTCTGTTCATCGGCAAACAGCATCTTGACGCGGGGGCTGTTGAGGAAAATGGACAGCGCTCCCTCATTCCGGCGCGCCAGCGTACCGCAGGCGAAGCCCGCCCGCAATTCCGCGAGCACGCAAAATGGCATGCAGATTTGAGATGCCCGCCGTAGACAACTCACGGCATCGTCCCGTCCCTCGCAGAAGTCTCGGTAGCGATTCGTGTCGATCGCGATCCTCATGCCCACAACTCCGAATCCACCTTATCCATGTCCTCCAACGCCTGATCACAGGCGGGATCCGGAATCCAGCTTCCGATCAGGCCATCAAGGTCATTATACTCCACAGCATCCGCCTCCACTCCCAGACCGCGCAGGAGCGCCGTGAGCGCGGCCTCGTTCAAACTGATTCCGTATGCGGACGCCGCTTCGCGCAAGCGGGCATCCGTTCGTTCCGGCACGTTGCGTAGGGTATATTGAATACTGCGCTTCTTCATGCAGGCATTATATGAATGCGCTGCCTGCATGTCAAGCAGGCGGCGCATGGAATGTTGTCAGAGAGTGCGCTCCACAATAGTGGATGCGCACCCAGAATCCAGCAAGGCATCCAGAATTCAGAAGGAAATTCGCATCCTTTCGCATCTCCTTTAGTGTCCGTACAATCGAGACCACATCTTTGATGGGCGATAAAACGCGCAAATTGCTGCCGTGCAATATTCTGGATGCTGGATTCTGAATTCTGAATTCGGTGCGATTCAACAAAGTTGAATCGCACCTGTCAGATGATCTCCAGCCCGTCGCGGTCGGGCAGTGCCGGGAACGGCGCGTGCGGCTCGGTCTGGTACCAGAAGGCGGTCGAGGCCATGTCGTCCTGGTTGGGCAGGTAGCGTCCGCCGGTGCGCCAGCCGAGCGACTGGATGGTTACGCCCAGATCCTGCCTGAAGCGCACCGGATCCATGATGTGCCAGCGGTAGAGGCTGAAGCGGGTGTTGGCCTGGTAGCAGCCGTCCGGCCGGACGACGTGCGGCACGCCGGAGTAGGGGGTCGTGAACTCGCGGTAGGTCCCGGCGGCCCTGTCCTCGAAGTTGTACGAGCCGCCGAAGTAGTCCTCGGTGCCCGTGCCGCAGATGGTGGGGAAGCAGTCGCCGCCGTGCTCCCTGACGTTGCGGCCCACCACGCCGCCGGGCAGGTCGCCATCCAGGTAGAACTTGATCTCGCCCTCGCCCCACCAGCCGTTGTTGTTCATCTGCCAGGCCATGTAGGTGCCGACGTAGTGCCCCTCCCCGCGCACGCCGTCGAGGATCGTGTAGACGTCCTTGTAAGGCAGCGGATTCGTCCGGCGGAACTGCGCGTGGAAATAGGCCGCGTCGTCAGGCACGGCGGTGAGCGTGCAGTTGATCTGGTAGTAGAGCGACATCGGCTCGAAGCCGATGTTCTCGGCGGTGATCCGGCAGTGTTTGCGGAACGGCATCTCCCAGTAGCAGTTGAAGGCGCTGCCGGGATTCACGCAGACCGGCAGCGAGACGACGGGGCGGAAGTTGGTGAGGCTCGCGTAGGCGCTGGCGAAGAAGTCGCCGACCGGCACCTCGACCGAGGGGGTCTCCTCGCCATCCCAGTAGAAGCGCAGAATGAGGAAGCGGTAGCAGCTGCCGGGGGTCATCCAGATCTGCTGGATGGCGCCGGGGCCGTCCACATCCGCCAGCGTAAGCGTCTCGCCTGGTTCCACCATGACGCACGGCCGCACCTTCCAGCCGGTACCGAGGTCGCGCGAGGGGCCGTGGTCGGGGTCAACATGCCGCCCGCCCTGTCCCCTGGCGCCGGTGGGATTTTCGGCCGAGATCGAGCGCGTCTCCGCCGCCGAGAGGCGGGACAGGTTGCCGAGATGGAGTCCGAGTCCGTTGAAGGCTGTGTTTGTCATGCAGCCAATTATAGCCAAGTCAGGCCTGTTAGCAACCCCGACCGGCGTAATCGGCTAGCGACAGGGGGTGCGCAGGGAGAACTGGGAGAACTGGTAACCACAGCCCCTGCCTTGTCGCGAGCCTTGTCGGTAGTGCGCCAAGCGAAGCTCGGCGCTTCTTGCGGGGTGCAAGTCCCCGCCGGGTAAGGACTAGCCATCCACTCGTACCGAGTGTTGGCACTATGGAAGAGGAATGGAAAGCCGAATGAAG
>JAAYLN010000314.1 GCA_012521875.1 Lentisphaerota bacterium | reverse complement strand
GATCCGGCCGGACGCTCCCTGAAGACGCAGGTGGATGTGGCGCCGTCGGCGATTGAGACGGCAGCAGTTGAGACGGCGACGCCGTAAAAAGGCGTGAGTCTGGGGCGGCGGGCTATTGCGGCTCGCCGCCGGCGTGGCCGTTTGAATCCGGTGTCAAAGGGGCCCGGTAGGTTTGTTGGGCAATATGGAATCGATCCGTGCCCCGTCTTGAGGACGGTGCAGCGGACGACCAGCACCTCCCGCACCGCATCTGCGGTCTGTGAACTCCTGCAATAGTATCGCGCGGTCTCCCATACAGTTAGCGGGACCGTTGTAGCTTGCAGGCTATGGCAGTTCGGTGGGGCGGAACTATCCCCGATGTGCGAGAACATTAAGCAATTTGCCATCACAGGCGGTATTGCCTGTGGTAAGAGCACGGTGGCCGCCTGGCTGCCGCAGTGGGGTGGGTGTGTGCTCGACGCCGATGATGTCGCGCACGCGCTCCAGGCTCCCGGCGGGGCGGTCGTTGATCCGATCCGCATGGCCTTCGGCCCGTCGGTTATCCAGACCGACGGTGCCGTGGACCGGGCAGCGCTTGGCCGGCTGGTATTCCGGGATCCGGCGGCGCTGGCGGTGCTGAACGGCGTGGTGCATCCGCTGGTCCGGCAACGGATCAAGGCCTGGCTGAAGGAGCCGGTAGCGTCCGGCATCCGCTTCCGGGCAGTGGTCATCCCCCTGCTCTTCGAGGTGGGCTGGGACACGGCGGAATGGGATGCCGTCATCGCCATTGTGTGCGATGCGGATGAGCAGATCCGGCGCCTCGGGCAGCGCGGCCTGGATGCCGCCGAGGCCCGCCGGCGTCTCGCGGCGCAGATGTCCTGCGCCGAGAAGGCCCGGTGCGCTGATTACGTGATTTGGAACAATGGAACGGTTGAAGCTTTGCAGGAAGCGGCCGCACGGCTGTTTCAGGCATTGCTGGAGAAGAAGACATGAACGACGAGAACACTGACGCTTCCACCGCGTCCCGCTCGGCCACTGCCGCCGGACAGGCGAACGCCGACTCGCGACCTGCGCGCGAGAACGAGGGCACCCGCCCTGCACGCGGTGAACGCTGGAACCGCTATTCCCGTAACCGCGGCCGCCGCACGGATCGGCGCAGCCAGGATCGCCGCACATCGTCAAGCCGCTCCGCGCAGCAGGACGATGCCTCCGATACTACGCCGCCTGAGGTCGATAACACCCCGCGCGAGGATTTGCCGCCCCTGCATCTGGCCGATCTGCAGAAAAAGGAACTGCCCGAGCTGCACGCCATGCTCGAGGGTCAGTTGAACACGGAAGAGATCGCCTCGCTGCGCAAGCACGAGCTGATCGTCGAGTTCATGCGCAATTACATGCGGCGTGGCGGCGCGATCCACACGCATGGCGTGCTGGAGATCCTCTCGGATGGGTTCGGATTCCTGCGCTCGCCGCGTGCCAGCTATCTGCCCTGCCCGGAGGATGTCTACGTCGCTCCCGCCTCGGTGCGCCGCTTCGGCTTGCGCACGGGCGATTTTGTGGAGGGCGTGATCCGCGATCCGCGCGAGCGTGGCGAGCGCAACGAGCGCGGCAAGGAGAAGTTCTTCGCCCTGGCGCGGGTCGACACGATCAACGGCAAGCCCGCCTCCGAGGCGCGCCGCAGTGTGCCCTTCGAGAACCTGACGCCGCTCTTCCCCGACCAGCGCCTCAACCTCGAGGTCACCCCGGAAGAGATCTCCATGCGTGTAATGGACATCTTCACGCCCATCGGCATGGGGCAGCGCGGGCTTATCGTCGCGCCGCCGCGCACGGGCAAGACCGTGCTGCTGCAGAAGATCGCCAACTCCATCTCCACGAACCACCCCGATGTACACCTGATCGTCCTGCTGATCGACGAGCGGCCCGAGGAGGTCACCGACATGCAGCGCACGACCAAGGCCGAGGTGCTAAGCTCGACCTTCGACGAGGCTCCCGAACGCCACGTGCAGGTGGCCGAGATGGTTATCGAGATGGCCAAGCGCATGGTCGAGAATGGGCGTGACGTCTGCATCCTGCTCGATAGCATCACGCGCCTGGCGCGCGCCTATAACACCCTGCAGCCCCATAGCGGCAAGATCCTCTCGGGCGGCGTCGACGCCAACGCTCTGCACAAGCCCAAGCGCTTCTTCGGCGCGGCCCGCAACATCGAGAACGGCGGCAGCCTCACGATCATCGCCACCGCGCTGGTCGATACCGGCAGCCGCATGGACGAGGTTATCTTCGAGGAGTTCAAGGGCACTGGTAACATGGAGCTCTGCCTCGACCGCGCATTGGTCGACAAGCGCATCTTCCCGGCCATCAATATCGAGAAGTCCGGCACGCGCAAGGAGGAGCTCCTTCTGCATCCGGACGAACTGAACCGCACCTGGATCCTGCGCCGGGCGCTGAACGGCGTACCCCCGGTCGAGTGCATGGAACTGGTGATCAAGCGCCTGAAGAGTACCCGCAGCAATGCGGAGTTCCTCATGGGCATCAAGGAATAACGCAATCATGAAAGTCGAGACCCAGAAGGCAGGCGACTGCCGCCTCAAGCTGATCATCAACGCCGGGCCGGAAGAGACCCGCCCCGACTACGAGAAGATCACCAGGGAGTATGTCAAGCATGGCCGCGTGCCCGGCTTCCGCCCCGGCAAGGCCCCGCTGGATGTCATCACGCGCCGCTACCAGCGCGAGATGGACGAGGATGTCCGCCAGCAACTGATCGCGCGCTTCTACCGCCAGGCCGTCGAGGAGCAGAAGCTCGACGTCGCCAATATCGTCGATGTCTCGGACGTGCTCTTCTCGCCCGGCACGGGCATCTCGTTCGTCCTGACCGTCGATGTCGCCCCGGAGTTCAAGCTGCCGAAGTACCAGAAGCTGCCCATCAAGATCAACACGGTCTCCGTCGACGAGGCCGGCGTCGACCAGAGCATGGCAACCCTGCGCAACAGTCTGACGCGCTACGAGGCGACGGATACGCCGGTCGCCGAGGGCGACATGGTGCGGATCGACTACACCGCCACCAGCGGCGGCAAGCCGCTGGCCGAGGCCGTCGCCGACAGCGGCCGCTTCGCGGAAGGCACCGATTTCTGGATGCAGGCCGCCGAGCCGGAGTTCGTCCCCGGCATTAACGGCGTGCTTGTGGGACTCGCGGTCAACGACACGCGTGAGCTCGACGTTAAGTTCCCCAAGGACTTCGCCAACGAGGCCCTTCGCGGCGTCAAGGCGCAGTACACCATCACTGTCAAGGCCGTTAGCCGCGGCGTGCCGCCTACGGACGAGATGCTGCTCCAGATGACGGGCTTCGAGTCGCTGGAGGCACTCCGCGAGCGGGTTCGCGAGAATCTGCAGGATCGCGCGGAGCAGGCGGAGAATCGCCGCCAGCGTCATGAGCTCACCGAGTACCTCCTCAAGAAGTGCGAGTTCCCGCTGCCGCAGTCGGTCGTCGCCGCCGAGACCCGCCGCGTCCTGCGCCACATGCTCAACGAGATGGGCCAGAGCGCGGAAGACTCCGAGTTCATCGAGAAGAACCGCGAGGCGATTCTCAGCAACTCCGCCTCCGCCGCCAAAAGCCAGGTGCAGCTCAACTATATCCTCAAGGCCATCGCCGATGCCGAGAAGATCGAGGTGAGCGAGGAGGAGGTCAGCAGTCATATCGCCATGATGGCCGAATACCTCTCCACGCGCGGTCCGGAGAAGATCACGCCCAAACAGATGCGCGAGCGTCTCGAGGGGGGCGATGGCATGGTGCTGGTGCGCAGGGATCTGCTCAACGACAAGGTCATCGAGTGGTTGCTCGCCGATGCCAAGGCCTAGCCGCCATGTCGCCGGACGGTTTGCCTCGGTCGACGCCCTGAAGGCGTGGATCGAGGCCAGCCGCCGCAACAGCCGCCAGTGGGAGGATGCCGCCTGGCAGCGGCGCAACGGCCTCTCGGCAGTTGACCTGGCGCGTCTCGATCTGCTGAAGGACGAGAGTGCCCTGCGGGCGTCGCTGCGCTACCCGGCGGTGGTGACCCCCTACTACCTCTCGCTTGCCGACTGGAGCAATCCCCGCGATCCCATCCTGCGGCAGTGTCTGCCAGACGGCCGCGAGATGATGCGCCTCTGCTCGGATGCCCGCGAGGATCCCTTCGATGAGGAGACGCTCTCCCCGCTGCCGGGTCTTGTGCATCGCTTCCCCGACCGTGTGCTGCTGATGGTCTCGCGCACCTGCGCTACCCGCTGCCGCCACTGCACACGCAAGAACCGCCTCGACTCGACCGACGTCCTGCCCGCCACGGCGGCCGGTTTCAAGGCTGTTACGGATTACCTGCAGGCCCATCCCGGCGTGCATGAGGCGATCCTCTCGGGGGGCGACCCGCTGCTGCTCACCGATACCCGCATCCTGCGCTGGGTCGAGACCCTGGCTCGTCTGCCCCAGCTCGATGCCGTGCGCATCGGCACGCGTGTACCGTGCGTCATGCCCATGCGCGTGACCCCCGGACTCGCCCGCGCCCTCGGACGTACCGGCAAGGTGTGGGTCAACACCCAGTTCAACCATGCCGATGAGATTACGCCGGAAAGCGCCGCCGCCTGCGCGCGGCTGGTCGAGGCCGGTATCCCAGTCTCCAACCAGAGTGTCCTGCTGGAAGGGGTCAACGACACAGTCGAGGCGCTCGAAGCGCTCTGCCGCGGCCTGCAACGCATCCGGGTGCGGCCCTACTACGTCTTTGTCTGCGATCCGGTTACAGGCACGCTCCACTTCCGAACACCCATCGCCAAGGCCCGCCGCCTCGCGCGCGAACTCGCCCGGCGTGTCGGCGGACTAGTGTTGCCCCGCTTCGTCATCGACGAGCCCGGCGCCCCCTGCAAGACTCCGGTATGATGATGGCCGTGAAGTCGAATGCGGGCTCCTCGTAGGGGTGGGCGCGCCGCAGGGCGGCCGTCACTGCTTCACGCCGCTCCGCGGGGCAGAGCATCTCGACGCGGTACTCGGCCACGCGCGTGACGGCGCCTTGCGTGCCGGTAAACGGCCGGCTGCCCTCGAGCGGACGGAACTGCCCCTCGCCGCGCACCTGCCAGCAGCAGCAGTCGTAGTTGCCCTGCCTGCCCGCCCCCGCCGCGAATAACGCCTCCTTCACGGCTTCCAGATGCGTCTCGGGAATGAATACTACCAACTTTAACATCATTCTCTCCATTTCCCGCGACCGCGAATCAAAACAATCCTTTGTGTTCATTCTGTCTTATCCGCGAATGGACGCGAATTAACGCTAATCGAGATGGTGGTATTCGCGTTCATTGGCGTTCATTCGCGGCTCTCCCCGTATCCATTCGTGGATTCATTCTGTTTCAGACGCGAATGGACGCGAATCAGCGCGAATGCTTGGGTGGGTGAAAACCATTCGTTTCCATTCCAGTTTCGGAGTTCCAAAGTTGAGCAACACACCGGCAGTTTTGCCTGTTGCCTTGAGATAGTTGAGAAGTTGCGCATCCTCAACTGATGTCAACTTTTTGATGGCTTTGATCTCGACAATAATGCAATCGTAGCAGAGGAAATCGGAAACATAGCTTTTGGCTAATGCAACTCCCTTGTATGCGATATTAATTGTAGGTTGTGCGGTAAAGGGAATTCGCCTTGAGCATAGTTCAATTGCCAAGGCCTCTTGATAAACCGCTTCTAGAAAACCGGTTCCAAGTTCATTAGACACCTCTATCGCCGCACCAACAATAGCATACACCTCATCCTTCAAAATCAATTCGCATTCATTCATTTGCGTTTCCTTCCTGCTTCAGCCACCAAAATTCGCGTTCATTGGCGTCCATTCGCGGTTCCCTTACCCCGCCCTCATTTCTCGTTCATTGGCGTCCATTCGCGGCTCCCTTATCCCCGCCTCATTTCGCGTTCATTGGCGTCCATTCGCGGCTCCCTTATCCCCGCCTCATTTCGCGTTCATTCGCGGTTCACCGCTGGAAGATATGCGGATCAATCGGAACCAGGCTGAAGTCGGGCTGCCAGCGCGGCGACTGGCTGTAGAAGGTATTGGCGTTGTCGAAGACCAGCTTCCGGATCGTCTCCTGCGTGTGGCCGTGCTGACCCATGTAGTCCACCACCTTGACCAGACTTAGCGGATCCGAGACGCCCCAGTCGGCCGAGCCGTTGACGATCATGCGCTCGGCGCCGAACTGGTGGATGATCTCCGAGACGCGTTCGGGTGTCAGCTTGGAGATGGGATAGACCGTCATGCCGCAGTAGCAGCCCGAATCCTTGCAGACGGCCATCGTCTCCTCGGTATTGTGGTCGAGCTCGATGAGATCAACATCGAGGCCCATCTCGCGGATGATGGCCACGATGCGCTTGGCACCCTTGAGCTTGTTGAGGTGCGGCAGGTGGACGATCACCGGCATCTTGCGCTCCTGCGCGATCTCGAACTGGCGCACCAGGGCGCGCTCCTCGTTGGGCGTGATGTTGTTGAAGCCGATCTCGCCCATGGCCACGCAGCGCGGATGGTCGAGGTAGGGGCCGAGCCCGGCGATCACCTCATCCGCCAGGCCGGTATCCTCGGTCTCCTTCGGGTTGAGCGAGATGGCGCAGAAGTGGTCGATGCCGAAGCGCCGGGCGCGCTCGGTCTCGAACTCGAGGATCAGTTGGAAATAGTCGAAGAAGGTGCCGCTGTAGCGCCGGTTGCATCCCATCCAGAAGGCGGGCTCGACGCAGGCGCGGATTCCCGCGGCGTACATCGCCTCGTAGTCGTCGGTGGTGCGCGAGTACATGTGGATATGCGGTTCGATGATAGTCATGGTTTCTTCTCCTACCACGGGAGTTTCCAGGCGGTGCGCACATCGGCACACCGCAAGCCGGCGGGAGCGCAAAGACGCCCCCGCCGGCAGCCCGTCTGGCAGCCATGATATTACGGCGCCCCTCTCCCGTGCAGGGGGCGCCGTTGTCCTGGTGCCGGGCTATGCGCGGCTACTTGTTGCCGGCGGCGATGCCGTTCGAGGTCAGGAAGCGGTAGCTCTCCTCGATGGCCTGGAACATCTCGACGTTGCAGTAGTCCAGCTCGACGATCACGGCGTCGACGTTCGGCGCCATGGCCACCAGCTCGCGGATCGGGAGATCGCCCTGGCCGAGCGGCAGCAGCTCGATCTTGCGGTCGAGGATGCCGTTGACGTACTTCTGCTCGGCCTCCTTCTGCTGCAGCGGACCGTCCTTGATGTGCAGCAGCACGGTGCGGTCGATGAACTTCTTGAGCATCTCGACGGCATCCTCCCGGCCGAGGTTGGTCGACCAGAAGCAGTCGACCTGGAACTTGACCAGCGGGCAGAGTTCCGCGTAGATCTCGTACTTGAGGCGTCCGTCGATGCGTTCGAACTCGAAGGCGTGGTTGTG
This sequence comes from Lentisphaerota bacterium, assembly GCA_012521875.1. Lineage (GTDB taxonomy): Bacteria > Verrucomicrobiota > Kiritimatiellia > RFP12 > JAAYLN01 > JAAYLN01. The sequence goes on along the minus strand of JAAYLN010000314.1, from coordinate 1,217 downwards.
CTGGAAGAGCTCGAAGCCGTTGCGGTTGAGGATTTCGGCCATGCGCGAGGTGCGCTCGGCCGTGGCCTTGATGGAGTCCATGTCCTTGAACTCGTTGGCCGAGTATCCGCAGACGATGCGCTTCAGCCCAAGGATGTGGGCCAGATCCATGCACTCGCCCAGGTTGCCGTCGTTGGCCCAGGGGGAGTGCGAGGAGTAGAGCTTGAGGCCCAGGTCATCAAGAATCTTCTTGAGTTCGCTTGGACGGTGGTTGAAGAAGCCGGCCGGCTCGACGCCCTTGTAGCCGATCTCGGCCACACGCTTCAGCACACCGATATAGTCCTGCCGCGCGTACTCACGCAGCGAATACAACTGAACTGCCACAGGATGCAACATTACTGGAACCTTTCTTGTTTGGTTGGGGGTTGATGAATGCATAGTCATAATACCTCTTTGCGTCCATTGGGGAAAGGGCTAAAGTGCGCGCCGGGGTACTTTGGCGGCGGCGGCCCGCCGCGTCTGCTGCCAGCTCCCGCCAGTAATACGGCATGGTAGTGGGTATGGGGCGCCAGCCACCGGCAGTACCGGCAGGCACGGCAGTACCGGTAGTACCGGGGCTCGAGGACGAGGACGAGGACGAGGACGAGAACGAGAAAAGCGCCCCGCCCCCCCGTCAGGCACAGCCGGATCATTCTCGTGGCACCGGACCTCCGTGTCCGGTAACTGGAACAGCTTTCGACAAAGCGTAGGGACAAGGTGCAGGGACGAAGCGTAGCCGACAAAGCGTGGAGACAAAGTGTGTGGACAAAGTGCAAGTGCGAAGCATCCACTTAAACTCCGCACTTAAACTCACTCTTAATCGGCACACTTCATCCATCCGCTTAATCTTTCGCGGCGCAAGGGCAGCGCAGCGCTTTTACCCCCTCTAAATTGCGAGCCACTGAGTGGTCGCAATAATCGTCCATCCAAAAACGCCCCTGTGCCCTGAATGCGCGAACCACCCACTCCAAACCCTCTCTTAAACCCACTCTTAATCGGAACACTTACTCCATCCGCTTACTCTTGCGCTTGCGACAATGATGGGACGAATGGGACGAATGGGACGTAGGGGACGAAGGTGCAGGTGACCAAGAAAGCGCGAAGCACCCACTCCAAACCCTCTCTTAAACCCACTCTTAATCGGCACGCTTCATCCACCCGCTTACTCTATTTCGCGTGGATTAGCGTGTATTGGCGTC
>JAAYLN010000313.1 GCA_012521875.1 Lentisphaerota bacterium | reverse complement strand
CCGCTGGTCGTGACCGGCAAGAACACCATCACTAACGCCAATGTGCTGGTAGGTGATGTCTGGCTCTGCTCCGGCCAGTCGAACATGGAGATGAGCTTCAACTGGGGCGTCACGGAAGGGGCCAGTTTTATCCGGGAAGCCGAGAACTTCCCCATGATCCGCCGCATCAAGGTGAGCAAGAAAACGGGCGACACGCCATGGAAGAACGTCCCGGTCGAAGCCGCCTGGAGCGTCTGCAACTCGAACAACGTCAAGGGCTACACCGCCGCAGGCTACTTCTTCGCGCGCCGCCTGGTGCTGGAACTCGGCGTACCGGTCGGGATTCTCGACAACAACTGGAGCGGCTGCGCGATCGAGCCATACATGGCGCCCGAGGGTTTCGAGGCCGAACAACTGAAGTCGTTCCTGCCCGGCATCCGGCAGCGCATGGTTGGAACCCCGGAGTGGAAGGCGACGTGGGAGAAGCAGGTTGTAACCATGAAGAAGTGGGTCGCGGAGAGCGAGGCCGCCCTCGAGGCCGGCAAGGCGCTTCCGCCCCAGGTCAAGCTAATCGAGTCGTCGCCGGCCTGCCGGCAGTACAACGCCATGATCGCGCCGATCACGAGGTTCCCCATCAAGGGCGCGCTCTGGTACCAGGGGTGCAGCAATGCCGGTGACAACGAGTCCTACCGCTTCAAGCTGAAGGGGCTCGCCGACGGCTGGCGCAAGGCCTGGGGCTACGACTTCCCCTTCTACTATGTCCAGCTAGCCGCCTTCACGGGGGCAACCACCGATCCGGCAGGCGGCAACGGCTACGCCCGCATCCGCGACGGAATGCGCATGGCGATGACGAATATCGTCAACAGCGGCATGGCCTGCGCCATCGACATCGGCATGCAGCACGATATCCACCCCAAGAACAAGTACGACGTCGGCGAGCGTCTGGCCGCCTGGGCGCTGGCGAACACCTACGGCAAAAAGGATGTGGTGCCCTCGGGGCCGCTCTTCAAGGCGATGAAGCCCGGCATCAACGAGCTGATCCTCGAGTTCGACTATGCCGACGGCCTCATGACCGCCACCAAGAAGGGAATCGAGCCCCCGGTGGCGACCCCCGATGTCGCGCCGAAGCACTTCGCCATCGCGGGCAGCGACCGTGTCTGGCACTGGGCCGATGCGAAGATCCGCGGCAAGACCATCGTCGTCTCGTCCGACAAGGTTCCCGAGCCCGTGGCCGTGCGCTACGCCTTCCGCGCATATCCCGACGGCGTGAACATCTACAATGCCGCCGGCCTACCGATGGTGCCCTTCCGCACTGATAACTGGTAGTTTGGACGACTGAAATAGACTGCCATGCACGATCACATCGACATGTACGCCCCCTGCCCCTGTGGCAGCGGCAAGAAATACAAGTTCTGCTGCCACCAGCGGAAACAGGCGGGCAAGGCGGCAACCGTACTCCCGCTGACAAACCCCGTGGATAAATCATGGCAGGAGCTAGACCCCGGGGTCGACATCCCCGGACTGGACGAGGCGACGGAGCTGAACCGGCAGGGTGTTCGGCTCATTGAACAAAACAGGCTGGACGAGGCGCTTGCACCTCTCCGGCAGGCCGTGGACATCGCCCCCGCCTACTTCCCGTCGGCCAACAACCTGGCGCTGATCCTGTTCCATCTGGGCAATCTTGACGAGGCCATCGCGGTACAACGCAAGAGCGAGAAAACCTCTCCACTGCCCAATGCCTTCGGTCTGGCCAATCTGGCCACGTTCCTGTATGTCGCCGGTCGGGAGAAGGAGGCGGAACAGTACCTGGAGCGGTTGCGCGGCATGAAGCTCTTGTCTGCCGACATATGCGCCAAGGTCTGCGAGACCCTTGCACGCTTCAAGCGTCACCAGGAGATTCTCGAACTGGCCGCCACGGACGACTTCATCGAAAATGCCGGAACCTGCTACTTCACGGGCGTGGCCGCCGCCAACACGGGTGACCGGCAGCGCGCCATGCAGGATCTGCAGCGGGCGGTGTTTTCGCCGCAGCATGGCGACCGGGCCAAGCTCTATCTGGAATGGCTGCGCGACGGTTCGGAACCCCACAGCGTTCTGGGCGACTGGCCTTACTTTCCACCCGTGGAGGTGTTGCCTATAAACCTTTTCACCAAGGTTAGCATGAATGACAAGGTGCTCGATGCCTACAAAAACCGACGCGCCCTGGTCGATTTCTGCGAGGCCTGCATAAACGAGTCACCGGCCAACGCGATAGATTCAGTCGAAATCCTCGGCTTTGTAAAACATCCGGACGCCCGTAACATAATCAAGGCCATTACATTCGGAACATTCGGGCCGGATGAACTGCGCGAGGCCGCCTTGCAGACGATGTTAAAACGCCGTGAGCTGAAACACGGGCAAATCATAAAAGTATTCCGCGATGGTGACTGGTGCGAGATTCAGTGCGCCAACACGAAACTGAATCCCGACTATCATTTCGGGGTTAAGCTGCCCAGGAAAATCGAAAAACGGTATGCGATTACCATCAATAAGGCATTCGGGGATAATCCGCGCTGGGATGAGCTGGGAGAGGCTTTCCTCGATATCTTCAAGAAAGTCCCGAAACACTATCCCGCCCTCTTCAATTACGCCGCGAGTCTGGTGCGCCGCGGCATGACGGAGGAGGCGGAACCCCTGCTGCGCGACATAATTAGCGAGCACCCGGAATACCTCTTTGCGCACGCCTTGCTGATGAATCTCTACTGCATGCAGGAACGCTTCACCGAGGCCGAGGAACTGGAGCTTGCCACGATGATGCCTGCCGAGACGCATCCCGACGCGATGATAGCCTGGTATATGGCCCTGTACACGCTGCATTCCATACTCGGCAATAGCGATATAGCCATGAAGCATCTGGAACTCGCACACGATATCAATCCCGACCATCCGGCTGTGGAGCAGGCGTGCGACGAGCTCGGGCTCTACGACGACGAGTACTAGTATGACCTCCGTAACCGAAACGGCTTGCATTTCGTCGGTCTTTACCCTATAGTGCACTTTCTTTTCCGGCGACCACGGTCAACCGTCCATCGGTTCCGGCCGGATGCCCGTCACCCGCGGAGGGGTGGCAGAGCCTGGTTGAATGCACATGACTCGAAATCATGCGTGCCCTTACGGGTACCGGGGGTTCGAATCCCTCCCCCTCCGCCACTAATCCCTGCCTTTGCATGGCGACTCTGGGCACACTTAAACCCACTCTTAAACCCTCTCTTAAACTCACTCTTAAACGACACGCTTACTCCACCCGCTTAATCTTCAGCTTGCGACAATTGATGGGACGAATGGGACGCATGGGACAAAGGGGACGTAGGTGAGGAGACAATGCGTGTATCGGCTCCACGAGTCTGAGACACTGCATTCCAATCCGCGAAATCCGCGAAATCCGTAGCTTCATCCTGCCGCGCGCGGCCATCCAAAAAAATCCTGTTAATCCTGTAATCCTAGTCTGAGTCACTCCATTCAAATCTGCGCTAATCTGCGCAAATCTGCGGTTGAAAACTCTGCGCGCCTTCGCGTGAGCTTTCCCTGTTGCTATCTCCGAAGGCGACAAAGTATCGCGGTAGGGGACGCCCGTTGCCGGGCGCCCCCCCGCACAGATCCCGGCGTGCGGGATTACCGCACCGGGCTCTTCGGAACTGCTCGCTTTGCACTCGGTCGTCATTGAACTCCCCCGAAGGTGGGGGTGCTGCAACTGACTTCCGACCCGCT
>JAAYLN010000312.1 GCA_012521875.1 Lentisphaerota bacterium | reverse complement strand
CCGCGCTGCTCTCCGGTCTGCTCCTCGGACTGGCCTTTCCGCCGGTCGGCCAGTTCGATGTGGCCTGGTTTGCCCTCGTGCCGCTGCTGCTGGCCTTAAGACATGCCACACCGTCCGGCGGGTTCCGCCTGGGATGGAGCGCCGGCATGGTATTCTGGCTCATCAACCTCGCCTGGCTCTGGCGGCTGATCGGCAACGGCGGCCCCCTGCCCCTCGTGCTGCTCGGCCCCGGCGCGCTGGCCGCCTACTGCGCCCTCTACATGGGACTCTTCGGACTGGCCGTGGCCCGGCTCTGGAACCACGAACGGATCAGGAACCATCGCTGGCTGCGCGTGGCGATGACCGTAGTCATCGCGCCGTTGCTCTGGGCCGGATCGGAGTGGCTGCGCGGCACGCTTTTCACCGGCTTTGCCTGGAACGCGCTCGGCGTCAGCCAGTACCGCAACCTGGCGCTGATCCAAGGGGCCGCCTGGGGCGGCATGAGTCTAGTCTCGGCCCTGCTGGTCGCCGTCAACGGCGGCGTCGCCTGCTTCCTGGAGCGCCTCTGGAACGATGTGGTTGCCAAGCGGTGGCGGCGCCCTCCACCCGCAGATGCCGCGGCGACAGCAGACATTGCATCCAGCACAGGCAAACAGGTGCGCCGCTTCTTCATACCGCGTGCGCTCGAGCTGACAATCGCCCTGCTTTTCGTGGTGATCGTCTGGAGCCACGGGCTCGACCGCATACGCCGCATCGAGCGCGATGTCCGCGCCGCGCCCGTCTGGAAAATGGCACTGCTCCATCCGGAAGCCCCCGCCATCTTCATGCAGGATGACGGCACATGGGAGGCCGCCGTGGAACTGCAACTCTCTTATGCGGAACTTGCGGGCGCTTTCGGCCCCGACCTCTGCCTCTGGCCCGAGACCTCGCTGCCGGGTGCCGGACCGCACGATGAGAACACGCTGGAACTGGTGCGCCATATCACGGCGCGCACCCTCTCTCCACTCCTCGCGGGCGGCCTCGACGTCGAACCACGCGCGGACTGGGAGAAGCCGTCCGACTACGCCTACTACAACGCCGCCTTTCTCTTCGATACCCGCGGACAAAGCCTGGCGACGTACCGCAAGCAGCATCTGGTGCCCTTCGGCGAGTTCATTCCACTCGACAGCCACTTCCCCTGGCTCGCGCGCCTCTCGCCAATCGGCTACAGTTGCACCCCCGGCACCGGCAGCGGGATCATGACCATCACCCCGCAAAGACAGGACGAGCGCCCGCCGCTGCGCCTGGCCCCGCTGATCTGCTTCGAGGACACCATGCCCTACCTAGCACGTCAGGCGGCCCGCGATGGCGCCAACCTGCTGGCCAACCTGACCAACGACGCCTGGTTCGACGGCTCCAGCGAGGCCGAGCAGCACCTCGCGCAGGCCGTCTTCCGCTGCATCGAGACCGGACTGCCGATGGTACGCAGTTCCAACCGCGGCGTCACCTGCACCATCCATCCCAACGGGCGCATCGTGCAGCGCATCGGCAAGGGCGACGGCACCGCCGAGTCGGGCATCCTCTTCGCGACGTGCGGCATCCCCTCCCAGCCGCAGCCCACACCCTTTGTACGTTATGGAGACTGGCTTTTTGCCTTGCCGGGTGCTATACTGCTAGCAATGATTCTCTTGCTGGCCGCGGCAGAATCCATATGGCTGCATCGCAACCCGGCACACGCAAGCTAGCTAGCCCCATGCGCTTTTTACTCTACAACATCCGCTACGGTACCGGACGGCGCGAACGCAACGCCTGGATGGATATGCTGCGCCGTACCGACCGCCATTTCGAGGCCATTGCCTACTTCATCCGTGAACTGGAGCCCGATGTCGTCGGACTCGTGGAGACGGACAGCGGCTCGTTCCGCAACCGCAGCCGTTCCCAGCCCCAGCGGCTGGCCGAGATGATCGGGCACTACCACGCCTTCGAGGTCAAGTACCGCCGCCGCGGCCTGATGCGGCACACCCCCGTGCTCAGCAAGCAGGGCAACGCCTTCCTGACGTGCGTGCCGCCCAAGCGCCACACCTTCCACTTCTTCGAGCAGGGCTTCAAGCGCCTGGTCATCGAGCTGGAACTCGAGCGGGTCCGCCTCTTCCTGGTCCACCTCTCGCTGCGCCGGTACGTCCGCCGCGAGCAACTGCACCACCTCGAGACACTCATCAGGCAGTCCGACAAGCCCTGCATCGTGGCCGGCGACTTCAACGCCCTGCTGGGGCCCAAGGAGCTGGCCCCCTTTCTGCGGAAGACGGGCATGAAGCGCGCCAACCACGAGAACCGCCCCACCTACCCGAGCTGGAATCCCACCCGCGTGCTCGACTTCGTCTGCTACACCCCCAGCATACGCCTCAAGGCCTTCGCCCTGCCGCAGGTGACACTCTCGGACCACCTGCCGCTCATCTGCGACTTCGAGCTGCCGGAGCAGGCCACCCAGGGCACACCATGAAACTGCTGCGCACAATCAAGCCAACAATCACGCCTT
>JAAYLN010000311.1 GCA_012521875.1 Lentisphaerota bacterium | reverse complement strand
CGCCCCATACCCACCACCCCGTCGTATTTTACTGGCGACGCACGTAGATACGGCGTACCCGCCGCGTGCCAGTCCTGTGCCCGCCGTTAACGGCGGGTAACGCGTTTCCCCTCCCCGCGTCCCCGTGTCTCCGTGTCCCCGCGTCTCTCCTCCCTCCTCCCCATCACGCGGCGCGGGCGCCGCGTCTACCAAACTGCGGCATCTCCTCTAAAGTTGACACCATCTGCCTGAAGCTGGCATTCTAATGTCATGAAACTCTGGCGCTGGTTGTTTCAGATACTCTGCCTGGTTGCGGCGGGGACGCTCATATGGTTTGTCGGCAGGCTCTTTCAGGATGTGATCGCCTTCGGCTGGATCATCATGATCGCCATTCTCCTGCTGGCGATCCTCACCGGCGGCTTCACCTCGTGGCGGCGCATCCCCCGCGCCGCGCGCCGGCGCGGAGTGCGGTACGGTCTGCTGGCCGGACTGGTACCGGCAACATGGGTGCTGATTTCCGCCTGGCACGAGGGCCAGTGGCGCGACGCGCTCCTCTTCCCAGCCATCATTCTGGCGGCTACGGTGATCATCCTGCTGCCGTTCGGCGCGCTGGCCTGGATGGCCAGCACCCAACTCAACAGGCACCGCATCCGGCCAGACTCCCCCGCACCCTCCGGCAGTCAAGCCGTCTGGATAGCCTTAGCGGTTGCCGCCATCCTGACCGCTTTCTGCCTGGGCATCTGGCACCCCTCGCTCGCGGCAATCGATACCGCGCGCGCAACCCGCATGAAGAGCCGCGGCGGCGGCATCTTCGCGGCAACTTTCAACCGTATGCATATCGGCCTTCTGTTTCCGCTGGAAGAGACCCCACCGCCACAGCCGTACCGCATCATGCGCCCCTAATCGCGACAAGACCGTCACCATGAAGCAGCGACCGAGACCAAGACCGAGAGCGATAGACTGGTATGCGCTGGCCGACCACGAGGCGCAGCAGGTGCTGCGGGAACTGCCGCCCGATCTGCGCGACTGCGTGGCGGAACTGGCGATCACGCTCGACCCGCTGCCCGCGCCGGACGAGATCGAGTTCATCGAAGACGGCGAGGATCTGCTGGGGCTCTTCAGCGGCCCGGTCCTTGGCGAGGAGGCCGACGGGGGCAATCCGCTGCCCGCCGTCATCCATCTCTACATCGAGAACCTGCGCGACGAGGCGCAGGATAACGTGGCCCGCTTCCGTCAGGAGGTGCGCACCACACTGCTCCACGAGCTCGGCCACTACCTCGGCCTCGACGAGGACGCCCTCGAACAGCGCGGGCTGGCGTAGAGGTGCGCGGAGCGCATGGGAGTTCTAAAGTTCGGGAGTTTGGGGCGGGTGCCTGTACCGAACCACCCAGATGGTGTTAAACCGCCAAGACGCCAAGAGCGCCAAGGATGTTTTAGATTTGTGATTTGGCAGTGGCCTAGCGTTCGCTTCAGATGCGCTATGGAGCCCGCGGTCTCCGCGGTGCATTGATGCGGCGCATAATTGGCGAACGATACAGCGAACGAAAGGTAGGGCGAGCCGTCCCCGTCACGCCGCTACGCGGTGTGACCGGCGAGCCGCACACAAGGCGCTGTAACGCCAACCCGCCCATTCCGCATCTATCCGCCATTGTGGAAGCTGCCCCTGAGTGGCGCGGACATTCCTGTCTGCGCGCGTCCACGAGGGCAGACAGGAATGTCTGCCCCACACTACCACGCTCCATCGCTGCGGCTAGCCGGGACGGCGTCGCCCTACCTGTGCTTGCACGCTTTTGCCGGAGCGTCCCCGGCACTCGACGACAGCCGAGCTGTCTGTGATGTGCAAATTAGGAAGTGCGAAGCACGACCAAATACAAATTCAGAATCAAATATCTAAAACTTCTTGACGTTTCTGGTGCCTTGCAGTTTCCTCATCTGCGCGGGCCAGGTCCCGCGATAGAAAGCGCGGCCAGGTCCGCGCACTCAAAACCGCTTGCGCACGT
>JAAYLN010000310.1 GCA_012521875.1 Lentisphaerota bacterium | reverse complement strand
CGCTGATGGCAGCCCTGAAAGGGCGAAATATACCAGCCCAGGGCAACGCCCTGTGGAATAGGCCAAAAAATGACTAGCCCTGAAGGGGCGGGACATAGTTTTAGGGACAGGGGTTATCTGCCGGTTGCCCGCCGTTGTCGATTGTCGTCGGCGGTCGTCGATTGTCGTCGTGTCTTTGAGAAGCTACAGCAAAAGCGCGCCAGCACAGGTGGGGCGACGCCGTCTCGGCTAGCCGCAATGATGGAGCGTGGCAGTGTGGGGCAGGCATTCCTGCCTGCCCGCGCAGATCCGTGCAGACAGGAATGTCTGCACCACATTGGGGGCTGGCGCGTTCGACTCGTTCATTTCCGTCGTTTCCGTCGATAGCTGCGGAGCCTTGACAAGTGCCGTCAGGGGGGTGACATGGTTTTCAGTTTCTGTTCCAATGCCTGGTACAACTGCCCTGTCCATCGCGGGCTGTTCGCTGGCGGGTGGAATTCCTTAGCTCGCAAATCACACGGCGCCAAATAGACCTCAATGTTCGCGGTTCCGGTCAAGGCGGCCATGACAAACAGATCCTCGGCAGCCTCATCGCCCATGGCAAGACAGCCTATCGAGGACCAGCCGCCGTGGATCATGATGTCGCCGCCGAGGCGCTCCCGGCCATCCTCCCTGGCCCGCTCGCGGTCGAAGGCATTTGGGTAGGAGACGCGCAGGGAGAGGTGGTAGGCACTGTTGGGGTTAAGCGATTCGATGCCGTAGATGCCTTCCGGAACTTGCTTGTCGCCTTCCATGAGCTTGGGGCCGCTTTTGCCGCTCGCGCCCAGAATCGGATAGACGCGGATAAGCTTCAGCGCCCCGCTCGCATCCGCGCCCCAAACCTCCAGTTGCCGCTCTTCCTTGAGGCCGACAAGCGTGAGTTTACTTGCCGGCCACGGTACACCCGCCTTTTCAAAGTATGGCAGCATGCGCTTGCGCACATCCTCGCCGTACTGTTTGACCCGCTCTTTAACCGTGTAACGTCCTGTCATGCGGTTGAAAACGACATTCTTGACCACTGCCAGATGCCCCCTTTGCCACGCCAGCAGTATGCAGCAGATCGCCACGCACAAGGCGCGAAATGCCAATGCCCGGAGTGATCGAGCCTTGGCAGGTTTCTTCTTGTTGATAAAGGAGATCGGCTGATCCCGACTGGTGTGGGACTTCATGGCTAAGTGTCACCTCTCGCGGTGAATGCAACAAGTCTGAATCGTACATTATCGCGGTTTACACCGCAACTGGTTTTGGGCGACACGCTGTAATCGGCTAGTGACAGGGGGGCACATGGAGAGCGGGCGGAATGCGGGATGGATCGTCCTCGTCCCCGATTCTGTCGACAAAGCGTAGGGATAAAGTGTGGAGACGAAGCGTATCCGACAAAGCGTGGAGACAAAGTGTGGAGACAAAGTGCGGGGACGAAGCGTAGAGGGACAAAGCGTGGAGACAAAGTGTGGAGACGAAGCGTAGAGGGACAAAGCGTGGAGACGAAGCGTAGAGGGACAAAGCGTGGAGACGAAGTGCGGGGACGAAGTGTATTGTTACTCCCCTGTCACTAACCGATTACCCCTTTGCGCTTGCCTTGAATGCCACCCCGGCCTACACTTCAGACGCTTGCCAACCGCGCTTAAAGGACATCGTTATGCAGACCCGACTCAAGACCTTCCACGTGATGCCATTGCTCCGCGGCCGCGAGGCCGAACTCGCCGCCGATGCCGAACGCCTCCTCAATGACGGCGTCTGTACAGACGTGGCCTGTATGATGACGCTGGTTCCCGAGGGACAGCCCGCCGTGAACAAGGCGCAGATCCTCGGCGAGCGCTTTACCGCCTTCCGTGACGCCTTCAAGGGCGACCGCTCGCGTATCGGCATCCTGGCGCAGGCCACCATCGGACACGGATGGACACCCGATGAGCCCGCCGCCTTCCAGAAGATCACCCGTACCGACGGCACGCCCGCCTACCAGATGTGTCCGCTGGATACCGATTTCCAGGAGTATATCCGCAAGGCATTCCTGCATCTGGCCAATCTGCGGCCGGCGTTCGTCATGATTGACGACGATTTCCGCCTGCTTAACGGTCGCAACGGCTGCTACTGTCCGCTGCATCTGGCGGAGATCGGACGCCGCCTGAACCGCACCTTCACCCGCGAGGCGCTGCTGGACGTGCTGCGTCAGGATGAGTCCGCCGCGCAGGTCTTCGACGCGCTGCTGCTCGACTCGCTGCTGCAACTGGCCGGCGTGATCCGCGACGCGATCGACGCCATTGCCCCCGGGATCCCCGGCAGTTTCTGCACCTGCTACGGCGACACGCGCCATGCCAACCCTATCGCGCGGCGGCTGGCCGGTGCGGGCCAGCCCCGCATTGTCCGCATCAACAACGCGCGCTACCTCTCCCCCGAGATGCGCTCGTTCCAGCACCGCATGTACCATGGCGCGGTGCAGATCGCGGGACTTGATCCCGATACGATCATCCTGGCCGAGACCGACACCTGCCCGCAGAACCGCTACAGCTCCGGCGCCAACCTGATGCACTCGCACTACACCGGCTCGATCCTCGAGGGATGCCACGGTGCCAAGCACTGGATCACCCGCACACGCACCTATCAGCCGGCCAGCGGTGAGGCCTACCGTGAGGTGCTGGCGAAGTACCACGGCTTCTACGAGACCCTCTTCCAGTCCGTCCAGGCCAGCCAGCCGGTCGGATACGCCGCGGCGGTTCTGCCGACCAGGCCGCCCTTCAATCCGCCGCCGGAACGTTTCGGCGCGTGCGGCTCGGCCAGGACCTGGGGTTCGGTACTGGGGGTGATGGGACTGCCGTGCAACTTCGCCCGCATGCCCGACCTGCCCGCGCTGCTCACGGGGGAGGATCTGGAGCAGTTTCCCGATGATGATGTGCGCCGGCTGCTGGCCAACGGCCTGCTGCTGGATGGCGGCGCGGCCGAAAAGCTCTGCCGCCGTGGCTTCGGCGCCGCGCTGGGCGTGCGTGCCGGGCCATGGGACGGCCCGGCCGTCTCGGGCGAACTCTGGGGCGATGCCTTCCTGGGTTCCACCGGACACTACACGCGCCTCGTGCCGGAGCATCCGCAGACGCGGATCCACTCGATGCTGGTACACCGCCAGTCGGGCGTGAGCGAGGCCCTGACGGAGATCGGCCCGGCCGTGACCCTCTTCAAGAACGCCCAGGGCGCCCGCGTGGCGATCTACGCGGCGGGGCTGGGCTCGCAGCAGAATCTGACCACCTTCGGTTTCTACGACGAGGATCGCAAGCGTCAGCTCGTCGAGCTGCTGGGGTGGGTGTGCGGACAGCCCGTGGACTTCTACTACCCCGGCGATGCCGAGGTATATCTCAAGCTGCGGCGTTTCGGGGACGGGCGCTACCTGCTGGCGCTCTTCAACCTCGGGCACGATCCGCTGGATACCATTCCGCTCGCCTCGGCGTACCGCATCTCCGCAGCGCACATGATCACTCCGTCCGGCACCTGGCGCAAGGTCGCCCTCGCCGACGGTGCTCTTCAAACCACCCTGCTTCCGGCCCAGCCCAAAGTCTTCCGCCTGGCCGTGGCGGGTGCGGCGATGCCGGCATGAGTTGCAGAAGTTGTTACACCTACTGATACCATCAAACAAGGATCTGGCTTTATGAAGCGCATACTGACGTTGGTTGCCCTGCTATCTCTGGTCTGGCTGCCGGGGGCGATGCCGCTCCATGGCGCGGTGACTCCGGTCTCCGTGACTTCCGGCAAGCTTTGCCCGCCGCCACGGCTGGAGGCGGAGCGTGTGGTGGTGGGGCCGCTCGAGTCGGTGGCGATTCCGCTCGATGGCTGGAAGGTGGTCTGGCCGGGCCTCGAGGAGGCTAAGCTCAAGGAGGTGACCTCGGGCATCTCCTGCCATGTCACCAACGATATCGTGCGCGGTGCGGTGCTGCCGGTGCTGCGCATCGAGCTCACCACAGGCTCCTTCCAGAAGATCCAGCCGGCGCTGGAGCTTGCCTGGCCCTTCAACGCCGAGACGCACAACCTACTGACCCTCACGGCGCGGATCGACGCTCCCACCAACTGCCTGCCGCAGATTGGTGATTCGTCGCAAGTGATGACGGGGTGGTACTCCTTCACGTTCAACCGCTACTTCGACGACTTCGGCATCGCCCCGGACGACGGCTGTGCACAGTGGGTCTCCTGGGGCGTGCCCACCACGCACTTCAAGACGCACGATCTCCCAGAGACCCGCGGCGCCGACGGCTATACGGATTTCATCTGGGATATGAAGTACGATACCCACACGGGCAACAAGGGCTTCTTCCGCGACCGCGTCCGTGCGCTGCGCTTCTACTACGATACCCGCAAAATCCCCAAAGGCGCGAAGGTGGTCATCTCCATCACCCAGCCCAAGGTCACCTCAAACACCCATTCGTCGCTGCCGGATCCCGAACGCTGGGCGGCATGGACGAACTTCGTCGCCAACTACAAGCCCGACTTCAGTGACTCGTCGAAGGAGCTCGGCCCGCCTGCTACCGGACGCATAGCACGTCCGATCCGCATCGTCGATAACCGCAAGCCGCGGGCGGAGATCGTTGTCGATCTCTCCGACGCGATCCTGATCGACAAGTTCTTCCCGAAGCAGGTCTGGACTTATGAGCTGGAGGCTGCCCGCGGTTACGAGGGGCAGGTCGCGCGTCAGGCGGCCGAGGATCTGCGCTTCTGGATCAAGAAAATCACCGGCGCGGATCTGCCTGTGCTTATCGCCCCCTCTGCCGAGAAGAACGTCAAGATCTTCCTGGGAGCCTCATACGCCAGGGAACGCTTCCCGGATGACATCAAGCTGCTGACCTCCGGCGGCGCCCACGACGGCTTTGCCGTCCGCGTCAGCGACGGCAACCTCTACATCTTCGGCGCGGCACCCGCCGGCACCCTCTTCGGCGTCCACCGTTTCGTCGAGAACAATACCGACATCATCTGGGCCTACAGCGATGACCCCGCCGGCACGGTCTACACCGACCGCCCGACGCTCGACATCGTCTGGGCCGACACGGTCTCGAAGCCCGTCTTCATCCAGCGCGGCGGCGGCGGCTCGGCGCAGTGGAAGCGCGCCAACGGACGCAACTTCATGGGTGGACAGCGCGAGCATGGCCAGTTCCACGTCAACGGCGGCCACTACCTCTGCCCGCAATACTATGACTGGAGCGAGGGCCTCAACCAGTTCAACCCCGTCGTGGATCGCAGCAAGAGCATGGAGCGCGCGACCAAATGGTCGGAATACCGTACGCTCGCCTGCCTGGCGCATCCCGAGTTCCGCCGCCGTGCCATGGAGGTGGTTCCCGGCGTCAGGCATCTGCGCTACCGCATGAACTTCAGCCGCCAGTGCCTCATGGGGGTGGACGATAACTACGTCGTCTGCGAGTGCGACCTCTGCACAGCCCCCATCAAGACGGTGGATGGTCAGCTAATCACGCCCGACACCCACTACGCCGAGTACTACTCCGCCTGGTTCTACCAGTACCTCAACAACCTCGACGCGGAGATCCAGAAGGTCTGGCCGGGCTTCATCACCTCGACCTTCGCCTACTTCTTCGCCGCCCCCTATCCGCCGATCGAGGTCAGCAGGAACATCGCCCCGATGATCTGCACCTACGTGCGCAAGTCGCAGGAAGAGCCGATCTTCTCGCCGGCCAACCGCCACTGGTGGAAGATCTACAACGACTGGATGGCGCACAATCCCAACACCATGCTCTACGACTACTATGCCCTCGGGCTCTCGATCCGCGGCGGTGTGGCCGAGGTGGTCAAGTTCGACCTGCAGGCGCAGCGCGATATCGGCTTCCTGCGCAACTACTCCGAAGGCTGGGCCTTCAACGAGTATCTCGGCGGGGCCGACGAGCAGTGGTGTCTGAACCGCCTCCAGTGGGATCCCGACCAGGATGTCGAGCAGCTCCACCGCCGCTTCACCCGCCGCACCTACCGCGAGGCCGCCCCCTGCATCGAGAAGTTCCGCGGCAGGATCCGCGAGGCCTGCCTCAAGCATTTCCACGCCTCCATCGACTTCGAGGATCTCCGCGAATACAACCACCTCATCCGCTTCTGCGGTCTGGAAGAGGAACTCCGCGGTTATCTGACCGAGGCCCAGAAGGCCGCCAGGCATCCGAACTCGAAGATCCTGATCGACAAGATGATTGCCGACTGGGACTACCATCTCTCCACCGAATCGGGCTGGTTGTTCCCGAGCCGCGGCATGAAGGGGCCGCAGGATCCCATCGGGAAGGCCGTCCACGACACCTGGGGGCAGAACCGTGGCGTTTTCAACGATGCCGACGGCCGCAAGCTGCTCGCCTGCGTCATCTCGCCCCGCCGCACTTTCGACCTCAAGTGCCCCGTGCCGTCGCCTGCCCACGGTCACGACGTCACCTTCACGTTTGACGTTCCCGCCGGCTTCTTCTCCCTTGCCGGCTATCCCGTGGTCACCCTTGCCGACCAGCAGCGCACGCCGTGCGACTACGGGTGGTCGCACATTGGTGACGGTGCGTGGAACTGCCACGTGCGTGTGCCCGCCGCCGAGGCCGGAGCGTTCCGTTTCGCGCTGGATGCCAGCCTCCCCGCCGATGCCTTCTCACTGCCGCGCAACAACATCGATACGGCGCTGACCCTGAAGGATATCAGCATCACCCCGGCTGCCGCGGCCAAGGCCAAGCCCGCGCCGGCCAGAATCGCCTACATGACCACCCCGGCCTATGCCGCCCTCCTCGACGACATCCGTACCAACGCTATCGGTCGCCTCGCCACCACGGCGACCAATGCCGCCGCGCCGGCGCTCCGCCTCCTGGCCGCCAACGCCTGCGTCGCGCGGAGCCGTGGCGACACCGTGGCGCTGGCCCTTCCGCTCTACGAGGCCAACCGCGGCAAGATGAAGGAACTCGGCACCGTCTGGGCCGATCAGATTCAGCCGCTGGTCCGCGGTCGCCTGAATGCAGGGGCACCGGACGCGCTGGCCTGGGCGCGTGAGCAGTTCGAGGCCGCCGGTCTCGACGGCAACGCCACCCGCGAGTCCATGGCCTTCGGCAACCTGATCGAGGCCACGCTCAAGGCCGGGGATGCCGCCGCCGCGCGCAAGCTTGTTGACGACCATACCGCCACCATGTCCGCCAATGCGGCGGCCGCCTTCCAGGTGCGGCGTACCGCGGCACCGGTTTTCGCCGCCAATGGCTTTACCGATGAGGCCATTGCGATCATGCGCGAGGCCATGGCGGATCGCCGCATCGACGAAAGCGTGCGCCGTCCGTTTGTCGAGAAGATGCTCGCGGCGCTTGTCGCCGGGGCCAGGACGACCTTCCCGGCTGACCGCTACGTGGCTCTCTGGCGGGAGTTCGATGACGACTTCCTCGCCCGCGCCCACGGACGCTCAATTGCCGTGGCGAATTGGCGCTGGTTCCTGGAGCGCCAGCTCGGCAGCGCCTACGGCGACCGTTATGAGTTCGAGCCCATGGCCAGAATCTACGATGCCTGGATCGACTGGGACGGCGATCAACTGCCCGTCGGTTTCCGTGCCGAGCGCCAGGGTATCGCCATCGGCTATTTCCGCGGGCGTCTCAAGTGGCTCGACGGCCGCATCGCCAACTGCACACAGCGGCTCAAGCAGCAGCCTGACAATGCCCAGATCACCGATGAGCTTGCCCGCGCCGAGGCTGCGGCGGCCTTCCTGAAGCAGGAGCTGGCACGCCGCGTGCCCGTCTGG
Source organism: Lentisphaerota bacterium (assembly GCA_012521875.1). Lineage (GTDB taxonomy): Bacteria > Verrucomicrobiota > Kiritimatiellia > RFP12 > JAAYLN01 > JAAYLN01. The sequence goes on along the minus strand of JAAYLN010000310.1, from coordinate 3,897 downwards.
CATGCCACCCTCCGCGAAACGGAGAAGAACGGCCACGATGAGAAGACCCGCACCCAGGCCTACACCACCCTCATGAACGAGGCCTGGGACGGCATGAAGCTCCAGCAGCGCGTCGACGCGCTTGCCAGGATCGTGGACAACAAGTTCAATGATCACAATACGCGCCGCGATGCCGCCAGGCGCATGAGCAACCTCCACATCACCAGCGAGGGCACCAACTGGAATGCCGTGGCGGAGAGCGTGGTTAGGAACATCGGCGCCGGCGATTGGAGTTCCAACGAGCGCAACACGTACCGTCAGAAACGCACTACCGACATCCGTCTCGACTACGCCGTCGAGTATGCCGATAAGCTGATTGCGGCGGGGCAGGGGGCCATCGCCAGGACGATGCTCGAAAAAGCCGCTCCGCTCCTCGGCTACTACGCCGACACTACGGCCGCCGACGAGCCCGGCACCAGCGAGGCCGACATGAACAACCGCCTTGAGCGCCTTGACAAGATCATGGCCAAATGCGGCGCGTCGCGTCCGCCGCGTCCCGCGCGGTAGGCCTATGCATTGGAGTTCTTTGTCGCGCTCTCGCCGCAGGAGCAACAGGAGATGATCGCACGCACTGAGCAGTGAACGGCCGCATGGGCGCTCAGCGTCCGGCGGCCTTGGCCTTGTCACACCACACACATGAAAACCTTTGCAACCCACGTACCGCCAGCCTCGAAGCTGGATGATGCCCAACGCCGCCACGGGCGCATCTGCGCCTATGCCTCGACCTGGTTCGGCTGCTACGCCGAGGTGATGACCGACTCCAGCGCGATCGTGATCCTCTATATTACGCTCCTGCACGGCAGCCCCACGATGACGATGCTCTCGACCTCGTTTCCGGCACTGGCCGCGATCCTGCTGACCATTCCCGGCGCGGGTATTGTCAGCCGCATCGGTCTGCGCAACTCGTATGCCGCCTCCTGCTATATCGGCTGCTTCGGCATGTTAATGATGGCTTACGCGGCCTTGTTCCCCAGACCGCTCAACTTGATCCTCGTGATGCTGGGCTGCCTGGTCTACAACCTCTCGCGTCCGCTCTACGGCGTCACATGGTACCCGATGCTCGACAACGTCCTGCTGCCTTCCGAGCGCGGTGCCTTTTTCGGCACGATGCGCTTTTCGTACCTTGCTCTGACGGCGACGAGCTTCTTCCTCATCAGCCTGCTAATGGGTAAGGATCCGCCGATCTGGGCGCTGCAGGTGGTGATAGCGGTGGTTGGCGTGCTGCTGCTGGGGCGCAAATACTACCTCGACCGGATGCCGGTAGAAGAGCCGCAGCGTGAAAAACGCGGCTACGATCTGTGGCAGGCGCTGGTCATCACGATCCGCAACCGTCCCCTCGTCGGCTGGTCGGTCTATACCTGCTGCATTGGGCTGGCTTCCAGTGCGCTGCTGCCGCTGACCATGATCTATCTCAAGCATGAGGTGATGGCAAACGCCAAGGTGGTGCAGTGGATCTCGGTGATCTACATGATCGGTCTGATTATCAGCCATCTTGTCGCGTCGCGGATGCTGCGCAGGTTCGGCGTGAAGCGGCTCCAGCCCGCCGGGCATGTAACCTTCATCGTCTGCGCGCTGGGCCTCGCCTTCCTGAATCACAATATTCCGCACTTCTACTGGTGGATCAGCGTGATCATGTTCCTGCTGGGATTCGCCACGGCCAACGGCCTCAACTGCTACTCCATGGAGCTGATGGCGCTGGCGCGCCCCGACAACCGGACAATGGCCTCGGCCTTCCTCTCGACTTACAGCTCGATCGGCGGCCTCAGCAGCCGCTTCCTGACGTCGTTCGTTCTGGGCGCGGGCATGCTGGTGCCGCACTGGACACGCGGCGGGATTACCTTCTGCAGCTACCAGACGCTCTTCCTCTTCTTCAGCGTGCTGCTGATCTTCTTCCTGCTGCTGCTTTTCCTCGTGCCCTCCATCGTGCCGCGCAACCGCGACTACTACGTGCCGTATTGAGATGGAGCCTCTTGCAAAACCCCTCGTGGCATGGGCGTCCCACCCATGAAAAAACACTGGCAGGATGCCCGTGCCGCGTGTGTGCAAGAAGGATTCTGCAAGAGCCTCGAATAGTTAAGGAACTTAGCCATGAGAATCTTTCATCTCGACTTCAACTTTGTCAGCCAGCGTCAGGAGTTTGTCCGCGACCTTCTTGCCAGAGTGGCCGCGATGGGGTACGACGCGATCCTGTGGGAAATGGAGAACCAGGTAGTCTGGGAGACCTGTCCCGAGTGCGCCACGCCCGAATCGTGGAGCAAGTCGAGCTTCAGGGAACTGCTGCGCTACTCGCGCGAGCTCGGGCTCGAACCGATTCCGCTGCTCCAGACTATCGGCCATGGCGAGTATGTGATGTCCCATCCGCGGTACCATGCGTTCCGCGAACATCCCGATTTCTGCGACTGCTACTGCGTGAGCAAGCCCGGGGTGCGCGATTTCCTGCGGCGCTGGATTCGGGAATACTGCGATCTCTTCGGCGACCTGCGCTACTTCCATCTGGGCGGTGACGAGGCCTACCAGTTCGGCCACTGTCCCAGGTGCTCCGCGCGCGACCGTCAGGAACTCTACGGCGAGCACGTCAATGCGCTGGCTGAGGAACTGCGCAAGCGGCAGATCCGTCCGGGAATCTGGAGCGACATGATCATGGCCGAGCCCGCGAAACTCGGTTCCATTCCGCACGACATCATTGTCTGGGACTGGAACTACTCCAACGGTGTCAGCGTGCCCAAGGCGATACATGTGGCGGGTGTCGGCACGCTCAAGAGAGAGGAGATCGCGCCCGACCTGCTTCAGCGCATACCGGAGCTTCTGGATGCCGCAGGGAACCTGAATCCCTTCTACACCACCGATATCCTCATGAAACGGGGGTTTGATGTGGTGCTGAGCAGCGCGGCGCGCTCCTCGACGGATGGACCCTTCTGTCCCAACACCACCGTGCATGCCTCGAACATCGCTGCGGTGGATGCCAAGTACCGCTCGTCCAGGCTCTTCGGGCACTGCGTCACTAGTTGGTCCATCCGGCTCAACCCCATTACCGCCGGCCTGCCTCTCATGGAGATGCCGCGGATCTCGGCGGCGGCACCGGATGCCGGACTGGATGCCTGGCGGCGTCGGGCTTCATTGCCCTATTTCGGTTTCGAGGGCGGACTGGATGCTGCCGACCTGCTCGGGCATTGCAACTCCGGGCTGCGCCCGTTTTCAGCCGTTCAATGGACGGGTCTCAAGGACGCGCGTCCCACACCCCCTGGGTTCATGGCGAAGCGGATTGCGCAGTGGGAGGAGGAACGCGAGCTCTGGTGGTTGAACAAGGATACGATGCTGGCCGCGATGCAGTCCGACACGCGTGCCGGCCTTGCCATGCTCGAGCCGTATGCGGACAAGTATCCGGTTGCGGCGCTGTGGGTGCGCGCGGGCCGGCTGCAACTGGACTATATCGGTCTGCTGCAACATGTCTTTGCCTGGGAGGCCACCCCCGCCACGCGCCGCCCGCGGATTCTGGAGTTCCGTGCGGCGGCACAGGCCTTCTACGAGAGCGAGCAGGCCCCGCTCAGCGCCGCCCGCAACGCCGGGCTGCTGGTAGATCTGCTGCTGGATTTGCCGTAGCGGCCATAAACCGCCAAGACGTAAGCGATGGAGCGTGATAGTGTGGGGCAGACATTCCTGTCTGCCCTCGTGGACGTGCACAGACAGGAATGTCCGCGCCACTCTGGAGCCGCTCCCGCAATGGCGGATAGTCTTGGCGGCCTTGGCGTCTTGGCGGTTTATCATCTGCGCGCGGCTCGCCCTACCTTCCGGCTGCTGTACCGTGAGCTTGTGCCGGTGCGGCGGGCGGGGCGGTTCGGTACAGGCTGGGGACAGGGG
>JAAYLN010000458.1 GCA_012521875.1 Lentisphaerota bacterium | reverse complement strand
GGCAACCAGGTATTTCACCAGTTATTTCTCTCACGTAGGCACGAAGGCGCGAGGAAGTTCTAAAGTTCGGGAGTTCTAAAGTTCTAAAGTTCTAAAGTTCTAAAGTTTGGGCTGCTGCCTGTACCGAAGCGCCCCGCAGGTTATAAACCGCCAAGACGCCAAGGACGCCAAGGGGAACCGCGGATGGACGCGAAGGGGCGCGAATGGATGGTGTTTTTTAACCGCGAAAAAACGCGAAAAGCGCGAAAGGGGAACCGCGAATGGACGAATGCACGGAAATGGAGTAAGCGGGTGGAGTAAGCGTGCCGATTAAGAGTGAGATTAAGTGTGGGTTTAAGCGGGTGGTTTAAGTGGGTGCTCCGCGCTCACACCTTGTCTCAACACCCTTGTCTCCACACCTTGTCTCCTGCGCTTTGTCGCAAGCTGTCTCTGCTGGCGGACACGGAGGTCCGGTGCAACGAGAATGGCCCGGGCGTAGCCGGGCGGGGAGCGGGGCGCTTCCTCGTCCTCGAGCCCCGGAACTGCCGATCCTGCCGGTACTACCGGAACTGCCGGTGGCTGGCGCCACATACCCGCTACCATGCCGTATGGACGGCTGGGGCCTAATCGCAGGCGTCAGCCAAAACCAAAAATCTTTCGCGAATTTCGCGTTTTTCGCGGTTAAAAAAAAACACCATCCATTCGCGCTCATTCGCGTCCATTCGCGGTTCCTCTTGGCGTTCCTGGCGCCTTGGCGGTTAAAGCCTGCGTGCGGCTCGCCTGTCACACCGCCTGGCGGCGTGACAGGGGCGGCTCGCCCTACATCTTCGCCTTCGCGTCCGGTACGCGTTTCTTGAGGCCCTCGACGTAGGTCTGGTAGCGGCGCTTCTCGTAGCTGCGCACCAGTTCGAGCAGGTCGTCGGCATAGTCGGCGGCCTTGGCGTAGTCGCCGATGGCACAGGCGGCACGGACGAGATCCTCAACCATCTCGCGGCGCTTCGGGAAGTTGCCCGGCTTGCCGCGGATGTGGCCGTAGGCATCCTCAAGGATGGTGACGGCCTTGGCATAGTCTTCGGCCTCATAGGCCAGACGGCCGAGGACGTAGAACAGTTGGTGGCTCTCGCGGTTGCCAGGCTGGTCGATCAGCTTGAGCGTTTCAGTGGCGGTGGCTTCGGCGCGCGCGGTATCGCCGGCCTGCAAGGCCGTTTCGGCAATCGAAACCTGGTACGGGATGACATCGCGCGGCCGGTTGGTGGGAATCTCGGCAATGATCGTCTCGTAGGTGGTGATCACCAGTTTGAGATCCTCAGGATCCGGCTTGTCGAAATAGCGCTGGGCGGCCTTCTGGTGCAGCTCGGCACGCTGGGCGAGGAAGCTCTGGCGTGTGCGGGCGTCGACATCTTCCGGCACCTTGTCCAGCCAGGCCAATGCGCGCTCGAACTCGCGCCGGTAGATCAGCTCGCCGACATAGCTATGCACCAGGCCGCGGAAAGCGAAGATGTGATCCTTCAAGGCCTTGTCGTTCAGAACGGCCTCGAAGGCCTCGGTATACTGCCTGGTGGTCATCTGGCGGCGGTTACCCAGGAAGCGCCATTGCCAGATGCCAGCCTGCGCCTGGACATTGGTACCGGCGTAGGTCAAGGCTCTGGGGGCGAAGTCTTCAGCCTTGGACCAGTTGCCCTGTTGCCCGGCGCGCCGGCAGATGGCGATCTTCTGGGCATCCGTTAGCTCCTTGTCCGCGAAGGCCTGCTCGACAAGGGCGTCAACCCTGGCCTCGTCCGCCAGGGCGTAGGTTTCGAGGTAGTCGGCGTACCGCAGCAGCAGATCCGATCTGGCCTCGCCCGTCAGCTTGCCGATGCCCTCCTCGAAGAACGCAATGGCCTGCTTGCGACCGAAGATCTTCTTGTCGCCGAGGGCTTTGGTGACATAGTCGTAGGTCTGCGCTGGGTTGCGCCAGGCGCCCTTGCCGGGTTTGGCGGCG
>JAAYLN010000309.1 GCA_012521875.1 Lentisphaerota bacterium | reverse complement strand
GCATTGGGCAGCTTGACCGCGAACCGGAACGTCGTCGGCACTGCCGCCGCGTACTCGGCCGCCAGTTTCGGGTCGGGGAGCCGCACCTGGTCTGGCCCGAACAGGCTCCAGAACCACTGGTCGACCTCCACGCAGTCGAAGTGCCGGGCATACTCGGCCAGGTAATTGAGCTTCGGCGCGTCGGAATAGACAATCCCCCGCCAGGAATCGTACTTCCAGGAGCAGGTGCCGAACTTCAATACCGGCGGGGTTGGTGTGCGTTCGCAATTCATGCCGTTCGATGCCAATACGTCATCATGGGTCATTTTACCCGAATTGCAGCCGCCGCACCAACGGCTTCATTCTGGTTTCATTTTGACGTTGCGGTTGCACAGAGTTCTGGTGTATATCAAAGAACGACAAGCGACCTGAAATGAGCGAGAAGAAGATCAATCCCGATTGTCCCTGCACCTGGCCGGGGTGTCCGCGGCATGGCGACTGCCAGGCCTGCAAATCCTACCACCACGCCCGGGGCGAGAAGACCACCTGCGAGAAGAAGCAGGCCACCTGAACTGACGGGCCAAATCGATGATTTCCTTGGGGCAGTCAATATGTTGACAAGGAGCAACATGAAGCCACATGGGGCACGCGCCACTTCAATCCTGATTGCTTTCCTTTTCCTTGGTTCTGCTTGGGGAATTGAACCGGAGCCTGACTGGACGAACCGGTTTGTAACGCTTAAGTCCAATCTGGCCCAGTCATTCCAGGCGCCCCAAATCGGCGAACAGGTTACTATCGTCCGGAGGATTGGCGGTTCTTACAGAGGCCGAATCAATGCAATTACTGGAGACGCTATCACTATCGATTGGACAAGATACGAGGCGCGGCAGCTCACTGACGAAACATGTGTTAAATTGTTTGCCGAGGCTTTCGCAAGGCAAAAGGCTCGTTTCCAGGTATTGGCGGAGCGGGACGCTTACCGGGAACGTTTAGCTGCAGAACAGGAGCAAATTCTTCTTGCGGCAAGCCAAGCCGCAAAGACGTCCTCGATGCTATCGCAAGAGAAATCTACCGTTACGAGTCCCGTTTCCCCCCGCAGTTTGCCGCTCTCATCCAAAGCCGCGACGTCAACCGCGGCATCCCATGATAGCGGTTCATGGAAGATAATTCTGATTGTCGTTGGCGTCTGTTGCGTTTTGGCCATGGCTGCCTCAAAGACACAAGGCTCATCGCGTGCCAGAACTGAAACGTTCTTGAGCGACATTAAATCTGGCAAAACGCTTACGCCTATTAGCACCCGCCTGATTCTCGCCAGCGGTGAACAAGCTTTTCTTGATGCCACTTGCACGCTATACGAGGCACGATCGGTGCGAACTCGTTACACAGGCGGCATCGGTCACGTACTAATGAATGGGCTCCTCGGGGGAGGCGGGAGGAAACGGTACGTGAGTCTTCCATCCCGCACACGTATTGACAGGGGACGTCTTACATTGACTAATAAACGCTTGGTCTTCGACGGTTATTCTGTAGCCCGCTCGATTCCGCTTGCCAAAGTTATGTCCGCCAACACGCTGTTCAACACCATCGAGGTGTCCGCCGCAAATCGTGAGATAAGCATGTACTTCACCGTTCCAAATCCCAAGGTCTGGGCAGAAGCCATTCATGCATTGGCTGCAACCTCCAATGCAAAAGCCTGATGAAAACGCGACTGACCTCGTACGCTATTAGATAGAAGCACATGAAGAGACTGATTGACATTGGTTTTCGGCCCGTTGGGCGTTGGACGATGCAGGACGGCTGCATACGAGTTTCGTTGACTGAACTGGCCCATGTATCGAACATTCTATATGCCTTTGTCGTGAACGACGAGGTACTTTACGTCGGCAAGACGACCCAGAAGCTTCAATCACGATTGTACGGATATCAGAACCCTGGCCCACGACAGAGCACGAACATCAAGGCAAACCACCTGATTTCGGAACTGCTGAATGCCGGACAATCCGTTGAGGTCCTGGCGTTGCCCGATCACGGACTTCTCCATTTCGGTATCTTTCATTTGAATTTGGCTGCCGGGTTGGAGGACAGCATTGTCCGCACCATCAGACCTAAATGGAACCGTATCGGCAAAAGTCGATAAAGCAATTGACCGGGACAATCACGCTGGGATTATGTCGGAAAGTGCACACCCCGCTGGCTTACAGGCGTCGCTTAATATTTATGCACACAGACGCTACGGAATGTTGTTTCGGATGCCCGTTCCTGGATCAATCCCCGTTCAGGTTGCGTCGGCTCGGACAATCTGTAGATTCATCGCACGCCGAAACCACGGAATTCACCGGTGGCCGATGCCTTGATAGTCTCCCCATCCCGGATATAGCCACCCATGGCGTCACGGATTCCGTCGAGCAACCGGTCGATCTCCCCGCTTGATCCTTCCGCGATCAACTGCACGCGCCCGTCGAGCATATTACGGACGAAGCCGGTCACATCAAGGTTCGCGGCCAGCCGCATGACCGTGTAGCGGAAGCCCACGCCCTGCACCTGCCCCGAGAAATACACCTCGCGCCGAACGTTGTTCATGGCACCATGGATGCGCGGAAGAGCGATTGCTTCTTCTCGCGGCGCCAACCCTTGATCTCGATTTCCCGTTTGCGGGCCTGTGACTTGCTGCGAGACTCCATTCAAACCCGGCCCTTCGTTGACTGTGCCAAAGGCACAGCCGCCTCAGGGTCATTCCTCGACTGGCTTGCCATGACGAGCATGGCCGCGCCATGCGAGGAATGGTCGGGGAGAGGGGATTCGAACCCCTGACCTTTTGGTCCCGAACCGCGTACTAGACCTTTTTCACGTGTTCAGATTGTTGCACAACGTTCGATAATGTCGCGGTTTATTTGGCGTTTCCGCTAATTCCCGTTTTCATGCGACAGCATGAAACATCACGGAACACCACGGACGTTTTCCCACACATCCACCCACACAATTCCCACTCGTTGACTTGGCGCGGCTTGGCCGTCGGCCGCGCCCCTTTCGCCCGCTTCGCGGCGAGGGGCGACGTCCGCCGATCCGCAAGAGCACCGTCAAGGATCATTGAGGGCTCCTCGCGAGGCGCAAGCCCAGGTAGATGACGCGGTCGCCGGGGTCGCCCCTGCTGCGGCACGCGGAGCGGCAGCCCCTGGCGAAGCAGTACCAGCCACCGCCCCGGTAGACGCGGTTCGAGCCCGAACCGGGGCCAGCGGGATCAGTGACGCTACCTGACGGGTACTCGCCGTGCCAGTCCTGGCACCACTCCCATACGTTGCCGTGCATGTCGTAAAGACCCCAGACGTTCGGCCTGAACGATCCCACGGGCAATGTCTTCAGACGATATTCCCCTTTGCGGCCATTGCCGTAGCGGTAATTCCCGTTGAAGTTAGCCATCGATGCGTCCAGGTCGTTGTCGTACTGGAACACCGTAGACGTCACCGCCCGGCAGGCGTACTCCCACTCCGCCTCCGTCGGCAGCCGGAACCCGCCGCCCGGAACGCGGACGTTGAGCTTGCGCACGAACTCCTGGCAGTCGTCCCACGACACCTGCTCCACCGGCGCGCTCCGCCCGGCGTTCTTGAAGTAGGAGGGGTTGCTCCCCATCACCGCCTCCCACTGCGCCTGCGTCACCTCGTACTTTCCCATCCAGAACCCCTTCGTCAAGGTCACGCGGTGCTGCGTATCGTCGTACCATCGTCCGGCCTCGCCAGACGGGCTGCCCATCATGAACGTCCCCGGCGGGCACCAGTCCATTTCCAGTTTCACCCCGCCGCCCAGATCCACGGTCTGCGTGTCGCCCGCGTTCGGCTCCGTCTGCTCCTTCAGCGTCACCCGCCGCGTCTGGGGGCCGCGCCAGTCGGCGGTGAAAGAGAGGGCAGCAAACGCCAGCACCGCGGCCGCCCCAATGCCCAGCACCCAGTACCCAAAATCGCTTCTCCTCCGCGCTCCTCGCTTCCCCGCGAGGCCGCTCAGCGCCGCCACAAACTCGCCGCAACTCGCGTACCGTGCCGCGCGCTCCTTGGCCAGTGCCTTGCAAAGCGCCTTCCAGGTGCGTCCGTCGAGTCCGGGTATCGGTGGCGGCGGCTCGTTCAGCACCGCCTCGCGCAGCACCGCCGGGTCCACGCTCTCGAACGGCAGCCGTCCGGCCAGCAGTTCATACGCCAGCACCGCCAGGGAATACTGATCCGTCGCCGCGTCCTGCTGCTGGCCGCGCCACTGCTCCGGCGCCATGTAGGGCCCCGTACCGCTGGTGCCGTACCGCACGCGGCTGACGCGCGAGAGGCTCGTGTGAATCTGGGCCGCCAGGCCGAAGTCGAGCAGCTTCACGGCGCCGTCCGCGCGCAGCATCACATTCGCGGGCTTGATGTCGCGGAGGATG
>JAAYLN010000308.1 GCA_012521875.1 Lentisphaerota bacterium | reverse complement strand
TCCGTGGCGGCCTCGTGCTCGATGCGGCTGATGGCGTAGCGCGTCAGGGGCGGCCGCGCCATGGTGTGCTCCATCACCCAGGCGATGGCGCGGCAGAGCGGCAGCGGAACGGCAATGAAGGGGCGGTAGCGTCCCTCGAGGCGCAGTATCAGGCGCGCCAGATCCCATATGCTGATCGCCTCGCCCCCGCTGAAGTTGTAGGTCTTGCCGTAGCTCTTCCCGTTGCCGGCCAGCGCCAGCAGTCCCTGCCCCATGTCGTCCACATGCACGGGACGCTTCATGGCGCGGCCGCGGCCGATGAACGGGATTACCGGGAATTTGCGCAGGTACTTCCTGAACATCATGAACTCCTGGCCCCCGTCGCGCGCGTAGACGAGCGTCGGACGCACGATGGTGTACCGGAAGACCCCGGCGGCCTTGACGATGCGCTCCGCCTCGGCCTTCGTCTGCGCGTAGACCGAGCCCGCCGGATCGGCGGCGGCCGCCGACGAGACGTAGATGAAGTGCCGCACCCCGGCGGCGGCCGCGCCGGCGGCCATGTTGCGGGTGCCCTCGACGTTGACCCGCTGCAGCAGGGCGTCGTTAGGGGCGATGATGAGCGCCGCCAGGTGGTAGACGGTGCCGACGCCGTCGAAGATGCCCTCGAGCGCGGCGGCATCGGCGATGTCGCCGGTGACGATCTCGCACGGCACGTCCTTGAGGCGTGCGAGCCCCGGATCGCCGGGCAGGGTCAGCACGCGCACGCGGTGCCCGGCAGCGGCCAGTTGGCGCACGAGGCGCGAGCCCATCACCCCGGCGCCGCCGGAGACGAGGATCAAGCCGGGATCAGCCATTCTCTATTCCCCCGCACGGCCCTTGCGGAACCCATCGTGGCATGGGCGTCCCGCCCATGAAACACGGGCAGAATGCCCGTGCCACACCTGCAAGCACAGGATTTTGCAAGAGCCTCTCACTTTCAGTTTTCACGAAAAGCATGGTCACTCACTCGAGGATCAGCATGGCGCCGTCCCACAGCAGCGTCGGCGGCTCCGGCGGCAGGCTGGGCAGGAAGACGAACGATGCGTAGGCGCCGTGCTCGCTGAAATACCAGGGCTCGCCGCGTCCCAGTGCCTGGCGGAGTAGCGCGGTCTGGGCATCGGCGAGCTCGGCGGCCACGACCAGCGCGGTGCCGGGCGCCGGACGGAAATGCCAGAAGGGCGCCTCGCCGCCATCGCCTTGCAGGTGGCCGGGGCGCTCGAAGAGCGGGAAGGCGCAGGGTGCGGCACCGGCCGGTCGGCGCGCGAGCAGGCGCGGGGCGAGCCAGCGGTCGCAGGCCGTGAACCAGACCTCCATCTCGTCGAGGTAGGCGGCCAGTTCATGCGCCTCGCGTTCGGTGGCGGCGGGGCGGGGGGTGGCCGCCTCGTAGAGGCGCACCCCGGAGACCAGCCACCCGGTGGGGCCGCGGTAGGCCTCGCCGCGGGGAATATCCAGCAGGCGGCCCTCCGGCGAGGCGCCGGTGAAGCGCACATGGCGCGCGGGTTGCGGGGCGAAGTTGAACTCCAGCCGTCCCTGTCCGCCGCCGAGGTAGACGCTGTCGCCGGCGGCATAGGCGGTGGGCAGGCGCCCCTGCCAGGGCACGACGGTTTCAAACTCCACGCCATCCAGCGAGAGCTCCAGCATGCCGTGTGTCGGCAGAGTCAGGCTGGCGGCGTCGGCCGGGAGCAGCTCCAGGCCGCAGAGGTTGCGTTCGCGGCCCAGATCGAGCGTGAAGGAGCTGCGCTGCATATGATCGCCCAGCACGACCGTGCGCTGGCTGTTGTCCGTCAGGTGTGCCGGAACTCCGGTCAGTCCGGGGCCGGGTGTCACGGTGGCGTCGCCGAGGGGCACGGGCTGCCGGGCGCGCTGCGGCGGGCGCAGATCGTGCAGCAGCGTCACGGTGTGGTCGATGGGCATCTCGCGCCATGTGGCGCCCAGCGCCTGCAATGAGGTGCGGGCGGCGGGCAGGGTGGATTGCTGGCAGATGTAGAGGCGTACCGGCTCGCGCTCGGCGGCCCGGGCGGATGGCACGTGGCGCTCCTTGCCGGCGGCGACAAAGCCGGGGTCGCGGCGCGACAGGAAGCTCATGCCGTTGGCCTCGGACTGGAAATAGTAGTCGCCCAGCAGCGTGGCGTGGTTCGCCCCGAGCTCCTTGACGATTTTGCCGAGGTTGGCGCGGCGCGCGAGCCGCGCCGCGCGGTCGGGGGTGCCCACGCGTCCCAGGGCGAAGGGTCCGTAGAGGTTCCAGCCCACCCAGACGGCCAGCAGCAGGCCGGCGGCCGTCCGCAGCCACCTTGAGGCGCTGGCCATCGGCAGGGCCATGGCACAGGCGAGGAACATGGTCCAGAAGGGGAGCAGGTAGCGGGGGATGGGCAGGTGGGCCATGGCGTGCGGCAGGTAGCCGGCCAGGAAGATCGCCATCAGGGCCGGGGGCAGCGCGGCCCGCCAGCGCGGCGGGTGGCGCCAGGGGCGCGCCCAGGTCCAGAGGGCGACTACCACGCAGGCGGCGACGAAGAGCCAGCCGGCGCGCAGTATGATGCGGTGGCCGTCGGTAAACCATTCGAAGAAGGAGGGTATGCCGCCCGTGACCATGACCCGGTAGCTCTGCGCGATCCATGCCCAGTCCAGATGCCAGGTGAGCGTCCTGGTGGCCGCGGTGCGGCGGAGCGCGACCATCAGTACGGGGCTGGCCGCCAGCAGGAAGCCGCACGCGCCCGGTATGCAGGCGGCGAGGAGGCGCGGATGGAAGCGGTGGCGGCGGAAGTGGACGAGGATGGGGATGCAGGCCGTGAGGAGATAGGGCGCGATCAGGGCATTGCTCCAGAAGGCCAGGCCGCCCGCCGTGCCCAGCAGCGCCATCCATGCTACCAGCCTGCCGCCGCGCAGGTCGCGGGCCTCGATCTCGACAGCCAGCCAGAGGATCAGCGTGCCCAGCGCCAGGAAGGCGCCGTAGGAGTTGTAGGGCGTGTGGGTGTACCAGGAGGTCAGGCGGTCGGGAAAGGCGAAGATCAGGGCGGCGGC
>JAAYLN010000307.1 GCA_012521875.1 Lentisphaerota bacterium | reverse complement strand
TGTCCTTTGTGGTTTGCCCCCACCATGGGGGCGATGTTAAAACCATAAGCGTCAGTATGCCACATTTCGCAGAGGAGAACGGTCCTTATCTTTCAATGCCTTCTCATCCTATCTCGCGACAAAGTGGGGGTGCTGTCACCCCTAATCGAAAACCACCAGCCCCTGCTGGCGCAGGCTGATGTAGCCGGGCTGGCTGCCGCGCGGCTGGCCGAGGATCACATGGTCGAGGAGCCGGATGCCCATCAGCTTGGCAGCCTCGGCGATCTGGCGCGTGACGCGCACATCGGCGCTCGAGGGTGTCGGGTCGCCCGAGGGATGGTTGTGGGCGATGATCATCGAGACGGCATTGTGGCGGATGGCCGGCATCAGCACCTCGCGCGGGTTGGCCAGACTGCTGTCGGCCGTCCCCTTGGAGACTTCGAAGGGCTGCTCCATGAGGCGGTTCTTGGAGTTGAGCAGTACGACCCAGAAGACCTCGGTCGGCATGTGGCGCACCCTTGGCTCGAGCAGGTTATAGACCGCCTCGGCGTCGTTCAGCAGCGACGTCTCGGCACTGGGGGCCTGGCCGGCGGCACGCCGTCCCAGTTCCAGCGCCGCCGCCAGTTCCATGGCCTTGACCCTGCCGAGGCCCGGTATCTTGTGGGCATGAATCTCGGCAAAGGTCATTCCCGCCAGCCCCAGCAGTCCGCCGCAGCGGTTCAGCACGGTACGGGCCAGATCAATGACGTTCTGGCCCTGCCGGCCGGTGCGCAGCAGGATCGCCAGCAGCACCTCGTCCGGAACGTTGCGCGCGCCGCGGCGCTCCAGCTCCTCGCGGGGACGCATCTCGCTGGGCAGATCGCGAACGATCGTGGCCGCATAAGGCATCGGCTCCCTAAGTGTCGGTTCTTCTTTAGGTGAACGGTTGGATTGGCGTGGCTCCATGCTGTCTCCAGGCTTCCAGTACCCGGCCGGCGACCTGCGGAACGGGCATGTCGCCGGTGATCTCGATCCAATGTACGTTAAACTGGTGACGAAACCAAGTCATTTGACGCTTGGCGAGCTGGCGCGTGCGTATCACGACGCGCTCCAGGGCGGCCTCTTCCGTCATCCGGCCATCGGCCAGCGCCAGCGCCTCGGCATAGCCGATGGCCTGCCGGGCGGTGGCCGAAAGCGCACCGCGGGCACGCAGGGCGACGGCCTCATCCATGAGGCCATCCTCGAACATCCGCCGCGCGCGGCGCTCGATACGCGCATGAAGCTGGTCGCGCGGCAGGCACAAGACCGGCACAACGGGGGTGCCGCCCGCGCTCCATGTGGCCGCGGGGGGTGCAGCGTCGCCTTTGGCGGCCTGCTGTTCGGCACGTTCCAGCGCACGGATGCAGCGGCGCGGGTTATTGCGGTCGCCCGGGGCGAGTGCGGCAGCATCGCCAAAGGTCTCGAGCGCCCGCCAGAGTCCCTCGAGCCCCTCGCGTGTGTAGAGTTCCTTCCAGTAGGCGCGCCGTTCAGGAACGGCCGGCGCACCGTCCAGCCCCGAAATGAGGGCGCGGAAGTAGAGCCCCGTACCGCCGGCGACAATCACGGGACGGGAGGCATCGAGTGACGCTAGGCCGCGCTGCGCATGCGCCAGCCAGTCTCCAACGCTGAAGGGCTCGGCGGGAGAGACGCAGTCGAGTCCGAAGTAGGGCACATTGCCACGCTCCGCAAGGCTGGGCTTGGCTGTACCGATGTCCATGCCACGGTACACAAGCATGGAGTCGGCCGAAAGGATGGCGGCACCGCAGCGTTCGGCGATCCACTGGGCGACGGCGCTCTTGCCGGTAGCCGTAGGGCCGGCCAGGAGCCAGACGGTTCCGGGCGTGCCGGTGAGTTTTGGAAGCGGCGCTCCGGCTTGTTCCTGGAGGCCACCATTGTTCCGGGCGGGCTTCCGTCCCGTCAATTCACGTGAAATGCCTTTGTACTCCAAACCTATCGTCGTCCTGCAACGGCGCATCGCAACGGTTCAGCCACTCCCCTGCTCCACCGCCGTCGGCTCTCTGCCGGCACGGAACTGGCCGATCAGGTAGAGCCCGATGCCGATGCAGATGGCGCTATCCGCGACGTTGAAGGCGGGAAAGTGCCAGTGGCCGTGGTGGAAGTCGAGAAAATCGACCACGTAACCGAGGAAGACGCGGTCTATCAGGTTGCCGATGATGCCCCCGGCCAGCAGCCCGAGCGCCACCCATCCGAAACGGTAGCCGTAGAAGAGCTCGCGGCGCCGCCAGAACAGCAGCAGGAGCATGATGAGCGAGAAGGCAATCAGCGGTATGCGCCACCCCGCCAGCATGCCCCAGGCCGCGCCGGTGTTGTGGATGTGGTGCAGGTTGAGGAAGCCGGGAATGACCACCCGCTGCTCGCCGTAGGCAAACGTCGACCTGATCCAGAGCTTGGTGAGCTGATCGAGAAGGGCGATACCGCAGATCAGGAGGGGCAGGCGCATGGTTCCCGGCCCGTCACGGCACGAAGCGGCGCGGGGGAGGCGGAACCGCCCCCTTGCGCTTGCGCTCCTGCGCCGCCTGGCACTCGATACTGTTGCGGGCGAACGGGAGCGCCAGCAGGCGCTGCTTGCGAATCAGCGACTCGCAGCTCTGGCAGATGCCGTAGGTGCCCTCGTCGATCTCGCGCAGGGCCTCGTCGATGGCATGGATGCGCTGCTGCACGCCACCGGCGCGCTCCAGCGAGAAGAAGCGGTCAAAGGCGTCCGTGCCATCCTCGCTGTGGTTGACATCATCCTCGCGGCGCAGCGAGGAGTCGCGCAGGTAGGCAACCTTCTGGACGAGGTCATGGCGCAACCGCGACAGCAGTTGGCGGTATTCCTGCAAGTCGGCATCGCTGAAGCGCACCGCCGGCTTTGCCTTGGCGTCGGCCGCGGCGGCGGGCACGGTCTTTGCGCCCGGCACCGGCT
>JAAYLN010000306.1 GCA_012521875.1 Lentisphaerota bacterium | reverse complement strand
CCTCGGTCGCCCTCCACGAAATCGTCCTGGTCTCGCCCGAGTTCCTCGAGACCAGCGTCAAGGTGCCGTAGAGGGCAGGGGCAGATTAAATGAACAACCGCATCAAAGGCGTCATAGCCGCGATCATCGCCGGCGTGAGCTATGGCACCAACCCGCTCTGGGGCAAGATACTCTACGCCGACGGCTTCAATCCGCACTCCGTCCTCTGCTTCCGCTTTGGGGTAGGAGCCGCAGTTCTAGGCCTGCTGATGGCCGCGAAGAAAATGCAGTTCAGGACGACCCCGCGGCAGATGGGTCTGCTCGTGATGCTGGGTGCCCTTTTCGCGGCATCGTCGCTCGGGCTCTACAGCAGGTTCAAATACATGGACTCGGGCATCGCCTGCACACTGCTCTTCGTCTATCCCGTGATTATCGCGGTGGTGATGCGCCTCGTCTTCCTCGAGCAGACCTCCATCCTTACCTGGATCGCGCTCGCGCTGGCGATGCCGGGTCTCTGGCTGCTGGCGACAATGGGCGCCGACACCCCCTTCGGCTGGACCGGCTTCTGGCTCGTGATGATCTCGGCCGTCACCTACTCATCCTACATGATCATCATCCAGAAGACTTCCCTTGCAGAACTACCCTCCCACACGCTGACATTCTACTCGCTGCTCTTCACGCTGCTCTTCGTGGCGCTCCACTCCCTCTTCTCGCCCGAGTGGCGCCTGATGCCGCCCACGCGCCCGCACCACTACCTGCTGGCCCTCGGCATCGGCATCGTGCCCACCGTCATCTCGCTGGTCACGATGGCCGCCGCCATCCGCCGTATCGGCTCGACCCCCACCGCCATTATCGGCACGCTCGAACCCGTAACCGCCATCATCATCGGCGTCTTCTTCTTCCACGAAGCCTTCACGTTCCGCCACGCCCTCGGCCTCCTGCTGATCGTGGCCTCCGTCACGCTCGTCGTCCTTGCGCCGCTGCACCGCCGCCGTTAAGCAAGGGCTAGACAGAGGGGCGGGCGAGCAAGTTGACACTAAGGCCCAGATTCAACACTCAACCGCCTGAGGATTCGTCTGGCCAACATTTCGTTAATCTCTCGATGCCGTGGAACCGGCTCCGAATTGCCCGTTTCAGGGTTATGGTAGATGTCGTGCCGACCGCCATGCCGAAGCAGCACACACCCCATCGTCTCCAGTCGGCTGATAAGATCGGACCGCTTCAAGCGTACTCCAGTTCTGCAACCTTTCGGATACCCGGAATCTCCTCGGAACGAAATAACTCAAGGAGATCACGCAGGTTCTCTTTAAGATCGGCAAGATCATCCCCCTGCGTCCAATGGTCAGGGTAATCGTTCAGGAAGCCAAGATAGCGACCATCCGATTCCTTCCAGTATGTGAACTCCACTTTCATAGCTTAATCATCCTCAATTCAGTAGAGGTTTGCAAGTCATAGTTGGCGCGAGGATGGCGCATGGAGAGCGGGGCGCTGTGGCTCCTAATTTGTCACGAACCTTGTCGGAAACTTTGTCGCAATTTTTGAAAGCAACTGGTGGTCTCTCACGGAGGCACAGAGACATCGGCAATTTCAGATTTTGTGATTTGTGATTTGGCAGTGGCGCCCGTTCTCTTCAGATGCGCTTTGGCGCCCGCGGTCTCCGCGGTGTATAGGAGAGCGCATGGATGGAGAACGACACCGCCGAGGACGGTGGGCTCCAGCGTTCCGGCATTCCCCAGGGCGTTGCCCTGGGCTGGTATATCGCGCCCCTTCAGGGCTTGCATAAGCCATGTCCCTTTTTCGCGCCCATTCGTCCATTTGCGGTTCCTATTGGCGCTCCTGGCGTCGGGTGCGATCCACAATAGTGGATGCGCACCCAGAACTCAGAAGCCAGAATTCAGATTTCAGAATGAAAAAGCACCTCCTTTCGCATCTCTTTTCATGTCCACGCAACTGAGGCTACATCCTGAATGGACGGCAAAACACTCAAATTGTTGCCGTGCAATATTCTGGATACTGAGTTCTAGTCTGAGACATCCTGTTCAATCTGCGCAAATCTGCGCAAATCTGCGCAAATCCGCGGTTACAACTCTTTGCGCCTTCGCGTTAGCTTTCCCTGTTACCTTCGACAAAGCGCGCGACAAAGTGGACATCAGTGCTTGTGTTTTAGGCCATCCTCTTGATCCACTCCTTAACAAGCAACGGAATGCGCGTGAGAACTTCCCGACCGACAAGCACTTCATCGACATAGCCCATGTGCAACATGTCTATCAACCGACAAAGATAGGGCTTCCCGCAGTCCCACCACGTGTATCTTGCGTCAATCATGAGGTAGTGCAGAACGTTAATCTTTTCAGAAACAGCCAGTTCCTCGATCTCCATGCCGTCAAGAAGACTCTCGTATATCCCGTCTGCGACACGGCTGCCGAATGTGGTCGTATAGTAGTATTCCTTCAATTCCCACACCGCGATTGGATTGATCACTGAAGGGAAGGCCCCATCCATACGCCGGGCAAAAGTGCGCAGGGGGATTTTGTCGGACGCGATTGTAGTGAGCGCCCGCGGATCGTAGTCGCACGGATTGCCTGCAGCGTGTGCCTCGACCAACATGTTCACGATGCCCGTCAGGTATGCTGGCGCTTTCTTTGCACCCTTCTGCTTGTTCATGGGAAGAGGGCATTTGGGCTTAAGTTTACGCTTGAGCCGGGAAAATTCCTTCGCTGCCTGCGCAGCGTCCATGAGGTTTGGATAAACGTCATCTTGTAGCAAGTCTCGCCGGAACGATAAGTACTCAAGAAGTTTTGGCCATGTTGCGTCCCCGTTCGGCAAAGGCGCCTCAAGAGCCACTGGATCCAACCCAAGGGTTGTCAGGGCGCCAGCCACGGCATCCCGAGCCGGAATGGAGATCTGACCACGACTTGTGTAACCGCATTCCTGTCCGACGAGTCGAACCAGAGCCAGAACCGCTTCGGCAGACTTATGAATCTCTTGTCAGGCTTCATGATGTGGGAGATATGCCTTCAGTAACTCCGAGGGCTCCAGATCCATCGCACGGCAAACATCGATGGTCTCGACAAAAGAAAGAAGCCTTTCTCCTGCCTCGTACTTGCTCACGAACGACTGGGGCTTCTGCAGAATGGAGGCAAGAGCCGCCTGCGTCAAGTTCCTCTGTTCACGGCTGTGGCGGAGTAGCCGCCGCAGGTGTTCCTCGTTGACCGCATATCGGTTGTGCTTCATGGAATTCCAATATAGGATATATTTGACGAGAAACCCAAATCGGGATATTATGTCAAAATGAACGTGAAGGAAGATACTCTCGATATGTTCTATGGAACGGAGTTTCAGCACGTAGCCCCGTTTAGGACACAGCTTCTGAAGCGGATTGGGAACAAGCAACGGTTCGCCCATGAAATAGCATCATTCTTTCCACATGACATACGTACATATCGGGAGCCGTTTCTCGGGAGTGGGGCGGTGCTTGCAACGCTACAGCCTCCGGATGCCGTCGGATCAGACATTTGTGCGCCCCTGATGGAAATCTGGATCTGCCTTCGCAACTCACCGCATCAACTCGTGGAGTGGTATAAAACTCGCTACGATGAATATAAGAATGCCGGGCAACCTGAAGGCTACAACCGGATAAAGGCAAGATACAACGCGAAGCCGAATGGCCCAGATCTGCTGTTCATTTGCAGAAGTTGCTACGGTGGGGTAGTGCGGTTTCGCAAGAGCGACG
This sequence comes from Lentisphaerota bacterium, assembly GCA_012521875.1. Taxonomy (GTDB): domain Bacteria; phylum Verrucomicrobiota; class Kiritimatiellia; order RFP12; family JAAYLN01; genus JAAYLN01. Next base: position 1,258 of record JAAYLN010000306.1, on the reverse strand, counting down.
GCGGCATTTCAACGCCCTGCGGCATCCACGAACCCATTACGCCAAGATCATTTGCACAACGCGTTGAAATATGGCGGCGGCGAACAGCAGGAGCGGATTTCCGGCAAATGGATTTTGAAGAGGCAATGTCACTAGCGGTAGAGAAGGATCTGGTTTACTGCGATCCCCCTTATGCCTGCAGCCAGTCAATCCTCTACCGAGGACAAGACTTCTCCTTGGATCGACTGATGTATGCAATTGCCAACTGCAAGGCACGTGGTGTTCGGGTCGCCCTGAGTATTGACGGCAAAAAGAAATCCGGCCGTGTGGACTGTAAACTGGCAATCCCGAATGGCCTGTTTGAGCGGGAAGTGTTTCTGGATTGCGGCAGAAGCATGTTGCGGCGATTTCAGAGAGAGGGCGAATCTCTTGAGGATGAGGTCGTCCATGACCGCCTTCTCCTTACCTATTAATCGTTCAGGAAACCAAGGTAGCGACCAGATTTGTGATTTGTGATTTGGCAGTGGCGCCCGTTCTCTTCAGATGCGCTTTGGAGCCCGCGGTCTCCGCGGTGTATAGGAGAGCGCATGGATGGAGAACGACACCGCCGGGGACGGCGGGCTCCAGCGTTCCGGCATTCCCCAGGGCGTTGCCCTGGGCTGGTATATCGCGCCCCTTCAGGGCTTGCCATTAGCTTTGGCGCAAGCTGCCCCAGTCACCGGACACGGAGGTCCGGCGCAACGAGAATGGCCCGGCAGCGCCGGGGGCGAAGCCGGGCAGGGAGTAAGCGGGAGGATGGTGTGCCGATTAAGAGCGGGATTAAGAGTGGGTGCTCCGCGCTTACACCTTGTCCCCACACCTTGTCTCCACACTTTGTCCCTTTACGCTTCGTCTCCACACTTTGTCCCCCACATCACCGGACACGGAGGTTTGGTGCTACAAGAATGGCCCGGCGCAGCCGGGCGGGGAGCGGGGCGCTTCCTCGTCCTCGTCCTCGTCCTCGTCCTCGATCCCCGGTACTGCCGGGACTGCCGGCACTACCGAGACTGCCGGCGGGCGGGGCAAGCGTCTGCTTGCCCGCGTACCCGTGGACGAGCAGACGCTCGTCCCTCCCGTGGCTGCGGCCATGGCGTTTGGTTTGGTGCCCTGCACGCGGCTAGCCCTGCACGTGCCCCACAAAATGCCCTATAACAACCACGACTACGGGGACCCTCCCCTTCCTATCCAGAAGCCTATGAGGAAGCCCTTGATGTAGCCCTTGCAGTAGCCGAACAGCATG
>JAAYLN010000305.1 GCA_012521875.1 Lentisphaerota bacterium | reverse complement strand
TTCGAGATCCCCTATGCCGAGGCCTCCGGCGTCGCGGTCACGCCCGACGCGGCGCGCGGCCTCGGCCGCGGCATCGCGCACGCCCTGGCAGCCTATCTGTCGGCGTAGCCTATGTCGGATATCTGGACACAACGCGGAACCATCGCGCTGGCCTGTGCCCGGGGCCTGGCCCGCTACACGCGCCGCGAGGCGCGGGCGCTCGGTTTTGAGGTCGTTGCCGACGACGAGAGTTCGGTTGAGGTGGTCGGCACGCTGCGCGATGCCATGCGGCTCAATCTCTGGCTGCGCACGGCCCACCGCGTGCTCATTCCGGTAGCGCGCGCCGAGGCCAAGACCATCGAGCACCTCTATAACCACGCCTCGGCCGTGCCGTGGGAGAAATGGCTGCCGCCCGATGGCTTCTTCACCGTGCATGGTACCGTGCGCAACGATACGGTACGCGATACGCGCCTGCCCATGCTGCGTGTCAAGGATGCCATTGCCGACCGTATGCGCCAGGTGCATGGCAGGCGTCCCGACTCCGGCAGCGGATTTTCCGGGGCGGCGGTCTTCATCCTCTGGCGCGAGCGCGACCTGCGCATCTTCATGGATACCACCGGCGATTCTCTCTCGCGGCGCGGCTACCGCCTCTGGCCCGGCTCGGCACCCATGCAGGAGACCCTCGCCGCAGCGTGCGTCATGGCCACCGGATGGGACTGGCACGCGCCCTTTGTGGCGCCGATGTGCGGCAGCGGTACTCCGGCCATCGAGGCGGCGCTGATCGCCAAGCAGCGCGCCCCCGGACTCCTGCGCGACTACTTCGCCTTCATGGCGCTGCAAGGCTACGCCGGCGCGGAGCCGGCCGACTGGTGGATGGAGGAGCGCGAGTCCGCGCTCCGCTCCGCGCGTCCCGATGCCGAGGTGCCACCCATCGTGGCTACCGACCACTCCCCCGAGGCCGTGCGCCATGCTCGGGAGAATGCCGAGCGGGCGGGCGTAGGCCGCTACATCAGCTTCGCCTGCTGCGACTTCGCTGAGACACGCCTGCCACCCGGCCGCGGCATGATCTTCATGAATCCCGAATACGGCGAACGCCTCGGCGGCGACCGTGCCCGGCTTGTACCCACCTACCGGCGCATCGGCGATTTCCTGCGGCGGCAGGCGACCTACCGCGGCGGCGTGCTGACCGCCAGTCCCAGGCTGGCGCGCGAAATCGGCCTGAAACCCAAGAAGCTCTTCCCCTTCTTCAACGGCCCCCTCGAGTGCCGGCTGCTGATGTTCGATTACGGGAATGACCATCTGGCCACGGCGGTCAAGGGGAAAATTGGAATAACGGCCGAAGATACTGTTCGTGCGGATAGGGAGGGACGCTGGTGATTTATCTTGATGCCAGCGCAAAACATGGCGAAAGGGCAGCGCCGCGCTTTTACCCTCTAAATTGCGAGCCACTGTGTGGTCGCAATAACTGCCTACTGCCACTGCCTACTGCAACTGAACACTGATATGCGCCCACTCTGGTTATCCTGGCTCACCCTTGCCGGTTTCACGCTGGCTTTTCTGATTCTGGGCAACAGCGAGTTCCTGCTCTATGCCGTCACGCTCTCGATCCTGATCGCCCTGGTGCAATGGAGCAACCGCCGGCTGAGCTATCCTGCGGGGGTGCTCTGGTGCTTCTGGCTCTGGCTGGTGATGCACATGTGCGGCGGATTCGTGCATATCCACGGTGTGCGGCTCTACGACGTCATCCTTGTGCCGCTCGTCGGCGCGCCCTACCACATCCTGCGCTACGACCAGGTGGTGCATGCCTTCTGCTACTTCGCGCTTGGCGGACTCCTCAAGACCATCGTCACCGCGCTGGTGGCGCCCGGCACCTCGCGGTACGGCATAGCCCTGCTCACGCTCCTGACGGCCCTGGGCGTCGGGGCGGTAAACGAGATCATCGAGTTCGGGGCGGTGGCCGCCTTCGGCTCCGAAGGGGTGGGGGACTACTACAACAATGCCCTCGACAACGTCTTCAACGCCATCGGCGCCCTGGCCGCCCTCGCCTGGCGCGTCCCCCGCCGCCCTGGCGGCGGTTCCGCACTTTAGAACCCCTGCCGCCTGTACGGGCGACACGCATGTCGCCCCCTTTCGCCCCTGCCGCCCCGCCGCCTTGTCGGCGGCTCCTAACCCTATTCTAACTTGCCTATTCCACAGCCCTCCCTTATAGTATGCGCATCTGTCCCAAAAAGGGACCGCAAAGGACTATGATGGACAACACGCCCTTATCTGGCGAGACGGCCCTGATGACCCTGGCCGAGGTCGCCGCATATCTCAAGGTGGCCGAGAAGACTGTCTCGCGCATGCTGCAGCGTGGTCAGATTCCCGCCGTCAAGGTGGCCAACCAGTGGCGCTTCTCGCGCAGCACGCTCAACGAGTGGCTCATGACCGGCATGCGTAGTGTCGCCCCGGAGGCACTTGACGAACTGCGCCCGGCCACGGGCACGCCGCGCTCGCTCTCGCGTCTGCTGCCGGAATGCTGCATCCTCATGGGACTCGCTCCGCAATCCAAGCTGGATCTCTTCGAGAGCATGACCGTGGCGCTGGTTGAGGCGGGCCTCGTGGTGCAGGCCGAACAATTTGTCGAGCAGCTTCTGGAACGCGAGGAACTGCTCACCACGGCGGTGGGATGCGGTATCGCCCTGCCGCATACGCGGGAGCCCGCGGCGGTTCCCGGCCGGTTTGGCATCTGCATCGGTCTGATACCGGAGGGAATGGAGTTCGACGCCCCGGACGGACTGCCTGTCACGCTGGCCGTGCTGGTCTGTGCCGACAGTGTGCCGCGCCACCTCGATATGATGGTGCAGGTGGCACAGGCCCTGCACGAGGATCAGGTGGTACGGGCGCTGCGCGACGCGCAGGCCCCCCGCGATGTCCTTGCAGCCCTTATCGAGCACGATCAGCGCCGTCTCTTCGGTACGCTCTGCCATAGCGGGCGCCACAGCCCGCAGGAGCAGAACTGAGTTCCTTAACCCACATCGTTTGACCCTTTAACATACGAGGATCATCTACATGCATAAACTAGTAGCAGGCGGAGAGAAGTACGGCACCCGGGGGTTCGGTTGGGTACGAAGGCTCCGAGGCATGGTGCTGATCAGCCTGCTTGCCATGCCGGCGCTGGTGCTGGCGGCAAACGGTGGCGGGGCGATGGCGGAAATGCCCTCGCTCTCCCAGCGCATGATGATGCTGGCCATACAACTCGGCGTGATCCTCGTCGCCGCGCGGATCGGCAGCCAGATCTTCGAGCATTTCAATCTGCCCGGCGTGCTGGGCGAACTTTGCATTGGTATCCTGATCGGCCCCTCGCTGCTCGGCGGCATTCCCATCCCCTGGTCGCAGACCTTCTCGCAGGGGCTCTTCCATGTGTCGCCCCTGCTCGGCTCCGGTACCACGCCGGTCTCGCCCGAACTCTACGGCATATGCACACTGGCCTCGATTGTTCTGCTCTTCATGGCGGGGCTCGAGACCGACCTCGCGCTGCTGATGCGCTATGCGGTGGTGGGGGGACTAGTGGGGGTGGGAGGTGTGGTTGTCTCGTACGGCGTGGGTGCCTTGCTGGGCATGTGGCTGCTGCCGTGGATCATGGAGGGCAATTTCGGTTTCTTCCATCCGGCCTGCATCTTCCTGGGCGTCATGTCCACGGCCACCTCGATCAGCATCTCGGCGCGTATCCTCTCTGAAAAACGCAAGCTGGACTCCCCCGAGGGCGTGACCATCCTCGTTGGGGCGGTGCTCGACGACGTGCTGGGCATCGTCATCCTGGCCATCGCCATGGGCGTGATCGGTGCCGGTGCCGCAGGCGGGGGCGGTGACTTCAACTGGGGCTACATCGGCTGGATTGCCGTCAAGTCGCTCGGCATCTGGCTGGGCGCCACGATCATCGGCATCATCTTCTCGCGCCAGATCGGCCGCGTTCTCAAGGGCGCTGGCAGCAAGGCCCAGATTGCCATCCTGGCCCTGGGACTGGCGCTGATCGTCGCGGGCCTCTTCGAGGAGGCGCAGTTGGCCATGATCATCGGTGCCTATGTGCTGGGGCTCTCGCTCTCGCGCACGGATATCAGCCAGGTCATCCGCGAGCACCTGCATCCGATCTACCTCTTCATGGTGCCCTGCTTTTTCGTTGTGATGGGCATGATGGTGAATGTGCGCCAGCTCTGCGAGCCCAGGATACTCATCTTCGGACTGATCTACACCGCCGGCGCCATTCTGGCCAAGATCGTGGGCTGCGGCCTGCCGACCCTGTTCTGCCGCTTCAACCTGCGCGGCGCCCTGCGCGTGGGGCTGGGCATGGTTCCGCGCGGTGAGGTGGCGCTGATCGTCGCCGGCATCGGTATCTCGCGCGGCCTGATTACGCAGGAGGTCTTCGGCGTGGCGATCCTGATGACGCTGCTGACCACGCTTATCCCGCCCCCGCTGATGGTTATGGCGTTCCGTTCGGACGCCTCGGGCTTGCGGGAGGGTGCGCCGCAGCCGCCGGAAATGCCCGTGCTGGCCTATCGCTTCCCGACCGTGGAGGTCACCTCGCTGCTGCTCAACCACCTGTTCGAGCAGTTCCGCGCCGAGGGCTTCTTCGTCCACATGCTCGACCTGAAGGGCGAGACCTACCAGATGCGCAAGGAGGATATGGTGATCAACCTGAACCGCGAACCGCAGACGATCTCGTTCCAGTGTTCGGATCAGGAGATGCCCTTCGTGCGTACCGCCATGACCGAGGTGGTGGTCGAGATCGAGCAGACGCTGAAGGAACTGCAGCAGCCGCTTGACGCGCACCGCGTGCTGGCCGTGCCCGGCACCTCGGACATACGCATGGCACGCCGCACGCGCCTTACAAAATACATCACCGAAAACACCCTCATCCCCGAGTTGCAGGGGACTACCAAGATCGACGTTATCACCGAACTGGTGCGCCGCCTGGCGGAACAGGGGCTCGTGCATGACAGGGAGGAGGCACTGGCGGCGGTGCTGCAGCGCGAGGAGGCGATGTCGACCGGGCTGCGCCACGGCTTCGCCTGTCCGCACGCCCGTACCACGACCGTGGATAACCTGGTTTGTGCCATCGGCATCAAGCCCGACGGCATCCCCTTCGACTCGCTCGACGGCGAGCCCACCCGCTTCATCCTGCTGGTGCTATCCCCGGTCGGTGCCGTTGCGCCCTACATGGAGCTGATGGCGGCCATGCGCGGCGTCTTCGATGAAGAGGGGCGCAAGGCATTGCTGGCCTGCAAGACGGCGCCGGAGATGATGAGTGTTATCACCCGGCGGCTGGGCTGAGGTTGACAGGTGCCAACAGCCATGAACACCCAACAGCGCAACACTGTCCCGGATCAGGTCGCCACCCCCTGCCTGAAGTGCTCGAAATACATCGGTTTCTGCTTCGGGGTACAGCGGGCCATCGAGATGGCACGCGAGGCGGTTGCCGGCCATGGTGCGCCCATCCGCACGCTGGGGCCGCTCATCCATAACCCGCAGGTGGTCGCGCAATTGCGGCGCGAGGGGATCCGCGACGTCAAGCGCTTCACCCACCTCAAGCCTGGTGCGGTACTGGTCATCCGTTCACACGGCGTGCCGTGCGCGGTCGAGCAGCGGATGCGGGCGCGCGGGCTCAAGGTGATCGACGCAACCTGTCCCTTTGTCAAGAAGGCGCAGAACCTGATCGCCTCCCTGGCACGGGATGGATGCGATACCATCCTGGTCGTGGGCGAGCCGCAGCATCCCGAGGTGGAGGGGCTCGTCAGCTACGGAACCCCCGTGCGCGTGCATGTGGTGCGTTCGGTGGAGGAACTCAAGGCGCTGAAGCTTGCCGGAAGGGTGGGGGTGGTGGCCCAGACAACGCAGTCACCGGCCTGCTTCCGCAAAATCATCGCCAGCCTGAAGCGGCGCCAGGATATCCAGCTTACCGTGCACGACACGATCTGCCGCGAGACCAACCGTCGCCAGAGGGATGCCCTCCGCCTGGCGCGCCAGTGCGATGCCATCCTCGTCATAGGCGGCAAGAACAGCGCCAACACGGCCCGGCTCCACCAGCGCTGCCTCGCCATCAATCCCCGCTCCTTCCATATCGAGCAGGCGGATGAGCTGACGCCGGAGATGCTGCGGGGGGCGGCCACGGTCGGGCTCGTCAGCGGTGCCTCCACGCCGGTTTCCATTATTGCGGAGATCGCCCGCATTGCCGCCGCCCCTGCGGGGCGGCCGCAGTAGGCAGTGGCAGTAGGCAGTTATTGCGACCACACAGTGGCTCGCAATTTAGAGGGTAAAAGCGCTGCGCTGCCCTTTCGTCGCCCGGTGGCACACCTTGTCCCCCAAACCTTAATCCATCCGCATAATCTTTCGCTTTCGACAAAGTTACCTATCTCGCGACAAAGTGGCGTTTCTCACCTATTCCAACCGCCCCGCAGGGGCGGCGGCTACAGGGACGGCATAAGCATACGCTGGTAGAGATTGGCGAGCAGGGGACCCCAGAAAATCCAGATGATCGCCGCCGCCGAGATGAAGGGGCCGTAGGGAATGCGGCCCTGCAACTGGCGCTTGCCGAGCAGAATCAGGGCGATACCCACGACGGAGCCCAGCAGCGAACTGACGACCAGCGTGAAGAGCACGGCCTTCCAGCCCAGGAATGCCCCCACGGCGCCCATGAGCTTGACATCGCCGAAGCCCATGGCCTCCTTGCGAAAGGCCAGCGAGCCGAGCGTGGCGATCAGCCAGAGCGTACCGAAGCCCACGGCGCAGCCGATCAGCGAGCGCGTCAGGGCGGTCAGCGGTACCGTGGTGTGGTGGAGTGCCGGCACGAGCGGACTGAGCACTAAACCGAGGATCATGCCGCCGATGGTCACGCGGTCGGGCAGGATGTAGTGATCCAGGTCTACGAAGGTGCCCAGCAGCAGGCCGAAGATGGCCAGCCAGTAGATGGGGATCAGCCACGGATTGACGATCGGCACGAGGTGCAGGAGACCGCCCTGCACGGGGAGCCCCATCAGCGAGCCGGCGGGATCCCAGTCGATAGCCAGTTGGGGGTTGAGCAGGGTGGAGGCGTACTGCATCCAGACCATCAGGAAGAGCAGTGAGGTCAGCAGCTCGACGAAGAGATAGCGGAAGGAGAAGGGCGCACGGCAGTAGCGGCACTTCCCGCGCAGCATGATCCAACTGAGCACCGGGATGTTCAGGTACCAGGGAATCAGGTGCCCGCAACTGCAGCAGCGCGAGCGCGGGCGCACCACCGAGAGGCCGAGCGGGATGCGGTAGATGCAGACGTTGAGGAAGCTGCCCATGCAGGCACCCAGCACCACGACTGTGATCGTCAGGAGCGGCAGAAGCATGGCGAGAGAGGCGGTATCCATGTATCGGTTTCCGTTGGCGGGCTATGGACGTGGCAGACCGAAGCCGCGGCCGGCGGAGGATTCAGTCGACATCTGCTGTAGCAGTGGAATGGCGAGCTGGCGCAACCGCGGGTCGCTGTCAATGACCTGCAGTGCCTGCTGGCGGCCGGTTTCGATTGCCTTGCGCAGGGCCATCTGGGCGCGTTCCATGTCCTGATCAAGCACACGGAGCGTGGCGAGGTCGATCCACCCCTGCCAGTCGTTGGGCTTCTGGGCCAGGTAGCGCGTGAGGGGCACGATCATCTTCTTGGGCTCCTGCGCGTTGGCGTAGATGCGCGCGATGTTGAGATAGAGCTCCGCCGGTGAGCGCTCGGGAATGTTGGCCATGACGATATCCATGGCGCGCACGGCTCCGGCGTGGGACTTGGCGCTGTCGAGCAGCATCGCGATCTCGTAGGCATCGCGCACGGTCAGTCCGGGCTTGTCGAGGCACGGCAGCAGCAGGTGCGCGGCGGCCTCGGTGCTGCCCATGTCGCGGTAGAGTCCGGCCAGTTCCAGCGCTACGGGAATCGTAGGCTGCTCGCCCGGCTTGAGCTGGCTGATGAGCTCGTTGATCCGCTGCTGGCGCGTGCGGATGTCGGTCACGAACTGCCGGAAGTGGGGGCCGCGCTCGTTGTTGGGGTCGGCCTTGATGAAGAGGTCGATGATGTCGAGCGCCTCGTCGTAGCGCTGCTGGCGGAGCAGGACATCCTGCACCATGCGGAAGTTGGCCTCGGGCGAGACGAAGTAGAGCATGCGGGCCTCCTGGTAGGCCTGCTCGGATTCGCGCAGGCGGCCGCGGGCGCTGTAGAGGCCGGCGATGGCACTGCGCAGCTTGGAGAAGGACTTGAGCGCCACGATGTCGCGGCGGTAGCGCTCGTCGCGTGTGAGGCGCCGCACGTACCAGTCCCAGAAGTCGAGGTCGTCCTGCACGTTGCGCGTCGTGAGCGGGGTGTGCTCGTTGTTGATCTTCATGATCAGGCCGTGCGGGGTCAGGTAGGGGTACATCCACGGGATGACGTAGCTCTCCTCGATGTAGAAGGGGTGCAGCGCCTTGTTGTACTTGAAGATCATCTCGCAGAGGATGCCGTTGATTTCCATGACGCCGAGGGCGCCGCTGACCTGCACGCGGCCGTTCTCGATGACGAGGTCGGCGTTCTTGGGGCGCTTGCCGCTCTGCACCTCCTCGACGTAGATCTGGAAGGCGGAGGCGCTCTCCTCAGGGGTCGGAATCCAGATCTGGTTGCCGTAGAGATCGCGCATGACGCTCATGTAGGTGTTGTCGGCCAGCGCATTCTGCGTGATGAGGAAGACATCCTCGCGCACATGGGCCGAGTAGATCATGTAGGTCGGCACGAAACGTCCGGGATCCGTGCCGCCGAAGAAGACGGCATTGGTGCCCATTTCCGGCGGATAGGTGGGGTTGGGGAGGGGCTCCTCGTCGGCCTCGAGCTCCTCGTTGATCGCCTCGCAGCCGCGAAGCTGGTAGTTGCCGAACTGCCAGCCGTAGTCGTGTCCGTTCTGCTCGGCGCCGCCGAACTCGAAGACCAGGCGCTCGTTGGTGTAGTTCTGGTGGATGGGGATCAGCGGCAGGGCCAGTGCCACGATGACCGTGCCGCCCCTGGCCAGCCTGGGGAGTTGTGTGGAGCGGGCGGGTTTGACAGCGTTGGGGGCGTCTGCGGTGGTATCGTCCTGGGCGCGGCGGGCGAACCAGGCTATCAGCATGTCGAGTGTCGCCAGCAGGAACAAGAGCCCGTATCCGATCCAGAGGGCGAAGAGGCCGTGCGAGGAGATGAACTTGACCTTCTGGATGAAGGAGTCCTGCAAGTCGCCCTTGGGGTTGGCAAGGACGATGAGGAGCACGCTCATGACGAGGAAGGCCATTACGGTGGCGATGATCCACTGCTGCGAGACGTGGTCTAGCGCGAATCTGGCCTCTTCCCGCTGCCGCAGTTGGCGGTAGGCGAAATAGATGCCGGCCAGGATCAGCACGGTGAGAACCAGCGCGACTAGCGACAGGCCGGTTGTGGCCGAAGCGGTGGCGATGCCTGCCCACTGATCGGAGATGATGGCGGCGGGTATCTTTTCCATCAACGCTTGCTGGTAGATGAGTACCGCCTGGACTACTTTGAAAAGGAAGGCCAGGACGAAGCCTAGGACGCCCAGAAGCGTCAGGCCTACCGTTAGCCGTTCGGAAGTGTCATCGGATTCATAGGCGCGGCGGGCGACCTTCTCGAGCTGCCCCAGCATTAGCAGTATGCCGCCGACAGAGCCGAGCAGCAGTATGCCGCCGAAGAGCAGCTTGTCGATACGCGAGTCGTCGAAGACCTTCTCGATGGCCACCACGTTGCCGAGGATGACAAAGAGGATCGTGCCGGCGAGCAGCGCCATGGCCGCGTGCAACGGATGCACACGGGCCGTAATCGCCAGCCAGCCGCCGGCGATCAGGAGCACGAGCGCTACCAGGCGCAGGCGCAGTGCCCAGGCGTCGGAGATGGCGCTGGGCGGCATCCAGAAGTCGATGCTCCAGAGCAGGCAGGCCAGCACGAGTGCGACAATGGCTGCCGTCAGGCGCGGCATGTCGATCTTGCGCCCGCCCTCGTGGCGCTTCAACTGCCAGGCGGCGAAGGGCAGGAAGCCGAGCGGCGCCAGCAGCAGGGTGAACTGCACGCGCAAGTCGGTGAAGTAGCCGCCGAGCTGCTTCAGGAAGCGCGGCGCGAAGAGGTTGGTGGGCACGATCTTCTCGTACTGACCACGGGTGATGGCGTGCTTGAAGCCCTCCCAGGTGCGCGGGTAGCCCCAGTTCATCGGGGGATTGCGCAGGTCGGAGACGATCGGCATGTAGATGTAGAAGGAGACGCCGATCTGGGCCGCCAGCACGGTCATGATCACCCTGAAGCCGTTGGGGAGCGCGATCCACGCCAGTCCCAGGAAGATGAAGTTCAGCGTCACCGGCACCCAGAACCACCAGGTGGTGGGGTGGGTGAGCCCCAGCATCGCGCCTTGGCGCAGCAGGCCGAAATGCGCGGCCTGTACCGCGACTGCCGCCGCCGTGAAGAAGATGCCGTTGGGCGTGGTCAGGCTCAGGGCTGCCATGAGCAGGAGCGCAAAAATGACCAGCGCCAGATAGGGCGCCCAGGCAAACACCGTCAGTCCGGGCTGCATCTGCTGCCACGGGGCGGTGCCCACCCTGCCGACAACCACTAGAATCACAAGTGTGACGACGCCGATAGCGGTGAGCGTGCCCCACCGCATGGGGTCGTCCCAGCGCCCGTTGTTGAAGCGTGCGCCGATGACCGCTAGTCCGATGGCCGCCAGTGCCAGCAGCGCCACCACCACATAGGTGCCGGGGGCGATCAGGGGTGCCGAGAGCTCGTTGGTCAACGGTGCCTTGCGGGCGAAGAGGTTGGCGGCCAGCAGCAGCAGGCAGGCGAGCGCGAACCCGCCACCCACCAGCGCCAGACCCAGTTGCCGCGCTCGCTCCTCCCCAGCGCGGAGACGGGCATGCAGCCGGGGCCAGAGGCCGGCCAGCAGCAGCGTGAGGAGTGCCACCACGACTGCGGCAACGCAGAGGGCATGGTTGGGGAGGCTCATCACTCCCTTCAGCGGCTCGTACTTGCCGAAGCCGGCCTGCGGGTGCATGGCGCCTAGCTTGAGCGCCAGCGCCGTCAGCATGAAGGGTATGGCGGTAATCAGGAAATCGCGGAAGAGCGGGATGTTGCGCAGGAAGATCACCACCACCAGCGGCAGCGCTGCCAGCAGCAGCACCTGGTAGTTTGTCAGACCCAGCCCGAATACGAAGGCCGTCATCCAGAGCAGACGGTCGGTGGGACGTCGCATCCAGCGGTAGGTCAGGAGCATGACCAGCATCAGGAAGAAGGCACCCAGCGCATAGACCTCGACGATGGTGGACTGCGACCACATGACGGGGCTGAAGGCGAAGACCAGGCTCCCCGCCACACCGCTGGCCCAGCAGAGCAGATCCTCGCGGCTGTCCCGGATGTTGTGCAGCCTGGTGCGCGTGCCGCGGAGCATGTCCGAGGCCGACCGCGTGATCAGCATCGCGGTACATCCGGCGGCAAGGGCGCCAAAGACGGCCGAGGCCAGGGCAATGCTCCATGCGGGTGTCGGCTGGCCACGGAAGGTGACGAAGCTGAAGACCCGTGCGAAGAGCCAGGCGAGCATCGTCCAGATGGGATATCCGGGCGGATGCGGCACGCCCAGATAGTCGCCCGCCACGGCCAGTTCGCCCGAGTCCTCGAGTGTCACCGAGGGGCCGAGGGTGAAGAAATAGACGGCAAAGGCCGCCAGGGTGGCCGTCCAGAAGGCCATCCAGTCGATCCTGCGGAAGAAGCGGCCGTTACCAGAGTCGTTGTCGAGGTTCAAAACATCCATGTGGGGAAGATCCTTTGCGCGCTCAAGGCATTAAAGATATAGAATACCCCGCCGCCCGTTCTAAAACAAGTACGGATAGAGGGTTGGTGTACGGATAGTTGGTGGCGCTTGAAGGGTTCAGGGGGTGGGGTTCAGGGTTCAGGGGGGGGCCGCCGCCCTGCGGGGCGGCGGCAGTAGCAGTAGGCAGTAGGCAGTTGCCGCCGCCATGGCGGCGGGGGCGGCATGCGTGCCGCCCGTACAGTGCTGCCTGCCCCATGCCTTGTCTCCATGCCTTGTCTCCACACCTTGTCTCCACACCTTGTCTCCACGCTTTGTCGGCTACGCTTCGTCCCCGCACTTTGTCCCTACGCTTTGTCGCCTTATGCGCCAAGCTAATGCTCCAGTCTCCCGTTCGCTTCAGATGCGCTATGGAGCCCGCGGTCTCCGCGGTGTATTGGAGAGCGCATGGGTGGTGAACGATACCGCCGGGGACGGCGTGCTCCAGCGTTCCGGCTTTTCGTGCGCCGACCACCGTCTGTACCGTCAGCGTGGACAGCCGCGCCAGCGAAAGCTCACGGTACAGCTACTCGAAGGGTAGGGCGAGCCGTCCCGTCACGCCGCTACGCGGTGTGACCGGCGAGCCGCACGCAGGTATTGAACCGCCAAGACGCCAGGAGCGCCAAGGTTATCCGCCAATGCATGCTAATACACGCGAATCGCCCCGGCTGCCTCTTTCCAAAGAGCCGCGCGCTACGGTAGCGCGCGCAGGATGCGCAGGGTGGTCGAAACGCGCAGCGGGCCGACGGCCTGCGAGTAGGCTTTCATGTGCGGTGCCGCCAGATGGGTCTTCAGGTGCGCCTCGCTCTCCCACTGCTCCAGCAGGGTGAAGGTGTCGGGATCGGGCGGATTGGTGCCGCCGGGCAGGTCGGCGAAGAGCTGGTACTGCACGCAGCCCTCCTCCGCCAGCACCGTGGGGCGCAGCCTGGTGAAATGATCGAGGAATGCCTCGCGGCAGTCGGGCTTGACCTGGATGGTGACGACGAGATGGATCATGTGGGTTTCCTTAATGTGAAAGCACTTGCAAAGCCCCTTGTCGGGCACACGTGGCACGGGCATCTTGCCCGTGTTTCATGGGCGGAACGCCCATGCCACGAGGTGGGGTGCAAAAATCTCTGAAGCAAAGTTAGCGGATAATGGCGTCATGAGCAATGCTAAACGCGATTCAACGTCGTTGAATCCGATGAATCCGGCAAGGTATCCATAATCGTTGTCGAATGAATCGAATGAATCGGGATAATCGAGCGAAACGAATCTGTCGAATCATTCGATTCTATCGATTCCATCGATGCTGCTCGGTGTTAGGCTCCAGCGTTCCGGCCTCTCCGTTCGCTTCCGATGCGCCCTGGAGCCCGCGGTCTCCGCGGTGTACTGGAGAGCGCATGGGGTGGAGAACGGTCCCGCCGGGGATACAACTTCGCCAAGGCTACGTAGGCCAGGCGGCGGTCTCCAGCGTTCCGGCCTCTCCGTTCGCTTCACATGCGCCCGGGAGCCCGCGGTCTCCGCGGTGTACTGGAGCATGCATGAGTGGCGAACGGTAAGGCCGGCTTAGTGTGCGGCAGACATTCCTGTCTGCCAGGAATAGGCGCATGGAAAGCGAATGTACCGCTGGGGAGGGCGTCGCATTTCGCTCGCTTTGCCCGCACGTTTCATGCGCTGCCTGCGCGCGCAGACAGGAATGTCCGCGCCACATTGGGGCGGTAGCCGGGAGGGACACGCGTCCGCGCGCCCTGTGGTGCCTCGATCCAGCTGTGTCGGTCACTTTGTCGACTTTGTCGAAGCAAAGGAGCAAGCGGATTGATGAAGTGTGCCGTTTAAGCGGCGCAACAAAGTGGCGCAACAAAGTGGCGCAACAAAGTTGAACCCTGCCGCCCAAGTATGGTATTTTATACGTTTTCACGCCCCTGACGCGTGGAAGGAAGAGAACCCTTATGCAAGAGAAGTACCCGTTTCATGAGATCGAGCGGAAGTGGCAGGCCTGGTGGGAACAGGAGCAGACCTTCCGCTGCGACACGCACGACACCACGCGCGAGAAGTTCTACTGCCTGACGATGTTTCCCTATCCGTCGGGCTCGATGCACGTCGGCCACGGCCGCAACTACATCATGGGCGACGTGCTGACGCGCTACAAGCTGATGCGCGGCTTCAACGTCCTCTCGCCCATGGGCTGGGATGCCTTCGGCCTGCCGGCCGAGAATGCCGCCAAGACCCGCGGTGTACACCCCAAGACCCACACCATCGGCAATATCGCCCACATGAAGGAGCAGATCCGCTCGTGGGGCGTCGGCTACGACTGGTCGCGCGAAATCGCCACCTGCCACCCGGAGTACTACCGCTGGACGCAGTGGATCTTCCTCAAGCTGCACGAGATGGGGCTGGCCTACCGCAAGGCGGCGCCGGTCAACTGGTGCCCGCTCTGCACCACCCTCGCCAACGAGGAGGTCACCGCCGAGGGCACCTGCGACCGCTGCGGACGCCCCGTCGAGAAGCGCAATCTCGAACAGTGGTTCTTCAAGATCACCGCCTATGCCCAGCGCCTGCTCGACGACCTGGAGACCATTCCCAAGTGGCCCGAGAAGGTGCGCCAGATGCAGGCCAACTGGATCGGCCGCTCCGAGGGCGCACGGGTTGATTTCGCTCTAAGTGAAACCGGCGATCCGTGCCCGGTCTTCACGACGCGTCCCGACACCATCTACGGCGTCACCTTCATGGCCGTGGCCCCCGAGCATCCGCTGCTGCAGAAGCTCCTGCCCGGCTCGCCCAACGAGCAGGAGGTGCGCGCCTTCATCGATCATCAGCTCAAGATCCCTGCCGCCGAGCGCGCCGCCGAGAACGCCCTCAAGGAGGGAGTCTTCAGCGGCTTCCACGTCACCAACCCCTATAACAACGAGAAGGTGCCGCTCTGGGTGACCAACTACGTCGTGATGGAGTACGGCACCGGCATGGTCATGGCCGTGCCGGCCCACGACCAGCGCGACTTCGACTTTGCCCGCCATTACCAGCTCCCCGTCAAGGTCGTCATCCAGAACGCCGAAGGCTCGCTCGTGGCCGAAAGCATGGAGGATGCCTATGTCGAGGATGGCACCATGACCGCCTCGGCACCGTTTGACGGCCGTCCCAACCGCGAGGCCCTGACGGAGATCGTCGCGTACGGCAAGGAGCGCGGCTTTGCCGACTTCACCGTCAACTTCCGCATCCGCGACTGGCTGGTAAGCCGTCAGCGCTACTGGGGCTGCCCGATCCCGATCGTCCACTGCGACGCGTGCGGCGCGGTGCCGGTTCCGGAAGACCAACTGCCGGTGCTGCTGCCCGACGATGTCGAGTTCCAGAGCGAGCAGGGCAACCCGCTGGCGCGCCACGAGGGCTTTGTCAACACCACCTGTCCAAAGTGCGGCAAGCCCGCCCGCCGCGAGACGGACACGCTCGCGCAGTGGCTCTGCTCCTGCTGGTACTTCCTGCGCTACGTCAACCCCCGCGACACCACGCAGCCCTTCGATACCGGGGACATCGCGCACTGGCTGCCGGTTGACCAGTATATCGGCGGCGTGGAGCACGCCGTGCTGCATCTGCTCTACTCGCGGTTTATCGTCAAGGTGCTGCACGATGCCGGCTGCTGTCCCTTCAGCGAGCCCTTCGAGGCGCTCTTCACGCAGGGCATGATCTGCAAGAAGGCCGAGGACGGCAAGCTCTACAAGATGTCGAAGTCCAAGGGCAACGTCGTCAGCCCCGACCAGCTTATCGCCGACTACGGTGCCGACACCTTGCGCCTCTACACGCTCTTCATCGGGCCGCCGGAGATGGATGCCGAATGGCAGGATGCCGGTATCCAGGGCCCCTACCGCTTCCTGGGCCGCCTCTGGCGCCGCGTCTGGGAGTCCCGCGACATGCTGCGCGACACCCCGGTACAACCCGACTTGCATGCGATGGCGCGCCCCGAGCGCGACCTCTACCGCAAGCTGCACCAGACCATCAGGAACGTCACCGACGCCATCGAGTCCGGTTTCCGCTTCAATACCGCCATCGCCCAGATCATGGAGCTGATGAATGCGCTCGACGCGCTGAAGGCCGAGGCGCTTGAGACGCCCCAGGCCCGCGCCGTCTTCCGCCAGACGCTTAGCGACATGGTGCGCATGCTGGCCCCCTTCACGCCGCACGTGGCCGAGGAGCTCTGGGTGGAGCTTGGCAACCCCGCCGGTGTGATGAAGGCCGGCTGGCCCGCCGTCATCGAGGCGGCTCTGGAGGCCGACACGATCGAGGTCGTGCTGCAGATCAACGGCAAGGTGCGCGGCAGGATCGAGCTTCCGGCCGACGCCTCGCGCGAAGACATGGAGCGCGCCGCGCTGGCCGATCCGCAGGTGATCCGTCATCTCGAGGACAGGCAGGTGCGCAAGGTCATCGTGGTTCCCGGACGTCTGGTGAACATCGCCGCGGGCTAGGCGCACCATGGATCCGACCCCCGCAACGACCGCTCTGGTCGCCTTCCGCGCCTGCAAGGCCTACGACGCCGCCTTGCCGGCGGCGCTGGATCGGCTGCTGGAGGATCTGGGCGGGTGGGAACGGCTGGTCCCGGCCGGCACGACCGTGCTGGTCAAGCCCAACCTGCTGACCGACCGCACTCCCGACGAGGCGGTCACGACGCATCCCGTGCTGCTGCGAGCCGTGCTGCAGCGCCTGCTGCGGTGCGGTGCCTCGGTCGCGGTCGGCGACAGCCCCGCCAGCGCGGCGCAACTGGCGCGGGTCTGGGAGCGAACCGGCATCGAGTCCGTCTGCCGCGAGATGGGGGTGCCGCTGCTCAGTTTCGAGCAGCGCACCGCGCGCACGGTCACCCGGGGCGCCTACACCTACCAGGTGGCGGCCGATGTGCTCGATGCGCAGTTGATCATCAATCTGCCGAAGGTCAAGACGCACAATCTCACCACACTGACGGCCGCCGTGAAGAATCTCTACGGCACGCTGCCGGGCTACCAGAAGACGCAACGCCACAAGGAGTATCCCCAGCCTGGGATCTTCGGAAAATACCTGCGGGCGCTGCTCGATACGTTGCCGCCGATGCTTACGATTGCCGACGGCGTGGTGGGCATGGAGGGTGATGGTCCATCCGCCGGCACGCCGGTGCATCTGGGCTTCCTGGCGGCCTCGATGGATCCCGTGGCGCTGGATCTGGCGCTCTGCCGCGCGCTGCGCATTCCGCCGCGCCGCGTGCCCTATCTGGTGGATGATCTCAAGGCCGGTGCCAATGAGCGGCTGCAACTGGTGGGCACAACGATCGAGGAGCTTGCGTTGCCGAAGATCAAGCTGCCGCCACCCTCGCCGACGCGCCTGCTGCCCAGGTGGCTGGTCAAGCTGGTGTCGCCGCTGGTCTGGGTGCGCCCGCGTTTCGATACGGCCTGCATCCGCTGCGGACGCTGCGTGCGGGCGTGTCCGGTGAAGGCACTGCAACTGCCGGAGGGCGCACCGGTGCCCAGGCTCGAGGGCTCGCGCTGCATCGGCTGCTGCTGCTGCCACGAGGTCTGCCCCGCGCGCGCCATCCGCATGCGCCAGAGCCCGCTCATGCGCATCGCGCATATCTTCAGGGATTTGTGAAATTTTAGATTTGTGATTTGTGATTGGGGTGCTTCGCACGTCATATTTTGCTCATCCCCGACAAGCCCGTTGTCGTCGTCGGTCGTCGCCTGTCGTTGAGTGCCGGGGACGCACCCGCAGAAGCTTCTGCAGAAGCGCGCCAGCGCAGGGCGAAGCCGTCCCGGCTAGCTCTTCTGCCGCAGGCGGCGCAACTGTCCGGCCACCGATATGCGCTGCATGGTGCTCATCTTATCCACCAGCAGCACGCCGTTAAGGTGGTCGCACTCGTGCTGGATGGCACGGGCCAGTAGTCCCTGGGCCGTGATCGTGTGGCGTGTCCCCTCGAGATCTGTATAGGTCGCTGTGATCTGGTTGGCACGGGTCAGCGGGACCGAGATGTCGGGAAAGCTCAGGCAGCCCTCCTCGTCGCGCTGCTTGCCCTGGGGATCGGAAAGCTCGGGGTTGAGCATGATCAGCGGCATGGGGATGGCGGCATTGAATTCTACGCACTCCGGCTTTTCGGCGGATTCCGGTATATCAATCACGCAGACGGATTCACTGCGGCCGATCTGCTCCGCCGCCAAGCCCACACCGCGTGCGGCCCGCATTGTATCGAGCATATCCTCGACAAGCTGGCGGATTTCGGGCGTGATCGCTGTCACAGGCTGCGCCTTCTCGCGCAGGTATTCCTCGCCAAAGCATACAATCTTATGAACCATCCGTGCTCCATTGCCGGCTAACCGGCCTCTGGTTACCATGTCTGCGAGTTTAGCAGGCCTGCCGTTGACAGGCAAGGCCAGATTGGATTTGCGGCAGCGGGGTGCGAAGACATGAAGGATGGCAGCGGTTGGGGCCGTAGGCATTAGCTGAATACGTGTTTTTTTGCTGTCAACCGGATGGTTATCGGGTATGATACGGCACACGACGCGTGGGCGGATGTGCAGGAGTGCTATCCGAGGCTCCCTGGCACCCCATGCCCGTATTGGTTTTCAACCGACGTAAAGATTGAGTGCAAATGAGTATGCATAAAATTGAATGGGTTGCCGATCTGCCGATACCTGTAGGCACGGCGCCCCTCTGGCATGCCGCTGAACAGCGGCTCTACTGGAGCGACTTTGAGGGCGGGATCCTATACAGTTTAGATCCCGCGACGGGAGAGGTTGAGAAATGCCTGGAGGATGGCCGGCCGATCGGCGGGATCACGGTGCAGGCCGATGGCTCGCTGCTGCTGTTCCGCGATCAGGCCAATATCGTCGTCTGGCAGGATGGCCGCATTGTCTCGACCGTGATTCAGGGCATTGCGGACTTTCGCAAGACGGAGTTCACCGGTGCCGTGGCTGCTCCCTGCGGACGCGTCTTCTGCGCCACACGTTCCGATATGAACCATCCCGGACGGCTCTTCTGCCTTGATCTTAACGGCCGCTTGAATCTGGTGGCCGATGTGTTTGCCATTCCTGCCGGCATGGGTTTCAGCCCCGATAACCGCTTCTTCTACTTCAATGATGCCCACAGCACCCGTCTGATGACATGGCGTTTGGAATACGATCCGTCCGACGGTTCGCTTACCAACCGGGTGCCTTTCCGCGAGAGTGGCGCACTTGATGACCCCGGGGCACCGATGGGGCTGACTGTTGACGCCACTGGCCATCTCTGGATCGCGCGCTGGGGCGGCAGTGCCCTCATGCGCTACGACGCCGATGGTGCCTTGGTCGATAAGATTCCGCTGCCAGTCAAGAAACCGCAGTGCCTTTGTTTTGGCGGTCCGCAGCTCGACAGTCTCTTCGTGACCACGTCCGGCGGACACCGGCGCCAGATCGAGGGCTTGCGTGCCGGTGGCATCGCCTGCATCACCATCCCCGGTGTGCAGGGGATGGCGGTCAATGCCTCACGTATCCGAATCGCAGGGGCCGCATGAGTCGTGCACGAGCTGTTTTAGGGCAAGTACGCACCCACTCTTAACTCAATCTTAAACGTTACGCTTAATGCGTGTTATAGTCACACCAAATGACAAGCCTACGTAATTTGCGGGGAACCGCGGAAGGTGAAATTATGCCCGCGCTGGCGGAGCTCACCACGGAATACAAGGCCGATCCTCTCGGCATGGACGAGCCGCGGCCGCGGTTCGCCTACAAGCTGACGGGCACCCGGGCGATGCAGAGTGCGCGCCGGGTGGTCGTCAGGGGGGAGAGCGGCCGCACCATGTGGGATTCGGGATGGGTGGAGTCGGGCGAGTCGATCCAGATTCCCTACGAGGGCGAGCCGCTGCAGCCCTTTACACGCTACACATGGCGCGCGGAGGCGCGGCTCGGGGAGGGGGAGACCGCCGTGGGTGGCGAGGCCGCGTTCGAGACCGGATTCCTCGGAACAGAGTGGAATGCCGGCAAATGGATCCATGCCCCATCCGGGCAGGGCAACTACCGCCCGGCGGCGCGGATGGCGCGGGAATTCGACTTGACCAAGCCCCTGAAGCGCGCGCGGCTCTACGCGACGGCGCTCGGGGTATATACGCCCTTCATAAACGGCAAGCCGGCGTCGGAGGATTGGTTCGCGCCAGGCTGGACGCAGTATGAGGATCGCGTGCAATACCAGGCCTATGACGTCACGAAACTGCTGACCCGGGGAGCGAATGTTGTCGCCGCGCTGGTAGGCGATGGCTGGTTCTGCGGCACCATCTCCTACGTCGGCATGCCGGACAACGAGTGCGGCTGGGGGCGCTATCCTCTCTTCCGTGCCGAACTGCGGATCGAATATGCTGACGGTACAATCGAGACCATCGGCACCGACAAGAGCTGGAGCTCGTTCTACCTCGACCCGGCCCTGTTGAACAACGACTTCTATCTGGGCGAGGAGTACGATGCGATGTTCGACGACACCGCCTGGAAGCTGCCCGGCTTCAAGACGCATGCGTCGAGCGTGGGCGGGGTGCAGGAGAAGGATTGGCCGGCACCGATCATCTGGACCGACGGCGCCCCGGTCCGCGTGATCCGCGAGCTGCGCCCCGTGGCCATCACACGCCGTCCCTCGGGAACCTACCTGCTGGACTTCGGCGAGAACGTGGCGGGAGTCGAGCGCCTGACGCTCAAGGGTGCCCATCCAGGAGCGGTGATCACAGTGCGCCATGGCGAGGCGCTGGATGCGGATGGCAACCTCTGGCGCGACAACCTCGCCTTCGCCAAGGCGATGACCGTCCTGACATGCGGGCGCGAGCCGTGGCTTGTCTATACGCCCTCCTTCACCTACTACGGATTCCGCTACGCCGAGGTCAGCGGCTGGCCGGAGGAGATGACGCCCGACTCGGTGGTTGTGCTGGTGCTATCGTCCGTGGGGGCGCGCACGGGACATTTCTCCTGCTCCAATGAGTGCGTGAACCAGCTCTTTGACAATGTGATCCGCAGCCAGGAAGGCAACTTCATCGATGTGCCGACGGACTGCCCGCAGCGTTGCGAGCGTTTCGGCTGGACCGGCGATGCGCAGATCTTTGCTGAAACCGCCATGATGAACTTCGCGGTGCCGGAGTTCTTCACCAAGTGGATCGCGGATGTCACCGCCGCGCGTGAGCCGTCGGGAGCCTTTCCTTCGGTGGCGCCCAAGCCGCCCTCCGAGAGCGGCATGAGGGAGAAGGCGGGCCGTCGCGCCGGAGAGAAGAACGGAACGGCAAAGAGCGGCGGCAGCGGTTCGGCGGGCTGGTCGGATGCTGGCGTGGTCTGCCCGTGGATGCTCTACCGCAAATATGGCGACACGCGCATTCTGGAACGGGAGTTCGAGGCCATCTTCGGCTATGTGGCGCTGCTGGATGCGAGCGATAAGCTCGGCACGATCGGGGATCATCTGAATCTCGACGCGCCCACCTCGGGCCATTTTATCACGCAGGCGTTGCGGATCGAGATGATGCGCCTGGCGGGGCTGATCGCGGCGCGGATCGGTCGCGACGAGGTTGGCCGCTGCCTCGCGGCCCAGCGCAAGGCACGGCTCGGGGAGTTCCATGCAACATTCTTCACGCCGGAGGGCGAGCTGACGGAGCGTACGCAGACCGCCGCCGCGATGACGATCGTCTACGGCCTGGCACCGGACGCAAGGGCACGGGAGCTGGCGCGTAAACTTCTGGTCGCGGACATCGTCGGGCGCGGCACGCACCTTTCCACCGGCTTCCTCGGTACTCCGCTGCTCCTGCGCGCTCTAACGGAGGTGGACGAACTGGAGCTGGCCTACGGGCTGCTCGAGCAGATTGAATATCCATCCTGGCTCTATCCTGTAACGCAGGGCGCCACCTCGATCTGGGAGCGCTGGAATGCCATTGTGGATGGTAAGTTTCACGAGAGCTGGATGAACTCGCTCAACCACTATGCCTACGGCAGTGTGGCGGCCTGGTTCTACGAAACCATCGCCGGCATCCGCGATGTGGCGGAAGAGGATCCGGCCGGCCGCGGCTGGAAGCACTTCCGCCTCGCACCGCGGCCTGGCGGTACACTTACGCATGCCGGGGCGAGCTTCGTCTCGCCCTACGGTACCATCGAGTCGGCCTGGAAGAGGCGCGACAACCTGCTGAACTGGCGCTTCACGGTGCCGCCCAACACCACGGCGGAGATCCGTTTTCCCGGCGCCACGCCCGCGGACCTGCCGGAGGGCTTGATACGTCAGGGCGACAAGATCATTGCGCGTCCTGGCAACTACGTTTTCACCGGGCTCGTCTTATGATGCGAGACACATTCATAGTCACCAGAGGCTCTTGCAAAACCCTTTGCTTGCAGGTGTGGCACGGGCATCCTGCCCGTGCTTCATGGGCGGGACGCCCATGCCACGATGGGTTTGCAGGAGCCTCGCCAGATGATTGAGGAGAGATGATGGGCAACATGAAGGGTAGGGGAGTGGTCGCCGCGCTGGTGGCCGGGATGGTGGTTGCCGGAACCGCGCTGGCCGGGTTGCGGCTTGCACCGGTCTTTTCGGACAATCTGGTGCTGCAGCGTGATGCAAGGGTGAAAATCTGGGGTCTTGCCGCACCGGACGAGAAGGTGACGGTGACGTTCGCCGGGCAACAGGCCGAGGCACAAGCGGACAAGACCGGCAACTGGATGGTCAGGCTGGCACCGATGCCGGCCAGTGCGGAAAACCGCCCCCTGAAGGCTGCCACCGGGGACGAAACCATCGAGGTGCGGAACGTGCTCGTCGGCGAGGTCTGGGTCTGCTGCGGCCAGTCCAACATGGAGATGCCGATGTGGGGCAACAATCCCAGGTTCCGGCAGGTCAATGGCGACGAATGGGCCCGGAAGGGCAGCAACTCCCTGTTGCGCCTCGTCAATCTGCTGCCGATCGAATCGAAGATCCGTCCGTACCGTGACTACAAGTACAAGATTGAATGGAAGCCAGCGAGCGAGCAGAGCATCCTCGTCTATCCGGCCACGGCCTACTTCTTCGGCAAGGAGCTGCAGGAGACGCTCGATGTGCCCGTGGGGCTTCTCGCGGCCTACTGCGGCGGAACAACCATTGAAAACTGGATGTCGCCGTCCGGGCTGGACAAGATACCGGCGCTCAAGGATCTGGCGTATGCCGTCAATGCCACACTGCCGCATCGCAAGGAGTATCAGCAACTGGTGGCGAAGGTGAAGAGTGAGTACACCGACTGGATGAAGAAGTTCGACGAGGCGCTGGCTGCCGACGGGCAGCCTGATCCGCCCGAGTATCCCCACCTTCCCGCACCGCCGGCGTATCCCAAGGAACTTATGGTCAGCGGCTGGCCGCCGAAGACCACCATGCTCTACAACGGCCTGGTCTATCCGCTGACCCCGATGGCCATCCGCGGTGCCATCTTCTACCAGGGGTGCCAGAACATCAACGACGGTGCCATCTATGCGGACAAGATGCAGGGCCTGCTCAACGGCTGGCGCATCGACTTCGAGAATCCGGAGATGCCGTTCTACTTCGTGCAGCTCGCCCCCTACAAGCATGGCGGCTACAAGCTGCCCGCGCTCTGGGAGGCGCAGCAGAAGTTTGCCGATGCCAACAGGAAGGGCGTCGGCATGGCCGTGATCAACGATGTCGGCGATCTCAACGACATCCATCCCGCCGACAAGACCCAGGTGGGTCATCGTCTCGCCCTGCTGGCGCTCAACCGCACCTACGGCAAGCGCGATATCAAGGCCGACTCGCCACGACTGAAGTCGGCCAGGGTTTCCAACGGCAGATATGTGCTGACCTTCGACCACGTCGAGGAGTTCAAGACCAACGAGCGCAAGCCGGCCTTCGAGATGGCCGCCGGGGATGGCGACTACGTGCCGGCCGAGGCGGAGATCAAGGGGCGCGTGATCGAGGTCTTCTCCGAAAAGGTGCCCACGCCCGCCAAACTGCGCTTCATGTGGCTGCCGCGTTCCGAGGCCAGCCTGTTCAACGAGGCCGGCCTGCCCCTCGGTGCCTTCCGCGTCGGCGACGACTCCGATCCGGCGGCGAAGAAGTGAGGGTGGGAGACAGGGGACAGGAGGCAGGAGACAGGGGACAGTAGGCAGGAGCAGTAGGCAGGGGACAGGGGACGTGGCAGTAGCAGTAGGCAGTAGCAGGAGGCAGCAGCAGTAGGCAGGAGCAGTAGGCAGGAGACAGGAATTTTAGATTTGGGATTTGTGATTTTGGGGTGCTGCGCACGGAATCATGCACGATGCGGTGGCTGCGACTGGGTTTTAGCTACGGATTTCGCGGATGGCGCGGAATGCTTCGCGCTGGCTCATTCGCAATGCGGAGGCTGCGACTGGTTTTGAATCAGGAAAGCAGGAAAGCAGGAATTGTTTGTTGG
>JAAYLN010000304.1 GCA_012521875.1 Lentisphaerota bacterium | reverse complement strand
TCGTTTTGGGCGTGGCATGGTGCTGCGCAGAAAGCGATGTGGCGTAAGCTGAAGCGTCATGCCTGCCCGCTGGGCGGCGCGGGACGGTTCACTTACAAAAAGGCCCCGCGCGCAGGCCGTCAGGCGTTGCGGTGTGGGGGTTTTGCAAGAGCCTCATGAGACACGGGCAAGATGCCCGTGCCACACCTGCAAGCAAGGGAGCGCAAGAGTCTCGTGCGGTTAAGCGGGTTGTGGTAAAAGCCGTAGCCGGCCGCCGTTGCGGTCGCGTACGAAAGGAGCGCTGGTGTTTCTCATCCTCATTTTGCTGGCTGTTGCCGTCGCTGCCTTGAGCGGCCTGCCCGGTATTCTGCTGCGGCGGTCTGACGATGGCGGCGAACGGATATCCGCTATCTCCATGGTGTGCGCTGCGTGCGTGGGGTTGGTCGGTGCCGCGGGGGGCTTGCTGGGCTATGGCGGCAAGCCGCTTGCGTTGGTTTGGCCGGCCGTCGGCGGCGGAAGCGTGGGACTTGACGCGCTGAGCGCGTTCTTTCTGGTTCCGGTTTTTTTGATCGGGGGCTTGGGTGCCGTCTATGGGCTCGGTTACTGGCCGCACTGCCGCCATCCGGTGAGCGGGCGTCGCCTGCGGTTCTTCTGGGGAATGCTGGTCGCGGGCATGGCGCTGCTGGTGGTCGCGCGCCATGCGATGATCTTCCTGCTGGGCTGGGAGATCATGGCGCTCTCGGCTTTCTTTTTGGTCACCGCCGAAGGGCATCGCATCGCGAGTCGGCAGGCGGGCTGGATCTATTTGATTTCAACCCATGTGAGTGTGCTGGCGCTGTTCGCGCTGTTCGCGATATGGCGGCATGTGACCGGTTCATTCGCTATGACACCGGTAGCGCCGCAGACGTTGGGGCAAGGGGTGACAGCCCTCTGCATGGTATTGGTCTTGGTGGGGTTCGGTCTCAAGGCCGGTGTGATGCCGTTGCATTTCTGGCTGCCCGGCGCACACGCCAACGCCCCCAGCCATGTCTCGGCGATCATGTCGGGCGTGGTCATTAAAACCGGGATCTACGGGATGATCCGGTGGAGCGCGTTGTTGCCGGATGTGCCGGTCGCATGGGGCGCGCTGATCTTGCTGCTGGGCGCACTGAGCGGTGTGCTGGGCGTGTTGTTCGCCCTCGGCCAACATGACTTTAAGCGCCTGCTGGCCTATCACAGTGTCGAGAACATCGGTATCATCCTGATGGGTTTCGGTGTCGCGTTGCTGGGGCGTGCCATGAATCGTCCAGAATGGGTCACGCTGGGGTTCGGCGCCTGCCTGCTGCATGTGTGGAACCACAGCTTGTTCAAGCCGCTGCTCTTCTTCTGCGCGGGCGCGGTGATGCAGGTGACCGGCACGCGCCAGATGGACCGGCTGGGCGGCCTCGCCAAGCGGATGCCGTGGACGGCCGCCGCTTTCTTCGTTGGTGCCGTGGCGATTTGCGGACTGCCGCCCCTCAATGGCTTCGTCAGCGAATGGCTGCTGTATCTCGGTCTGTTGAAGGGGGCGGTCGGTACGGCGGGTGGCGCGCTGGCGGCGTTGGTCGGCGTGCCGACGCTGGCGCTGATCGGTGCGCTGGCGCTGGCGTGCTTCGTGAAGGTCATGGGGACGGTTTTTCTCGGTGCGCCGCGTACGCAGTCCGCAGCGGATGCGCGCGAGGTGTCGCGCCTTGAACTCGTGCCGATGGCCGTGCTGGTTGCCGGATGCGCGCTCATTGGTGTGTTCCCATCGGCGGTGGCGTTCGCGCTGGACGCGGCCACCGGCTGCTGGTTGCAGAGTACGGGCGCGACTGCGATACCCGTCGCGCAAACAGTGCCGCTGGGCGTGATCTCGTTGCTCGCCCTGTTGCTGCTCGCCTGTGTGGCGGGAGTTTTCTGGCGGATGCGGATCAAGGAGGTCGTCACGGCGGCGCGCCGCAGCCTCACTTGGGATTGCGGCTATGCGAGGCCGGACGCGCGCATGCAATACACCGCCGGATCGTTCGCGCGCATGCTGGTGCTGATTTTCCGCGGGGTGTTGCGACCCGCCGACCACCCGCCGCAGGTGACGAAGCTCTTCCCGGTGCCGACGCATGCGTACAGCCACGTCGATGACGCGGTGCTGGACCGGGTCTTGATGCCGGCGGGCAGAAAAGTCGAAGAGGGCTTCGCCTGGTTCCACCGTTTTCACCGCGGCCTGACGCAGCACTACGTTTTGTATGTGCTCGTGATCCTGCTGATTCTGATGTGTACGCTCTTCCCGTTCAAGAACCTATTCGCATTTGTTTTTGACCGCAGGGGGGGAGGGACGAGCGTCTGCTCGTCCGCGGGCAAGCAGACGCTTGCCCCTCCCGGTGCTCCGCGAGCCCAGATGCCGTACACGTACATGGCGACGCTTTCCCCCGGGAACCAAGCCGCGCATCGGAATCACGGGCGCCCTTTCACAGAGCGAGCGGGGACGCCCGCGCTCCCGACCGCGTACGCATAAACCACGCGATCGACTCGCATGACCCCTGTCACTAACCGATTGCGTGGGAAGGGTTTTTAATCCATGCTCGAAACCTTGATTCATATTGCAGTGCTGTTGCTGCTGCCGCCGCTTCTGCCGGGCGTGATCGCCAAGACCAAGGCGTGGTTCGCGGGACGCACCGGGCCGTCGGTGTTCCAGCCTTACTATGACATCGTCAAGTGCCTGCAGCGCAGCTGGGTGCTCAGCGAAACCACGACTTGGATCTTTTGGGCCGGACCGATCATTACGCTGGCGGCAACCCTGCTGGCGGGCCTGATGGTGCCGCTGGGCCGGGCGGCTGCGCCGATCGCCTTTACGGGCGACCTGATTCTTTTCGCCTATCTTTTCGCGCTGGCACGTTTCTTCACCACGTCAGCAGCACTGGACACCGGATCGGCGTTTGAGGGGATGGGAGCCGCGCGCGAGGTAACTTTCGGCTGCCTGTCCGAACCGGCGCTGTTCTTTGCCTTTATGGTGCTGGCCAAGATATCGGGGACGCTCTCGCTGACGCCGATGCTGCACGCGCCGGCGACCGCTTTCGCTGCGGGAATCACCGCGCCGCTGATGCTGATCCTCATCGGGCTTTTCATTGTGTTGCTGGCGGAGACCTGCCGTGTTCCGGTAGATGACCCCAACACGCATCTGGAACTGACGATGATTCACGAGGCGATGATCCTCGATCATAGCGGGCCGCTGTACGGCATCATTCTCTATGGATCGGCGATGAAAATGCTGGTGCTCGGTTCGATGGTGCTGCAGGTGCTGCTGGCCTTCCTGCCGGAACGCGAGATGTTGCGCGGGCCGCTCTTCTTGGTTCTGCTGGTGCTCTTGGCGGTGGTGATTGGCATCGTGGAGTCGGTCATGGCGCGTCTGAAGATGCTGCATGTGCCGTATTTACTCATTAGCGCGCTGCTCTTTTGTAGTTTCGCTTTCATTCTTTTAATCAGGTGATGGCATGTCTAATTTTTTCAATCCGATTCTAGTGGTCGTCCTGCTGCTGAATCTCTTTGTGCTGGGGACGAGCCGGATCACTTCGGTGATCCGCGGGGTGGCGATACAAGGTGCCTTGATCGGCATGTTGCCGCTGCTGCTTCCCGGACATGTGTCGCGCGGTGCGTTCCTGATGGCCGTGCTGACGATCGTGCTGAAAGGTGTGGTGATCCCCGTCATGATGAACCGTGCGTTGCGCGATGTGGAGATCAAGCGTGAGGTCGAACCGGTGATCGGCTTCCAAGCCTCGGTGATCCTGGGAGCGTTGGGTGCCGTCTGGGCGCTGCTGTTCGCCGGACGGTTGCCGCTCACTGAGGCGCATGCCGACAGCTTGGTGGTGCCCGCTTCGCTCGCGACCGTTCTGACCGGTTTCATCCTGCTGATCACACGCTTCAAAGCGTTGACGCAGGTCATGGGGTATCTGGTTCTTGAAAACGGCGTCTTCATTTTCGGTATGCTGCTGGTGCAGGCTATGCCGCTCGTGGTGGAGATGGGGGCGCTGCTGGACTTGTTCGTTGCTGTTTTTGTGATCTGCATTATTGTCAATCACATCAACCGCGCCTTTTCCACGCTTGATACGCGCCAGTTGGCGTCGCTCAAGGAGTAGTTGTCCATGTCCATGGCACCCCTTTTTCTCATCTTTCCCGCTGTGGCGGCTGTGCTCGCGGCACTGATTCCTTCCAATCGGTGGCGTCCGTGGCTGCTGCCGGTGGCGGGCACCCTGCATGCCGCCTTGACCGGCGTGGCGCTGGTGCGGCCGGAACCGCTGTCCCCGACGGCCTGGCTCGCGCTTGACCCGCTGGGTAAGGTGATCCTGCTGGTGGTGAGCCTGCTCTTTCTCTGCTGTTCGTATTACGCGGCCGGTTATCTGCGCAGTCGCAGCGAGCAGCCCAACCGGGTCTTTTGCATCTGCCTGCTGTTCTTCCTGAGCACCGCCAGTCTGGTGGCGTGGTCGCGCCATCTGGGGTTGCTGTGGGTGGCGGTCGAAGGCTTGACGCTGGTTACCGCGCCGTTGATTTTTTTCAACCACACGCAGCAAAGCATTGAAGCCACATGGAAGTACATGGTGGTCGGTTCAGTCGGCATTGCGCTGGCGCTACTGGGAACCTTCTTCCTGGCGTATTCGGCGCAGCACGCGGGACACGGTGCGTCGCTGATGGTGAGCGATCTGCTTCAGCACGCGCCCGCCCTTTCCAAGCCTTGGCTGCATGCGGCGTTCGTGCTGCTGCTGGTCGGTTACGGCACGAAAATGGGGCTGGCGCCCATGCACACCTGGAAGCCCGATGCCTACGGCGAGGCTCCCTGCGTGGTCGGCGCCCTGTTGTCGGGCGGCGTGACCAGTTGCGCGTTTCTCGCGCTCTTGCGCGCCTACCACATCAGCGTGGCTGCGGGCGAAGTAGCCTATGTTTGCCGTCTGCTGCTCTTCATGGGGTTGCTCTCGATGGCGACCGCCAGTCTGTTTATGGTCGGGCAGCGCGATATGAAACGGATGCTCGCCTACTCCAGTGTGGAGCACATGGGGATTCTGGTGCTGGGGCTCGGCCTAGGCGCGCCGGCGCTGTTCGGCACACTGCTGCATGTGGTGAACAACGGCCTGACCAAGGGCGTCCTGTTCCTCTCGGCCGGTAACATCCACCGTGCCTACCACAGCAAAAGTACCGAGCAGGTGAGCGGCGCGATGCAACGGGTGCCGCTCTCCGGCACACTCTTTTTCCTTGGGTTTCTCGCCATTACCGGTTCGCCGCCCTTCGGCCCCTTCATCAGTGAGTTTCTGATTCTGAATGGCGCATTCAGATCCGGTCGCATGGTGGTCGGCGCGCTTTTCCTTGTCCTTTTGCTGATCGTCTTCATTGGTATGGGTGCCACGGTGCTGAAGATCGTTCAAGGACGCCCGTCCATCGCGGCACGCAAGACGTCGTACCGCGATACCGTGCTGAGCGGTGCGCCGATCCTCGCGCTGCTGGTGCTGGTGCTGCTGATCGGTGTGATACTGCCCGCACCGCTCGCCGCATTGATCAACGACGCAGTCCGTTATCTGGAGGGTCAGCCATGAGTACGTTTTCGACTGACTTTGTCCGCCTGACCAATGGCCAATCGGTCGCGCTTGACTCGGTTCCGGTGCTCGATCTGGAGCGCTTCCACGCCTCGATTGTGGCGGGCGTGAGGGGCGGTTGCCGCGTCAGCGCGTTGTTCGGCGCGGCTTCGCCGCAGCCCGATGCGACGCGCCTGTACGCCGTGCTGGCCGATGACGATCAGAATCTGCTTTTGGCGGCCGCGGCGGATGTCACCGGCGACGCCTACCCGTCGCTCACGCGGCAGTGCGCGCAGGTACACATGTTCGAGCGCGAGATCGCCGAGCAGTTCGGTCTGCGCCCTGAAGGACATCCTTGGCTCAAGCCGGTGCGTTACCGCCGCTCTTGGACGGATCGCGATGTGTGGCAGCGGTCGGCAGATGAAACGATCCTGCCGGCGGTCGGCGACTTTTACCGCGTGGACGGCGAGCAGGTGCATGAAGTGGCGGTGGGCCCGGTACACGCCGGAGTGATCGAGCCGGGGCACTTCCGCTTCCAGTGCTACGGCGAGACGGTGTTCCACCTTGAAATCGCGCTGGGCTATCAGCATCGCGGGATTGAAGAGACGCTGCTGGGCGGCCCCGACGCGCGCACGATCCATCTGATAGAAACGCTTGCGGGCGACACCTCGGTCGCGCATGCCACGGCGTACTGCCAGGTGAGCGAGGCGCTGGCCGGTTGCGCGGCGACGGCGCGCGGCCAGGCTCTGCGCGGCATCGCGCTGGAGCTGGAGCGCATGGCGACGCACATCGGCGATATCGGCGCATTGTCCGGCGACGTGGCGTACCTGCCGACCGCCAGTTTCTGCGGGCGGATTCGCGGCGACGTGCTCAACATGACCGCGCTCTTGTGCGGCAGCCGCTTCGGTCGCGGATTGGTGCGTCCAGGCGGCGTGGGGTTCGATGCCGATGCCGAGCGGATGGCCGAACTGCGGCGGCGCCTTGACGCGTGCGAGAAAGATGCGCGCGTGGCGATCGAACTGCTGTGGAGAACCTCTTCGGCAGTGGTGCGTTTCGAAGAGGTCGGCGCTGTCCCGCGCGCGATCGCGGTGGAGTTGGGCTTGGTCGGCCCCGCCGCGCGCGCGACCGGTCTGGCGCGTGACATCCGGCGCGACCAGCCGAGCGGCATTTTCAATACCGCCCAGATTCCGGTGGCGACCTGCAAGACCGGCGACGTGTATGCGCGTGCGTATGTGCGCTGGCTGGAAATCCAACACGCCATCGCCTTCATCCGCGAGCAGATCAACGCCCTACCCGAAGGCGCGGCGCGGACGCCGGTGACTGCTTGTGTATCGGAACGCTTCGCGGTGGCGCTGGTCGAAGGCCTGCGCGGCGAGGTCTGCCATGTGGCGGTCACCGATGCGTCCGGGCGTTTCACGCGCTACAAGGTGGTAGATGCCTCGTTCCACAATTGGCCGGGACTGGCCTACGCGCTGCGCGATGAAGAAATCTCTGATTTCCCGATCTGTAACAAGAGTTTCAACCTGTCCTATTGCGGACACGACTTATAGGCCGAGGACGCTGTTATGATTCCAGAAATCGTTGCTCGCTTGCAGCAAAAGCACAGGACGATGCGCTATCCTAAAGCCGCGCCGCCGCCGATGCCGGACCGCTTTCGCGGACGGCCAGTCGTGCATAAGACGCGATGTGTCGCGGGATGCAACAACGCCTGCGAGGCAGCATGCCCGACCGGCGCACTCAGCGCGTCAACGCCGAAAACCATTGATCTGGGCAAGTGTCTCTTTTGTCCGGAATGCGCGGCGGCATGTCCGCACCAAGCCATCTCCTATTCCGACAATTACCAGCTCGCGGCGCGTGAGCGCACGGATCTCGTGGTGTCGCGTGAGCGTGATGAGATCGAGGCCAAAGGTGCTGCGTTGGACGAGGCGCTGCGCAAGCTGCTGGGACGCTCGTTGAAGCTGCGTCAGGTCAGCGCCGGCGGTTGTAACGCCTGCGAGGCCGACAGCAACGTGCTGACGACAGTCGGCTGGGACCTGAGCCGCTTCGGCATCAAGTTCGTAGCCTCGCCGCGGCATGCCGACGGCCTGCTGGTAACGGGGCCGGTTTCGCAAAACATGGCGCTGGCGTTGAAGAAGACGTATGACGCGGTGTCCGATCCGCGCATCGTCATTGCGGTCGGCACCTGCGCGATCTCCGGCGGCGTGTTTGCAGACAGGCCGGAAGTTTGTAATGGTGCTTCTTCGGTGGTGCCGGTGGATCTGTACATTCCGGGCTGCCCGCCGCACCCGCTCACGATTCTTGATGGACTGCTGCGCCTGATCGGGCGCATCGGGTGAAGGTAAGAGGTAATAGGTAAGAGGTAAGAGGTGAGAGGTGAGAGGTAGCGGGGAACGCTCAACTCTCAAGTAGAAATTGAGAGTAAAAGCGCTGCTCGGATTTTTCACGTGAGGGCGCGACGCCGCCTTTTGAGCAGTGGTGTTGATCATCACGTAGTCGGCTCACCCCAAGCCCGAAGGCGTTCGAGGCACTTGCAAAACCCCGGCCGCGACAAGCGCGGCCCTCCCGTATCTTCGCGAAGGTTTTGCAATTGCCTCTTTGAAGTTGAACGTGAAAAGTCGGAGAACTGAATGAGTACGAAGATTCTGGTGATCGTGGGCGTGTCGGTGCTGTCGGTTGTCGCGTTGGTCGTTGCGGGGTGGTTCCTGGACAAGGGGAACAAGGCACCCGACGACAAGGACGGCACCCACGCCGAGTAGGCGCGTGCCGAACGGGGGGCGCGCCCTCCCCGAAAAACTTTTATTTTTCCGTTTTTCAGCAACCGCTGCGCCTCTTCGTCAGAAAATCCTGCCCGCCAGCCAGCGGCCAGCGCAACGCTGGCCGCTGGCTGGCGGGAGCGCGCTTCCTTCAGGTGCTGAATTGGGTTCAGTTTGGCATTCGGGAGGGGTTTTGGCAAGGCTGAATCGGATGGAGGCGGGAGCCGGGGGCGTAAGGGCACAGCGAGGCCGGCCCTTCCCCGCCCCCCTCCGGCGGTATTCCGCCGGAGGGGGGCGGGGAAGGGGATGCGGTCTCGCCCTTTGCCGGGAATGCCGCTTACGCGGCTGCGGCAAGGAAGGCGTCCATCGCCTCCCTCGGCGTCTTCCAGCCGAGACACTTCTTCGGACGGTCGTTCAGGAACTCGTCGATCCGCCGGAGCTCCGCCGCGCCGATCGATGCGAACGAGGACTTCTTGGGGTACAGGCGCCGGATCAG
>JAAYLN010000303.1 GCA_012521875.1 Lentisphaerota bacterium | reverse complement strand
CACTTAGTCGCTGCACACTTAGTCGCTGCACTTAGTCGTCCCTCTGACTCCGCATTTCGACTAAGTGTTTGGACTAAGCGTAAGGGGACTAAGTGTTTGGACTAAGCGTTGCGACTAAGTGTGGGGGACTAAGTGTACCGCGAGTCGCACCAGAACACCGGTCGCCGGGGGCGATTTATGTGTTTGTAGAATGGCCTCAATCTGGTAAAATTCAAGCCGGTTCCGCGTTCCGACGCCAGACGCCGGTTCGCGTGAAAAAACCCATGCCTTGGGTTGTCGTAAAATCTTGGAAGCAATCAGTATGCGGGGGCGCCTGTATCAGGCGCTTTGCATAACTGACGGGGACGAAGTCTGCCCGCAAACGAAAGCCTAGACCGTGATCAGTCTGCTTCTGCGATATGGTGCTGCGGTACACGTGGCCCTTCTGGTGGTGTACGCCTCCTGGGCTCGCGGCGGTTCCGCTCCGGCCTACTTCTGGGCCATCCCCTGGCTGGCGCTGGGGATTGTCGAGCTGATGTTCCTCCTGCCGCCGGCGCCCGAGGGAGTATCGCCGCGCCACGCCGTGCGCCGCGTCTGGCACGGCCTGCTGCGCGATCCGATCTTCTATATCGGGGCCGTGCTGATCCTT
The DNA here is from genome assembly GCA_012521875.1 of Lentisphaerota bacterium. Taxonomy (GTDB): domain Bacteria; phylum Verrucomicrobiota; class Kiritimatiellia; order RFP12; family JAAYLN01; genus JAAYLN01. Next base: position 7,929 of record JAAYLN010000303.1, on the reverse strand, counting down.
TTCCTGCTGTTGCAGTGGCTCAACGGTCCGCGCGAGATGATCCGCAATCCCTCCACCGCGACATGGGAATACTCTCCGCCCCCCTGGCCGGGGCTGCCCTTCTGCGTGGATCGGGGCGAGGCGGCGCAGGTGCTGCTCTGGGCCATCGGTGTCTACGCCATCCTGCTGGCTGTGCGGCACGGCATGCCCCTCGAGGCCAGGCGCTGGCTGCTGCGGGTGATCGTCTATAATGGCGTGATCCTGTCGGCCGTCGGTCTGCTCCACCTCATGACGGACACCAAGAGCCTCTTCTGGATCCGCCCGATGGAGGTCTACTTCTTCTCCACCTTCGGCTATCCCAATCACGCCAGCGCCTTCTTCACCCTCGTCACCGCCATCAACCTCGGACTGCTTTTCGAGGCGCTTGGCGGCGAGGATCAGGAGAGATCGGGCGGTGGCTGGCTGATGATCGCGCTGGTGATGAATCTGCTCGGCGTCTTCTTCGCGCTCGGACGTGCCGGCATGGTGCTGACGCTGGGGATCCTCGCGCTGGCCGTGCCCTATGGCATTATCTACCTCTGGAGGCGCACGACGCTGGCCACCAGCATGCGCCTGGCCGTGCTGACCGGCGGTCTGGCTCTTTGTGCGGGCTTTTTCATTTTTGCCGTGCCCAATAATCCGATCATCAAGGAGCTGAAGACGATCAACCTGCTCCAGCTCCACAAGCAGTTGCAGGGCGACCGCGCCGAACTGGCCCATTCGGCCATTGAGATCTGGCAGGATTACCCCTGGGCCGGGGTAGGAGGGTGGGGCTTCCGGCGCTACGTCGGCATCTACATGGGACCGGAAAAGTATGATTACCTGCGTGTCGCCGGGCGTGCCAACGTGCATAACGATGCCATCCAGTACCTCTGCGAGCATGGCGTGATCGGCATGGCGCTGATTCTGGGGCTTGTTTTCGTTATCGTCGGCCAGCTCTGGTTCCGCCTGGCCATGATGCCGCGCAAGCGCGACGACGGCGCGGTCAAGTCCCGCAGTTGGTTCATGAGCGTCTCACCAGTGGTCTGGTTCTGCATCATCGGTACCTCAGCAACGGTCATCCATAGCCTGATCGACCTGCCCTTCCGCAATATGGCCATCATCTCCGTCTGGTTCATCGCGCTCGCCTCGGCGCCCTACTTCGTGCCCCGCCGTCCTGCGGCGGCCACCCAGGCAATCCCGCCAAAGGTTACGCGGAAACACATCGCCAGAGGCCGCAGCCACAGCAGCAGCAACAGCAGTTCTAACAACCACCATCCCCGTCAGGAAGGCAGAATTATCCCGTGACCCTCCTTTCGATCATCGTACCGGCCTACAACGAGGAGCAGACGCTGCGTACGCTTATCGCGGCCGTTCTGGCCGTGCCCCTCGATGGCATCAGGAAGGAGGTCATCATTGTCGATGACGGCTCCGCCGACAACACTTACGGAATCATGGAGTCGTTGCGCGACGAGAATCCGGATCAGATCCGCATCCTGCGCCACGAGGTCAACCGCGGCAAGGGTGCCGCCCTCCAGACCGGCATTGATGAGGCCACGGGCGACATCATCCTGATCCAGGACGCCGACCTCGAGTACGATCCCCAGGAGTATCCCCGCCTCCTCGCCCCGATCCTCGACAACAAGGCCGACGTCGTCTACGGCTCGCGCTTCATGGGCGGCGGGCCGCACCGCGTCGTCTACTTCTGGCACTGCGTCGGCAACCGCTTCCTGACCCTGCTCTCCAACATGTTCACCAACATCAACCTGACGGACATGGAGACGTGCTACAAGGTCTTCCGCAGCGAGATCATCAAGTCGCTGCGCATCGAGGAGTCCCGCTTCGGCTTCGAGCCCGAGATCACCGCCAAGGTGGCCCGCACCAGGTGCCGCATCTACGAGGTCGGCATCTCCTATGCCGGCCGCACCTACGACGAGGGCAAGAAGGTCGGCTGGCGCGACGGCTTCCGCGCCATCTGGTGCATCCTCAAGTACAACCTGCGCCCGCGTGCGGCGGCCCCCAAGGGGCAGCCGCAGGAGGCAGGAGACAGGAGACAGGAGACAGGTAAGTAGCAGTAGGCAGGGGCAGTAGGCAGTTGGAATGGGTCAGAGACACACTTTGTCGCCACACTTTATCTCCACGCTTTGTCGGCTACGCTTCGTCTCCACACTTCGTCCCTACGCTTTATCGAAAGCGAAAGAGAGGGCGGCTGGTGGTGTCTCAGACTAGTAGGCAGTGCTGATACTGTCGTTCACAAGCCTTGATGGGGGTCGAGTGCCTGGGAAGTTTCCGCAAAAGCGCGCAAGCACAGGTAGTCGGCAGTGTCGAGCAATGATGTACAGAACCGTCAGACCAGTCGGACTAGTCAGACTCGTCAGACAGAATTCACCAGCGCCAACGGCGCGCCCCATCCCAGCCTAGGGCAACGCCCTAGGAAAGTAATGTAGAATCATACAAGGGCTGAAAGCCCGACCCATCATCAGAGATATGCGACATGCGGATGTGGGAGAACAGTAAATGACGCCCCGCGAGAGGCTGCAGTTGAGCTACGAACTGGCCCTCTTCCCGCCGCGTCTCAACGCGTTCTGGCATTCGATCCGCGATGGCAACACCGATGATGTGTCTGACGATTTTCTGGAGGCTTTAGACGATGCGGCGCGTCTGCACCTGGCCTTGCCGGAGAAGGGATACGCGTCGCTCCGTGCGCTTGAGCGCCTGGCCCTGTATCAGGCCCGCTCGCGGGCCTACTGCATGCCCAGCTTCATCCGTGCCGTGCGGGCGCGCACCTCGGTCGCCAGGCGATTGCCGAAACCATCGTTCCCGGCCATCTCGTCCGCGACATCGCGCTGCCCCCCTTCCGACGTGAAACAAGGGAGAGACAGTGGATTGGTAGTTGGTAGTTGCAGTCGGCGAGAATGAACGAGATGTTTAACCGCAGATGACGCAGATTTCCGCAGAATCTGGTGCGGATTACAGCCCGGAAGGGGCAAGACATACAGGCGGTAAGCAAATATAGATTCACTCACCATGTTTACCCGTTTACCATCCGACCTTGACGCGGTCTTCGCCATTGTGGCGGAGATCCTGCCGGCGGCGGGTATTGAGTGCCTGTTGATCGGCGGCTTTGCCGTCAATTTCCATGGATACTCGCGCAGCACACTGGATATCGACCTGATGATCGTGATCGACCAGCGCGACGCAGTCCGCAAGATCATGGAAAGCGAGGGTTTCACTAACGTGGCGGAGCATGCGAACGTGACGTTTTTCAACCGCCCTGGTTCATCCTTGCGGATCGATTTTCTTAACACGGATCATGCGACAATGTCAAAAATGAGCGCGCGCGCCACATGGGGCGAATTCCACGGTAAATCCGTGCGGGTGCCGGCGCTGCCGGATTTGCTGGCGATGAAATTCTTCGCGTTGTCCCAGGCTAGCGAGAAAAGGGCGGACAAGGATGTGCCTGATATTGCCTGGCTGACGGTTATCAACGGGTTGGACTTGGAATCCGACCTTCGCCCGCTGGCGTTGCGGTTCGCCAATGATGATGTTTTTCGCCGTGTATGCGCAAAAATCGAGGAGATCAAATCATGAAGCAGCCAACGAGGCTTCCGTGGTTCCTGATGCCTCCTTCCCTTAGCATGGAGGAGTATGCGGCGTTTGTCGATGCACTTTTGGCACACGCCGATCCCGAGAAGGTCGCCCGCCAGAAGGCCATCGAAGAGCAGATTACCCAGCCTTTCCGTCTGGAACCCGTCCAGCCGCGTGATCAGTAGGTAGAAGAACAGTAGGCAGTAGCAGTAGGCAGTAGGCAGTGAAAGCAGGTTTTGAATCATTACATGCCTATGAGCTTGCCTATACAAATGCGATGAAGGTGTTTGAACTGTCGAAAAGGTTCCCGACTGAGGAGAAATATTCCCTAACGGATCAGATTCGGCGTTCATCTCGAACCGTATGTGGCAATATCGCTGAGGCCTATCGTAAACGTCGCTATCGCAAGCATTACATTTCAAAGCTTTCGGATGCAGATGGAGAATCCAGTGAGACTATTGTTTGGCTTAATTTTGCGAAAGACTGCGGCTATATAAGTGCCGAAACACATGCAGCACATGTTGCGATATACGAGGAAATTGGAAAACTGCTTGGCTACATGATGGATCATCCTGAGAAGTTTGGCGCTTAGTTCATCTTCACAGCCTACTGCTACTTGTTTCCGTCGCTGTCTCCCCGGCACTGCCTACTGCTACTTTAAAAATGCTTTTCGTCCTAAAAAGACTCATCGGCCAACTGATAGCGCCGCTGCCGCTGGTCACGCTTACCTTCCTGCTGGGGTGGCTGATCGCGTTTTTCGCGCGGTACCGGCTGCTGGGGCGTCTGCTGCAGCTTTTCGCCGCGATTCTGTTCCTTGCCTTTTCGGTGGGCGGGTTCGAGCACTTTCTCTACCGTCTCGAGCAGGTTTATCCACCCTTCGAGCCGACTCCCGAGCAGTGCGGCCAGCTTAGCGGTGCCGAGATTGTCGTCCTCGGCCAGGGGCTCGAGCCCGACTCAAATCTGCCCGTCCGCTTCCGTGACAACGATGCCTTCCGTAACCGCATGCTCGAGGCCGCCCGCATCGCCCGCCGCGTGCCCGGTAGCCGCCTCCTCGTCTCCATGGCCGGCACGGCCGCTCCCGCCGACAAGCAGGCGGCGCTTGCCGAGTATGCCTCGCTCTTCTCAATTGAGCCCGAACGCATGGTGATGATTGGCGACGGCATCGACACCGAGAGCGAGGCGCGCCTGGCGCTGGCGGCGGCCCAGTCCAGCAACGTGATCGTCGTCACCTCCGCCTCGCACCTGCCCCGCGCCATGCCGCTCTTCGACCGTGCCGCGCACACGCACACCAACGCTTTCCGGTTCATCGCCGCCCCCGCCGACTTCCAGGCCCGTAAGCAATACCCCACCTATTCATGGTCCCGGCTTCCCCTGCCAGACAGCGACTACTGCAAGCACACCGATCGCCTCTTCCACGAGACCTGCGGCGGCATCTTCGAGAAACTGCGCCGTGCCCTTTCGACATCCTGCTACCCGCCGCCAGCATCGTCTGGGCAGCACTAGTCCGAGACACCTTTCCATGTGCCCCTCTCTAGCTTTAGACAAAGCGTAGGGACAAAGTGTGAGGACGAAGCGTATCCGACAAAGCGTGGAGACAAAGTGCAGAGACAAAGTGCAAGCGCGAAGCACCCACTTAATCCCACACTTAAACTCACACTTAAACTCACTCTTAAACGGCACGCTTACTCCACCCGCTTACTCCTTGGCCTTTGGCAATGATGGGGCAAATGGGACGAATGAGACGCAGGGGACGTAGGTGCGGGAGACAAGGTGCCAAGGCTCATGCAAGCCCTGAAAGGGCGTGACATACCAGCCCAGGGCAACGCCCTGGGTAACGATATTTACTCCTGCGCTGTTCTGGGATGTCGACCGCGAGGAACTTGACATAGAAAAGAACAGGGCGTTCATTGTCAACGTGTACTTGAGCGGGGGCACGATTCGGACTGGGAGTTGCTGAAGGCGTGTTACACGGTCCAAGGAATCGTTGACACGGCCAAGCAACTGCGCTCGCTTGAGCCGACGGCGTTAGCTTTTGCGTCGTGCATAGGGGAAGTCAGGAAAGAGGATTTCCGATGCTACACATCGAAGCAGTCCATCCCGACACACTGGGTTTGCTGAAGCGCATTCAATCCCTGCCTGTGCTTGTGAAGTTCATTAGTGCTTTAGTTTTAACAACCAGCGCAGTACCTCCACAAATCTACATCATCTTTGGATAAAAACACTGTCAGAACAAGTGAAAGCCCTGCAGACATGAACTTCCCCGTCATATCAGAATGCGCGGCGCGTGAAGCGCTCCGTTCGCTTCCGAGGCTGGACATGGACGAGTACGTGGCCTTTCTATCCGAGTCCATGTCCCATGCCGATCCGGCCAAGGTCGCGAAGCAGAAAGCGCTCGAAGAGCGCATCACTGTGCCGTTCCGAATACGTGACAGGTAAGTAAGTATTGTTTTGGGGCTGTTCCAGTCGCAGGTCGCGGCGCGGTTGCATGGCACAAGATTTTAACCTCATCTTTGTGACCACTGGGTGGTCACTAAAAGCGGGCTTCGCACGCCCTTCCAAAACGACATCGCTAATGTCAAAAGAGAAGCATAAATGACATTAGTAGAGCGATTTTAAACCCTGTCGCAGCAGAGCCATGCCTTTTAGATTGTTTCCGGAGAAGACGAATAATGAAAAATGTGATAACTGTTACGACGCATGCCCGGCAAGCAGAAGATGACCGGATATATTGGCGCAAACAGACGGCGCTGCATCGTTTGGACATGGTGGAAACATTACGAAAGGAAGCGGGGCGTTTCTTGTATGAATATCCAACCAGACTTCGAAGAGTTGTTAAGGTTACTCGAAAAGCATGACGTGGACTACATGATTGTCGGTGGATACGCGGTAGCCTTTCACGGGCATCCCCGTTTTACAAAAGACATCGACATTTTTTTCAGTGCCGACAAGGATAATGTTGAACGGATAAAAGAAGCCCTGCATGAGTTCGGCTTCAACAGGCAGTCGTTGTCGATTGAGATGTTTATGGATCCTAAAAATGTGATTTCATTTGGCGAGGTGCCCGTCCGTGTTGATTTTTTGAGTGAGATTGATGGCGTTCCTTACGCAGAAGCAAGGAAGAATAGGATCCGTGGTCGCTATGGTGATGTCGAAGTAAATTTTATCGGACGATTGGATTTGATCGCCAACAAACTGTCTACAAAGAGGACGCGCGACAAGGGCGATGCGGAAGAGCTCATGTGACTATACGCAGAACAACAATCATGTGTTTGGGATTGTTCCAGTCGCAGGTCGCGGCGCGGTTGCATGGCACAAGATTTTAACCTCATCTTTTTGACCACTGGGTGGTCACAAAAAAGCGGGCTTCGCACGCCCTTCCAAAACGACATCGCTAATGTCAAAATAGAAGCATAAATGACATTGGTAGAGCGATTTTTGCAGAAACCCCGGCGCAGCTCGTTCCTTTTCGGGCCGCGCGGCACGGGGAAAACAACGTGGCTGCGGCAGGTCTTCGGTGACGTGCCGACGCTGGATCTGCTCGACGCCGAGACGTACCGCTCGTATGCGGCGCGTCCCGAGCGTTTGCGGGAGTGGCTGGCCGCACAGGGTCGTCCCTCCTGGGTGGTCATAGACGAAGTGCAGCGCGTTCCGGCCCTGCTGGATGTTGTGCATCAGATCATGGAGCAAAAGACCGGCGTCCAGTTCGTCATGACCGGCTCCAGTGCCAGAAAGCTGCGGCGCGCGGGGGTGAACCTGCTGGCCGGACGGGCGTCGGTTCTGACGCTGCACCCCTTCATGGCGGCCGAGCTGGGGGAGGCGTTCGATCTGGACGCGGCGCTGTCTTATGGTCTGGTGCCGGTTGTCCACGGCGCGGAGGAACGCCGGGAGGCGCTGGCCGCCTACCTCGGTGTCTATCTCGAGCAGGAGGTGCAGGCCGAGGCGCTGGTGCGCAACGTGGGCGACTTCTCGCGCTTCATCGAATCGATTTCCTTTTTGCACGGTGCGTGCTTGAACGTGGCCGAGGTCGCGCGGGAGTGCCAGATCAACCGCAACACGGCGCGGGGCTATGTGTCGATGCTGGAGGATCTGTTGCTTGGTTTCACGGTGCCGGTGTTCGCGCGGCGGGCCAAGCGGATCCTCGCGGGGCATCCCAAGTTCTACTATTTCGATGCGGGAGTATTCCGCAGCGCGCGCCCGCGCGGTCCGCTGGACAGGGCGGAAGAGATTGCCGGGGCGGCCTTGGAGGGGCTTGTGGCGCAGCATTTGCGCGCTTGGCTGGCTTACCAGAGGGGCGGAGAGGCGCGTCTGTTTTACTGGCGCACGAAATCGGGGAGCGAGGTTGAT
>JAAYLN010000302.1 GCA_012521875.1 Lentisphaerota bacterium | reverse complement strand
CGCGGGTATCCTCATGCCGGATCCGGAGCGTCCGGTCAAACTGGACGGGGGTATCATCCCCCTGAACGGCAACAGGGGCGGCTTCCCGGACGACTTTCTGGACGGTCTCGTGCCCGAGACCCGCAACAGCGTTGATGTATGGCGCGCGGTCGTGCGCGCGGACGACACCAGCGGCGACATGCTGTTCTATAATGCAATAGGCGAGCTTTTCTGGACGGTTCCCGCCACCGGCGGCGTCTGGTCGGCGGACTGGATCGCCAGACTCCACACCCCCGATGGCCGGGCATCGGACTTCTTCACCACCGAGCAGCGGTATCAGGAATTACTGGCGAGACCCTCGCGCGCAGAGGTGCCTGACAAGGTGCTTCGCCGTTCGGCGTGGTTTGACACGCGGCAGTATTTCCGCCCCTCGCGCGTTGAACTGACCTTCACCTTCATTCTGCAGGATGACCTCGACACCTACCGTTCCGCCGCTGCGGCGACAGCAGTAGCACGGTCACAGGCATCAGGCGGCGCGCCGGTGCGCTCGCCCGCCGCGCTGACCGGACTGTCACTAACGGGCATCGCCTGCGGCACCAACGGCGTCACGCTCTCCGCCGCATGGCCGACAAACACAGTTATCGCCGGCGAGGCGCTCGACATCTTCTTCAGCCGCAGCCTGCGCCCGCAGGCGTGGACGAACCGGTGGTGGGCCGCGGTCGAGCCCGCGGCGGGCGGGGTGGACATCACCATCCCCCGCTCCGAACTGCCACCGGTTCCGGATGCACCGGCGCCCGCTTGCTTCACCAACACCGCGCCCTCGGCCTACGATCCGGGCGTCACCTACACCAACATCGTCTGCACCAACGCCGTCCGTCCGGTGGTATCTGGCTTCTTCCGCCTTGCCGACCTCGCCGACACCGACGGCGACGGCCTCACCGACGCCGCCGAGACCTGGACGCACGGCACGAACCCCAATCTTGCCGACAGCGATGGCGACGGGCTGACGGACCATTGCGAGATTTTCATCCACGGCACGAACCCCACTCTTGCCGACACCGACAACGACGGCATCAGCGACGGCCGGGAGGTTGCAGACGGCCTCGACCCCAACAGGCACACCCATCTGGTCGGCACGGACGCCCTGGGCCTGCGCCTCACCCTGCCCCGCCGGAGATAGCCGCCATGCAGAAGCGCAAGCACACACGCATCCGTTTCCCGGCCATCCTGGCGGCCCTGGCCGCAGCCTGTCTTGCCGGCGGCCTCCGCGCCTCCGCCGATGATCCCTACGGCATCTCCGGCTGGCCCGACGAGCCCGAGTGGCGCTCGCTGACGAACCATCTGGACCTGTGCTACCGCGCCGTCGTGGACCGTTGCCTGGCCGCGAACTTCAGTACCAACTATCTGGCTAAACCCTCGCTTGTCTATCCCTTCCAGGACTACATGAGGCTGGCGGCGGCGATCGACGGTATCTGCGGACGCTATCTGGTCCATACCAATGCGGACAGCAGCGGTTGTTTTGACGACTGGCTGGCCACAACCAATGAGCTGCCGTGCTGGACTCCCAAAACGCTGCACGAGTATTGCGGCTTCACAAACTGGTACGACGGCCTTCTCACGAGCTGGGTCGTGTGCGACCGCTCGATCCAGACCAATGTCACAACCGCGATCAACGCGCTTAAGATGACGTCCGTCGAGGCGGAGCCTTTTGCAGCAGACGGTTATGCCCGGCAAATCGTCTGGGAGGGCTTTGGATGGGGCATGGCGGCAACAAACGCGAGCACGAATGTAACATGGTACGGGGAATCATGGGCGCATGCAGCCGCCGAAAGCGAGATCGCGGAATTGTCCCCGGACTGGTCCGCCCTCGTGCCTTACACTAATTCCGCGGAATCGATATGGAACCATATGACGTCAGGTGGTTATATGGCACAAGGCAGCGGCACCCTTGAATTGGGTTGGAACACACCGGCAAGCGGACACAAGCCATGGATGTACCGCCTTTTCATCCGCCTCCGCAACCAGTCCGACGACAGATTGCAAAGGTTCTATTTTACTCCTCCCATAACTCCTAATTATTTTTACGAAAACATTTGGATGGCGTCAGGCATGGCGGTCATGGCCGAGCCGGGCTCCCCGTTTTCGCAATCATCCCCCTTCGTTTTGTCGAGATTTTTGTTTGAAATCTTTTCCGAAAAACATCTGAGCGATGAAGAGATCGATTCGTACTCGCCAATATGCACATCGGCATCTTCCGCGACAGCCTACGTCCATGCCAGGCGCCTCGCCCGGCGCATCCGGCAGAATACCGCCTGCTACACGAATATGCCCAGCAAGCGCACCCTCTATCTTATTGGAGGGATGCCCGGATTTCCGCTTTCAGTCGGGCATGCGGGGCAATGGGAGCCGGAAATCACCGGTCTGGTGACGGACAGGTATGTCAAGTGCTACAGCCGGATCTCGTCCTCCACCAACATTGTCTTCACAGGCGCGGACATCACAACGGTTCCTTACAAGAACGATGCCACGGTGCGCCAGAAGGGGTGGGCCGTGACAAACGGCTTCTGGGTGCTGGAATGGCCGTTCGAGGAAACGCCGCTTCCCCTTGCGGCGACACCCGACGCCCGTCCGCCGGATACCGATCTGGACGGCATCGTCAACACCCTGCGCGGCACGCTCGACCCGCTGGAACCCTACGGCTCCGCCTGCTATCTCCCGGATTGGCACCAGCCCTACATCCGCATCGGGCTCGGCAGGCAGCCCCAGATCGAGGATGCGCTGCCTGTGCATGCGGAGCTGAATTCCGGGCGCGGCGAGGGGCTTCCCTACCGGCTCTTCGGGGCTGCCTATTCCCTGTATTACGGTGATGGCGGCATGTTCTCTCCCTTGGAGAGCCCCTTCTTCCACCTGAATCTGAACACATGCGTGGTCGAGGCGCGCAGCATCGAGACTGACGACCGCCATGAACGCAAGATATCGGTGCTGCGGCCTAACGGCCGTCTGGTCGTCTTCGACTTTCCCTGGACCAACAACACGTTCAGCACGGTCGGCTTTCCGGTTGGCATGGACTCCGAACGCACCTACACGTTTGACAGCACCACCTGGCAACTGTGTTTTGCCGACGGTGTGTACCACGCCTTTGCTCCTGCTCCCGGTGCCGGGATGTCGGCTCTTGCGGCTTTGGGCCGTGCCGGTCATTGTCATGCCCCGGCGAAAAAGGCGCCCGGTTCAGAAGGGGAGTATTACGGGATACGGCAACTTCATTGCCAACGGGAGTACCATGGCGAGGGCACCAGAACATCCGAGATCTGGACCGGTCATCCGGATAGTGGCAATCTGGCCCGTGCGCGGGTGACGTATGAGAACAACCTGCTGCATGCGGTACACTTCTCGCTGAACGGAACCAACACGGTCGAGACCAGGGTGCTTCGCGACGACTCCGGTCGTGTTTCCGGCCTGACTAAGCAGGGGTGTGGCGCCGAGGCCTCCAGCCTGACCATCAATGCGGCAGCCGGAACAATCGTCCATGCCGCTGCTACCGAGTCGCTGCAATCCTGGCGACAGCCCGGAGAGGCCACGGAAGCCCGCATCGCCTTCGAGGCTGCCGGCGGCGCATGGACGGAATTCTGGCAGTTCAACGGACAGGGCCGCCTGACCCGGCGCGGTTTCGAGACCGGTGGCAACACGGTTTTTGAAAAGTGGACGTATGACAGCGCGGGCGGAAGATATGTCAGCGGCGTGCCCCGCGACGCCGTTCCCGTCTCCCGCACGGATACCTCCGGGTGCGTGGCGACATTCGATCCTGCTCCCGCAACAGGCTGGCCGCTCGGGCGCTCGGAAAGCTGGCGCGGCCTGACGGTCGACACACTGTATGATTACAACGCGCACGAGGGACTGGCCTGCAACCCCACCAATCCTGTCGCGATGCCGTGTACGGAGACGCGTCTGGTCGGCGGGGCGCTCGTTTCGCGTCTCATGGTTGCCCGCCACCCCCTTACTTATGTTTTCTTCTCCCAGAATCCAGCCACGGTGGCGCAGGTTTTCCGGCGGGCGGGAGATGTGGCAACAACCTGGCAGGCGGCCGATACGATTGCGACCAATGTGGTGCGGCACCGGTCGCAAACCCTTTCGAACACCGGCCAGTTGGGGCTGGGAACCGTTGTTCAGCACCTGTCAGTTGCGTCGGAATTCCGTGCATTCCCCGCAGATTTGGGTGTTGAACTCTTCCACCGCGACGGACGCCAGTACCGCCTGCAGGTAAACGGCGTCGGCTTTCCCGTTTCCGTCGAGGAACGCTTCGATCCCGTTCCCGAAAACTGGGAGTACCAGCATTCATCTGCCCTTCCCATACGCAGTTGGCAGACGGTGGCGCAGGATCAGGCCGGACGCCCGCTCGTGACCGTCTTCAGCGACGGCACCGCCGTCACGAATGCCGACTGGTGCCTCTGGGGACCGCAGACCGTCCGACGCCGCGACGGCACCACCTGCCTGCTGCAGTATGACGCGTTCGGGCGCGTGAAACGCATCGAGGAGCCCGATGTTGGCCGGGTCACCGTGGTGACCTCCGATCCGCTCGGGCTGGATACCACCTATACCGTGACGCAGGGCGGTACCGTCCGCACCACCCGCATCGTCAGGGATCTGATGGATCGCCCCGTGCGCCTCGAGAGCGGGGCCGGGGTGACGCAATGGAGCTACACCGCCACGGATGACGGCTGGCAGGCCACCATCTCCCGCACCGGCCATGGCGACATCATCGCCGGCTACCACAGGGACGGCACCCTCCACTCCATCTACGGGAGCGGGGCGCGGCGCTGCCACAGCTCCGCGTGGAGCGTTGTTGACGGCAGGCTGTGCCACACCATCACCGTCCTGGAGAGCGACGGCACGCCAACGGCGGAGTGGGTGCGCATCGGCTACAACACCCTGGGCCAGGCCGTCTCCATCTCCCGCGCCGGCCTCGCGGAGAGCGCCACCATCGAGTACGACCAGGCCGGGCGCCCCTGGCGGCTGACGGATGCCGCGGGCGTCGTCCGCATCCTGGATCACGACGAGCGCATCGGCATCGAGCGCGCCGGCGTGAAGCGCGGCGGCGACGGCAGCCTGCTCGAGCCCGGCGGCAGCGACCGCATGGCGCGCTTCCACCGTACCGTGAACCACTGGGGAGTCACCAACCGCGCCGGGGTCTTCACCGCTGCCGGCGACGGCACCGAAACCCCCTTCCTCACGCAATGGAGCTCCCGCGACGGCCGCCGCGCCACGCTCGAGACCTGCGGGCGCATGGTGTCGCTCGAACGCTCCCCCTTCACGGGCCCCGGCGCCTTCACGCTCAGCCTGGCCCACCCCGGCGGCACCGCCACGCACACCTACGGCCCCCTGGGTCTGGCGGCCGCGGAACAGCGCGACGCCCTGGGCGCGCTCGTCTCCGCCACCGCCGTCTCGCACGCGGCGGACGGCCTCTCCGCCGAGCTCACCAGCACCGCGGACGGCACGCTCCAGGCCACCTTCGACCTCGCCGGACGCCTCCTCGGCGTGACGGACGACGAGGGCGCGGTGGAGCTGGAATACCTCCCCGGCACCGCCCTGCCCACCTCCATCACCGGCCGCGGCGAATACCGCACCCTCTCCTACCACCCCAACGGGCTGCCGCGCACCATCGCCGCCAGCCGCGAGCCCCCCTGCGAGCTGGAGTGGGACTCCGCGGCGCGCCTGAAGAGCCTCACCACCCGGCGCAACGGCCAGCCGGTGGTTACCTCCTGGATCCGCCACCCCCAGACCGGCCGCCTGCTCCGCAAGGAGATCAACGGCCAGACCGTCGAGAGCTACACCTGGCGCGCCAACGGCCAGCCCGAATCGCTCACAAGGGCCGGCGGCGCCTCCCTGACCGTGCAGTACGATGCCGGCGGCGACCCCGTCGCCACCGCCGGAACCGTCCCCGGACTGGCGGACGAGAGCCTCCTGACCAGCTTCGACCGCATGGGGTACGTTGCCACCAACAGCTTCACGGGCGGCCTGGCCGAAAGCTTCACGCGCGACCTCGACGGCACCCCGCGCCACACCGCCATCGCCGGGCACGGCGTCGTGCCCGACCACGGCCTCGCCTACGCCCGCGACGCCGCCGGGCGCGTCACCAACCTGACCGACGGCGCCGTCTGCGCCGCCTACGCCTGGGACGCCTACCGCAACCGCAGCGTGTCGCTCTCCGTCGGCGGCACCCCCGCGCTGACCCTCTCCAACGCCTGGAACCGCTCCCTAGGCCTCCGCACCAACCTCACCTGGACGCCTCATCCTTCATCCTTCATCCTTCCGTCTTCATCCTTCTCCCTCCTCCGCGGTCCCGGCACCAACCGCATCGCCGCCATCGTGTACGGCGACGGCTCCCGCACCGAGATCGGCTACGACGCCGACGGACGCCTGGCCACCGCGCGCCGCCGCCGCGCCGACGGCACATGGGACGCCACGCGCGACTTCGCCTACGCCCACGACGAGGCCGGCAACGTGGTGCGCGCGGGGCGCGCCGACACCAACGGCCAGGGGCGCGCCGTCTTCGGGGCGGATGACCTGGACTTCCACACCGTGCGCCGCTGGAACGCCGTCGACATCGTCGGCGTGGCGCGCGCCGACGCCCAGGTGCTGGTGGACGGCAGGCCCGCCCTGCGCGACGGCCCGCGCTTCCTCTACTCCCTGCCGCTCGCCGAGGGCTCGCCCGCGCACGTCACGAACATCACGCTGCTGGCGCGCATCACCGGGGATGACGAGGAGTGGGTGGCGCGGCGGAGCGTGGCGCTGCGCATCCCCGCCTGCCCCGAGGAGATCGGCACCGCGCTGGCGGGGGCGGTGGTGAGCGACAGCCTCGCCGAATACCTCTTCGACGCCCGCAACCGCCTGCGGCGCGTCACGGACAAGGTCGGCGCGCCGCGCCTGCGCGCCGTCTATGACTACTACCCCGACGGACGCCGCGCGCGCAAGGTCGTCTCGCTCTGGACCAACCAGCAGTGGGTCGCGGCATGCACCAACCAGTACCTCTACGACCGTTGGAACCTCGTGCGCGAGGTCGTGGCGGACTCCGGCACCGTCACCACCCGTGACTACACCTGGGGGCTCGACCTGGCGGGGCTCCAGTCCGGCACGTGGGAGCAGGAGTCCGGCGGCATCGGCGGGCTGCTGGCGGTCACCGAGGTTTCGGGCACCTCGACCAACATATTGCTCCCCATCTCCGACCACATAGGCACGGTACATTCGCTGGTCGCGGCAATGACCAACAGCGTGGCGCTGGCGCAGCCCGCCGTCGTGGCCGAGTACGACTATGCCCCCTACGGGCAGTTGATTTCCGCCGACGGGCCGCTTGTCGGCTCGTGCCCGTTCGGATTCCAGAGCAAGTACTACGATCCCGAGACCGGCTTCTGGTATTTCGGCCACCGCTACTACGACGCCAAGGCCTGCAAGTGGCTCACCGCCGACCCCCTCGGCGAGGCCGGCGGGCTGAACCTTACCGCCTTCTGCGGCGGCGACCCGGTCAACCAGGTGGATCCGTTTGGGTTGGAAATCGATGCACTGCCACCCGGTCTGGCTTGGCAGACGGCTCTGATGCCCTATGAAGAAGTAGGGCCGTATTATTACTGCACGAAATTTTGGGAGGTGCCGATCGTCGAGCTTGCCAACTTCTCGACTTTTACTGCCAACACATTAGTAGGCACTGTTTCCGAATTGTTTGACCTGATGCAAGTCAACATCAACGATCCGGGGGCGGAATGGTCGGCCATTTTCCCCGCAGCGCCTATTGCATCCGTTGCGATGGCTGAACACGGGATCGGCATGCTGGCGACGAAGGCATGGGGAGCATTCACAGGCACCCGTGTTTGGGCTAAAGCCACCAGCCTGACCACATCGGCTAGGGAGTGGTCTGGCAAGACTATTGGCAGAGTGTTTGGCAGGAAGTCTCCGACGGCGGTCAATCTGGCATCAAAGCGATTAGAAATAGCACCATCTGGCGCCACCAAGAACACTTCGGACATTGTGTTTCGGCGGCTTCATCCTGCAGAACGCAGAACAGCGCTCTCGCAAGGCCTGTCGCCAACAGGCCCGGACAGCCATATTACGGCAACAGAACACATTCTCGGAATAAAGCCGTCTCCATTTGTTTCCACCACAAGAGACTTCGACGCTGCATTGTCTTATAGTCGCAATGCTACACCTATTGTTGAAATTGATCTATCCAAGGTCTCCGTGCCAGTCATTGATCTTACCCAGCCTTCCAACTTAGGTGTTTTAACTGATCCTCAAGCGGTATACAACGCAACTCGCGACGCCGAAGTCTTGGTTCGCGGGTTTATTCCGCCAGAGGCAATAGGAAGAATTCATTACCCATAACCATGAAACAGCTATTTCGTTTATACCGAGGCGAAGATATGCTTGGACTAGTCGAGCACACCGAGGACGATTTTCCTTTTCACATTGGCTTGTTCCATGCAGAAGAAGCATTTGATACCGTAAAATCGCTCTTTGAAGCGGAAATTGCCTATCTTAATGAGGGGCGAATGGAGGAATGGCGTAAGATGCGGGATCAAATTGATGCGCCGGGGCTATTGCTTGAACCAATCGGACCAGGAAAGGAACAGAATAGACCTTTGATACATATCGAACAGAATAGAGTATGGTGGCGTTGAAGCGAGGATTATCGGGCATTCACTCGGAGGTATAGCTATTGGAGAGTTCATTTTGAAAGATTGCATTAATTACAGACGTGTTTTCGAACGAACTGGAAAGAACTCGGGGGGTGTCCCTGGGCTGGATTTCTGAGGTGGGATTATGACCGACAAAACCAAGCATGTAGAAGAATATGCCATCAAGAAACTGTTGTTTCTAGATGCATATGGTTTCGAAAGACCTACAACGAATAAAGATAAATGGTGTACTACGATTTCCTGTTCGTCCGTCGATATTTCTATTGAAGTGGAACTGGATTGGCGAGAATTAGACGTGTTTGTCTTACTAAGGGCAATACAGAACGATGGGTTTTCAGGCGGCTATTATGTTTCGGGAGGGAAAAGGTGTCGCATTCATCTTGAGAAATTTCTAAAGGACAGTTGCGCAATCAGTGAGGATGTGATGCGGAGTTCGTTGAGGAAGCAACCACCTCGTTCGGAGAGAAATGAAACAACCATGAAGAGCCATATAGACGACTACATGTGGTTATTGCGGCGGACAGCCGTTGCCGATCCAGCGATAGGCCCCCATGTGATTCTGCGGAGCACACAACTCGCAGACCGCGACGAACAGGCGTTGCTTCTCATCAAGCTCGCCGATCTCGTCCTCCAGCATCGGGAAGAGCCAGGACTGGAT
>JAAYLN010000041.1 GCA_012521875.1 Lentisphaerota bacterium | reverse complement strand
CCCGTCGCCCATGGATTCTTCGATCCCGATAATCTGGCTGCCGGAGCAGTGGAACGCGTCAGCGCCTGCGCCGAGGAGACCGCGCGCCTACTGGCGCTGGATTTCGGGTCAGCTTCAGGGGGTGCGCGGAGTGAGCATGTTGAGCGGACGTAACGCGAATGAAAAACAGTCGTCCTCGTCCTCGTCCTCGTCCTCGTCCTCGTCCTTGATTCAGCGACAAGGTGAGTGGAGACAAGGTGTGCCTTATTACGAATCCCTGAATTTTTTGAATCAGGAACTCATGAAATCAGGAAATTGTTTGTGGAAACCGCGCATTCTTGCATCCTTACTTGAGTTCTTGAGTGCCTGATTAATCCGTGCTGGGAATGAATCACCAGTCCCTGCAGGAGCCAGCCGAACCTTAGAACTTCCGAACTTTAGAACTTCTCCGCGCCTCTGTGACGCTGTGAGAGAAAACCGGCAGCAGGCGACGCATTCGACAAAGCTCGCGACAAAGTTGATGACAGCCCTGAAAGGGCGTGACATTCCAGCCCAGGGCAACGCCCTGGGAAATGGCCAATAAATGACTAGCCCTAAAGGGGCGTAGCACGGATAAACTTGGGATGTTTGCCCGCGATGACGATGGCCACCTCGCCCTTGACCGGCTTGTCGGCAAAGGCGGCGGCCAGTTCAGAAAGCCAGCCGCGCGTAATACGCTCGAACTTCTTGGTCAGCTCGATGCAGACCGCCGCCTGGCGGTCGCCCAGCACCTCATGCGCCGCGGCGAGCGTCGGCCCCACGCGGAAGGGCGACTCGTAGATCACCAGCGTGTGTGCCGCCTCGCGCTCCTCCTCGAAGAAGCGCCGCAGGGCACCGGGCTTGCGCGGTGGAAAGCCCTTGAAGGTGTAGCTCGAGGTCGGCAGGCCGGAATAGATCAGCGCCAGATCGATGGCGCAGGCGCCGGGCAGCACATCGAAGGGCAGCCCGGCCTCGATCACCATGCGCACCAGGCGGTAGCCCGGATCACTGATGCCGGGATAGCCCCCGTCCGAGCATAGCGCCACCTCGCGCCCCTCGCGGAGCGCCGTAAGTATCTGGTTGCCCGCCGACTCCTCGCGCCCCTCGCGGTACGAGATCATGCGCGGCCTGGCGATCTGATGCGCGCTGAGGAGCGCCCACGTGCGGCGCGTATCCTCGCACGCGATGAGCTCGGCCGAAGCGAGCGCATCGCGTGCACGCGGCGTCAGATCGCCCAGATTGCCGATCGGCGTGGCTACGACATGCAGCAAGCTGCAGGCCTCACTGCGGACCGTAGGTGGCGGAACCCTCGCGCGGCAGCGGCAGAACCCAGATGTTGCGGTACCAGACGGTGTCGCCGTGATCCTGCAGGCGCAGGTGACCGGGCAACTGCACGTTGGTATCGCTCGGGGCACCGGTGACGCCCGGGAGCTGCACGTTATTGTGGATGATGACGCCGTTGAGGAAGACGGTGAGGCGCGCGTTCTCCTTGACCACCTTGCCCTCGCAGCGCGGGGCGCGGAAGATCACGTCGTAGGTCTGCCACTCCATGGCCGGCCGGCAGGCGTTGGTCAGCGGTGCGTACTGGTCATAGACCGCGCCGCAGTCGCCCAGTCCCGGCCTGGCCCAGCCCGAGCTGTCGAGCACCTGCAGCTCATAGCGTCCCTGGATGAAGACGCCGCTGTTCGACTTGGCCTGGCCCTTGGCGTCGGGCATATCGGAGAGACGGAACTCCAGGTGCAGGTACTGGTCGGCGAAGAGCTGCTGCGTGCAGATATCGCCCGTGCCCGGCACCACTTCCATGGCGCCATCGGCCAGCCGCCATGCGGCCCGCGAGCCATCCCGCTTCGTCCACTTGTCCAGCGAGGTGCCATCGAAAAGCACGACGGCATTTTCCGGCGCCTTGGCGCCCATGGTCTTGATCAACATGCGATACTCCCGTTTTACAAGATCCTACCCGGTGCCTCTACCCGAGACCGGGATGAATAGCTGTTATATTAGGCTATTCTGCCGCGCAAGGCAAGGATGGCGCGAGGCCGCTGGTAATCGGCTGGTGACAGGGGTGGCGCACTGATAGCGCATGGAGAGTGGGCGGAAGGCGGATGTCTCGTCCTCGTCCTCGTCCTCGAATGAGATTGAACCGCCAAGACGCCAAGAGCGCCAAGGAAAGCTGATGGTTTAAGACAACGTGCCGTATAGGAGTGAGTTTAAGTGAGGTTTTAGAGTGGGTGCTGCGCGCAACACCTTGTCTTATGTCTTGTCTTGGTCTTGATAGACGATCCGTCCATTTGATCGCGCCCATTCCTCGGAAAACGCCACATGCGAAATGGCGTTCCTACTACGATCCAGTTGTCGCTCGGTTTCAGCGACAACTACAGATGGCTCGATTTCGTAGATTACCTTGCACTTGGTCTGATTCGCTTCGTAAAACACGGCGAAGAAGACCTTCGATAGATTTCACGTGCCATAGTTGAACAAACACCCTTCTTCCTCTCTTTGAAGTTCATCAAGCCGGGCGTTTGCCGCCGCGACAAACTGCTCATCCTTTTCAATCCCGATGAAGCGTCTGTTAAGGCGTCTGCACACTACGGGGCACGTTCCTACTCCTGCGAACGGATCTAGCACGAGATCGCCTTCCGACGAACTTGCCTTGATTAACCGTTCAATCAGTGCCTCGGGCTTCTGTATGGTGTTTAATGCGTCACGACTGACCAACTCCTTTGATTTGTAAGTCAGTTGCTTTATGTCTCCCCATACATCCCCGGGATTCTTGCCCGCCTCGTTGAACTTGGTCCTCCCGAACTTTCCGTTGGTCACCGAGGGAACGCGTTCACACCGGAGCCGGTGCTCCAATTCCACGAGCTGTGCAACCCGGATGGCATCTAGATTGTAGGTCTTGGGGCGGTCGCCTTTGATGAAGTAGCAGATGATGTCGTAGTTGTTAGTATAGTTGAGCCGGCCTTGAGACAAACGACTCGGCTGGTACCAGACTATTTTCGCCCTAAGGTTCAAGAACGGCCGATAGTCTATGAAGTCAATGCAGTTGGGTTTTCCAAACAGGTACAGAGCGCCGCCAT
Organism: Lentisphaerota bacterium; assembly: GCA_012521875.1. Taxonomy (GTDB): domain Bacteria; phylum Verrucomicrobiota; class Kiritimatiellia; order RFP12; family JAAYLN01; genus JAAYLN01. The sequence continues at coordinate 6,662 of JAAYLN010000041.1, read as the reverse complement.
CCTTTAGTTTCGCCGCGAAAATACTGATGAGCTTGAGATTGAACTCTTGAATGTCGCTAATTCGGTCCCATTGGTTTGTTGTTACTCCATAGGGGCCGTCACAGACAACGAGATCAATACTGCCGTCATCTATTCTGGGCAGCAGATCAAACGCGTCTGCGTGATATATCCTATCGTGCTCGATCATCATCTTCTTCCTCTCGGCCCGACACTAGATGAGCTGCCAGACACAGTCCGACAAACCGATGCATGTATCCGCTCATAACAACCATCAACGAAATAATAGCCGGATAGGGAGACAAGGTCAAGTACCGGGCTATCCGTGCGGGGTTAATCGACCCTGCTCGTAATCGGCTGGTGACAGGGGTGCGCAATGGGCGCATGGAGCGCGGGCGACCGCACCCCCACCTTGTCGTGAGCTTTGTCGGTAACTTTGTCCGTAAAATCAGCGGTTTCACCACCCGTGGTGTTGGCGGCGGCTTTCCTTTTATGGGCTTGCGCACCAATGCGGGAACTTCTCTTATACTCGACCCCCATCGACCCCCATCGACCCCCATCGACCCCTATCGACCCCCATCGAAGCTTGTTGTCGACGCTGTCGCCGCAATGTGGCGCTGGCAGGCCTGTCTGCGCGGATCTGCGCGGGCAGGCCTGCCTGCCCGATCATGCCCTGCCTGCCGGTTCGTCTGACCTGTCGGACCTGTCGGACCTGTCAGACTCGTCAGACTTCCCCCGTCTCCTCCATCGGCAACCATCAGATCCTCATGTGCCCGCTCCCGCCAAACCCGCTCCCGCCAAACTGGCCTTTTGCGCCGTATTATGCTAAAGTTATCATCAACGAGCTTCGCCCAACACCCTAACCCCCATTATGGAGCATTTCTGTTATGAAGAAAATCTACGCCATCAACTGCAGTCCGCGCAAGAAGGGCAACACGGCCCAGATTCTGGAAAGCGCCCTGAAAGGCGCGGCCGACGCGGGTGCAACCACGAAGCTGGTCCATCTGGTTGACCTCAAGTTCAGCGGCTGCACCAGTTGCTTCGTCTGCAAGCGCAAGGATCGGGAGAGCACCGGAGTCTGCGCCTATAACGATGCCCTGACCGCCGTGCTGGAGGAGATCTGCCACAGTGACGGCGTCATCATCGGCACACCGGTGTACTTCGGCGGTGAAACCGGCATGTGCCGCAATCTGATTGAACGTCTCTTCTTCCCAGCGCTGAGCTACGATGACTTCTCCATCAGCATGGCTCCGAAACGCCTGCCGGTGGCATTTGTCTATACCATGAATGTGCCGGAGGAGATGGCGCAGAAAATGGGCTATACGGAGAAGTTCGGCCTGCTGCCCGAAACGGCGGCGCGTCTCTTCGGCGATGGCAAGCCGGAAGCGCTCTTCGTTTACAACACCCACCAGTTCAGCGACTACTCGAAATACCATGCCGGCTGTTTCGATGCCGGGCTTAAGGCCAAGGCGCGCGAGACGCAGTTCCCCAAGGACAGTGAAAAGGCCTACCGTCTCGGGGAGAATTTCGCGAAATGGACGATTATTTCATACTCTGAAGGAGTGATGACGCCCGCTCTTGAATGATGCCAGCCACACGCTCCGCCATGACGGGGTCGTTGACAGCGTTCAGAACGGCCTCGTCCTGCAGAGCATCAACACACTTGCCGCACAAGCCCGCAATCCGTTCGCGCAGCATTGGCCAGCCCACGCGGGACTCACCGGCCATCTTCTGCCAATGCGCGGGTGTGATCGTCTCGATGGATTCGCTCTTTCCAATCTTCATGGCCGGGGTTTTGGATAGTTCGGGCCAGGCCAATGTGCAAACCAAATCGTAGAACGGCGCCAGTCTTCGTTCGGTCTTGCGGTAGAGGATTGAATAATTCTTGCCGTGCGCATCGGCATTCCCGATCAGCACATTGAAGATCAGGCCGTCCAGGAAGTCCCGTATGTCCAACGCCGCCACGGTGGACCACTCGCGAAGTAAACCTATGCAATCGCGGATAAGAGGCCCGCCTTCCTGTTGGTACTTCCGCTCCGGCGGGAACCCCAGAGCCTGACAAAAGTCCTCCTGGTGAACACGCGTGACCATGCCGTTGGCGTCGATGGCTCGATCGTACCGCTGGACGACGATGCACGGTCTATTGCCGACCGAGCGAACAGTCACCGGAGGCACATTCAGTCCGACGGCTCTCGCCAGCATCATGCAGAGAACCTCGTTGGCGACCAGTCCGGGGAATCGTTCGGGTTCCGGCTTGATGATGTGCGTGCTCGGCGTGTTGCCGAGTGGTAGTGCAATGGCGGCATTTCGAATCATGACCGGCAACTTAGACTGTGCTCCAGCTAACGAAAGCCGCAGCCCTTCGCGTCCTGCCATCAGCGGGCGGCGGGGCAGTTCCGTGACTATCTCCTCCAACTCCCGCTCGCTCAGTTCACGAACGCGAGTCTCGCCCATGACCGGAGCGGGCGCGTCTTCCGGCAGCAGACTGACCGCTCCCGCGCATTCCCCGCCGATTCGTTCCAGCATGGCAAAGTCGTTGCGCTCGCTGATTCCGAGAATAGCGGCGATCAGTTTCCTGGGCTCCTCGTCGGGGAGGATGCCGGCGAAAAATGGCCGGGCATGCTTTCCCCGGAACGTCCCGCCTTGCAGCGGCAGCGACCGGGAGAGAGGTATGGCGTCCGACCTGCCCGTCCATTCCGGGGCATAGCGGAACTCGATAAGTCCGCTGTCATCCTCGGTCAAGCTGCCGACCCGTTCGCCATTCAGATAGACGATCAGTCTCTTCATAGCCGTCCGCCTCCGGCATCATCGCCGCCGAGTGGTCTTGCCTCGATGGCCAGTCCAAGCGCCTGCAACACCTGGAGCGTCTTGCCGATCTGGCAGGTGGGCTTGCCCTTCTCCAGATCGACAATGAACCGCAGCCCTGTGCCGCAGGTCATGGCCAGTTCCTTCTGGGTGATCCCCAGATGCTTGCGGCGCGTTCGGATCGCCGCCCCGATCTGTTCTGTGGTTTTCACCTTCATAGTTCCCGAACGGTAATATCTCACAACATAGACACTCCGTCAACCGGAGTTTTACCGAACGGGAACCTTTCGGCCAAATGCGCAGTCTCGCCCCGGAATATTCCCGCTCGGTACATTCTGACCGGGGTTCAGGGTTCAGTACTGCCACCGCCCGCGGGGGCGGTTGGAACAGGCCAGAGACGCCACTTTGTCGCTTTGTCGGGAGCTTTGTCGAAAGCAACAGGGAAAGCCCTCGCGGAGGCGCGGAGGCGCGGAGAGTTTTTAACCGCAGACTTGCGCAGATTGGCGCAGATTGGGATCGGGTGTCTCAGACTAGGAAATCCTAAACTTTGTCGCTTTGTCGGTAACTTTGTCGAAAGCTAAAGATTAAGCGGGTGGCTTAAGCGTGCCGATTAAGAGTGGGTTTAAGTGCGGAGTTTAAGTGGGTGTGCTTCGCACTTACTCTTACACTTAATCCCACACTTCATCGGCACGCTTACTCTTAATCTCCGCCGGGCAGCCGGAGCCTCATCAGCCACACAAATCTAAAATCTCTTGGCGTCCTTGGCGCCTTGGCGGTTCAACCACTCACCAACTTCCTTCTTCCAAACCACCGTGCCACAGGGTATCATTCTAACCATTCCGTTTCTGGTAATCTAAAAGGATACTTATGGCCGCAAAAATCGTGTTCATCGGCGCCGGCAGCCTGGGGTTCACCCGTAGTCTGGTGCGCGACTGTCTCACCTTCCCCACCATGCAGGACGCCCATATCGTCCTGGTGGACATCAACCGCGAGCGTCTGAGCATGGCAAAGCAGTCGTGCGAGCGCATCATCTCGGCCGGTAAGTACCCGGCGACGCTCTCGGCCACCACCGACCGCCGCAAGGCCCTCAAGGACGCCGATGCCGTCCTTACCACCATCCTCTGCGGTGAACTGGACGTCTGGCAGCACGACATCCTGATCCCGAAGAAGTACGGCGTCGATATCAACGTCGGCGACACGCGCGGCCCCTCGGGCATCTTCCGCGCCCTGCGCACCATCCCCGAGATGCTCGCCATCTGCCGCGACATCGAGGAGCTCTGCCCGCAGGCTGTCATGCTCAACTACACCAACCCCATGGCCATGCTCTGCCAGGCCATGCAGAAGACCACCAAGGTCAACGTGACCGGCCTGTGCCACAGCGTGCAGGGCACGGCCCACATGCTGGCGCGCTGGGCCGGTGTGCCGCCGGAGGAGGTGGACTACGTCTGCGCCGGCATCAACCACCTCTCGTGGTATCTGAGCTTCACCCACAAGGGCCGCGACCTCTATCCCGACCTGCGCAAGCTGGTGCGTACCGACAAGGAGATCTACAACGCCGAGCAGGTGCGCAACGAGATGTTCATGGCCTTCGACTACTACGTCACGGAGTCGAGCGGACACAACTCGGAGTACAACTGGTGGTTCCGCAAGCGTCCGGAGCTGATCGAGAAGTACTGCACACACGGCACCAACTGGAACCCCGGCCACTATGCCTACATCCTCAACTCCTACGCCGGGCGCACCAACCGCTGGAAGAACGACATCCGCAACTGGATCAACAACCCGGACTGGGAGCGTCCGCGCAAGCGCAAGCAGTTGCTGGCGCGCGGCGGCGAGTATGCCTCGTGCATCATCAACGCCTGGCTCGGCGGCGAGCTCTACCGCTTCAACGGCAACGTGCTCAACACCGGCAACCTCGTCACCAACCTGCCCGACGACTGCTGCGTGGAGATTCCCGTGCTGGCCGCACGCCGCAGCATCCGCCCGATGCACGTCGGCGCGCTGCCGCGCCAGGTTGTGCCGCTGACCTCGCTCAACGCCACCTGCGAGACGCTGGCCGTCGAGGCCGCGCTCACCGGCGACCCGCGCAAGGTCTATCAGGCGGTGGCCAACGATCCGCTCACCGCCGCGGTGCTCTCGCTCGAGGAGATCCGCCACATGGTGGACGAGATGCTGGCCCAGAACCGCGACCACCTGCCGCAGTTCAAGCACTTCAAGGTGTAGCGGCATGAGAAGCAAAGCCCAGCCCGGACGGCCGCGCGTCGGCCTTGCGCTCGGCGCCGGCGGCGCCCGCGGCTGGGCGCATGTGGGGGTGCTGCGCCGCCTGACCGATCTAGGCGTGCCCATAGACTGCGTGGCCGGCACCAGTATCGGCGCGCTGATCGGCGCGGTCTATCTGGCCGGCAGGCTGGAACTGCTGGAGGATCTTGCCGGCAGCCTCGACTGGAAGCAGTTGGCGCGCCTCTTCGTGGAGGTCAATTTCCCACGCTCGGGCATCATAACGGGCCGCAACATCGAACGCTTCCTGCAGGAGCTGATCGACGTCGAGAAGATCGAGGAGCTCAACCGCCCCTACGCCGCCGTGGCCACCGACCTGCAGACCCACAACGAGGTGGTCTTCACACGCGGCAACCTGATCGAGGCCGTCCGTGCCAGCATCTCGATCCCCGGCATCTTCACCCCCGCGCAGTCCGGCAGGCACCGCAACCTGGTCGACGGCGCGCTCGTCAACCCGCTCCCCGTCAGCGTGCTGCGCGCCATGGGTGCCGTGCAGATCATCGCCGTGGATATCAGCCTGCGTCCCGGCACCGGCATCGAGCCACCCCAAGCGCAGGGGGAGCAGGGTGAGCCGGAAGCCACCCCGCCCGAACGCTCCACGAGGGCGGACGACCTGCTCCGGAAACTCCACAAGCAGCTCTCCCAGCTCTCACGCACCGCCGGAATCGACGAGACCATCCGCAAGCGGACGAAGCGGAGCAGCGAATTGAGCATCTTCGATGTCCTCACCCAGAGCACACGGATCATCGAGGACCAGGTGACGCGCAGCCGGCTGCTGGCCGATCCGCCCGATCTGCTGATCCAGCCCGCCGTGGGCGACATCGCCACGCTCGACTTCGCCCGCGCCGCCCCCGCCATCGCCGCCGGCGAGGAGGCCGTAAACGAGAAGCTTTCAGCCATAAACTCCCTCCTCGAGGGGGTCAGGAATCCTTCCGGCTAGGCAGTCCCATGGTATCCGAAGCCACGTTCCTGCCAACCACCCCCGCAGAACTGCGCCAGCGCGGCTGGGACGCGCTCGATGTCATCCTCGTCAGCGGCGACGCCTATATCGACTCCCCCTTCTCCGGCATTGCCCTGATCGGCCGCACCCTCGAGGCCGAGGGCCTGCGCGTGGGCATCATTGCCCAGCCCGACACGGAGTCGCTCGACGATATCCGCCGCCTCGGCGCGCCGCGCCTCTTCTGGGGCATCTCGGCCGGCGCGGTCGACTCGATGGTCGCCAACTACACAGCCGGCGGCAAGCCACGGCGGCAGGACGACTTCACCCCCGGCGGCGTCAACAACCGCCGTCCCGACCGCGCCTGCATCATCTACGCCAACCTGCTGCGGCGCGCCTTCAAGCCCTGCGCCCCTATCGTCCTCGGCGGCATCGAGGCCAGCCTGCGGCGCATCGCGCACTACGACTTCTGGAGCCACCGCGTGCGGCGCTCGATCCTGCTCGACGCCATGGCCGACATCCTCGTCTACGGCATGGGCGAGCGCACCATCCGCGCTCTGGCCCGCCACCTGCGCGACAACACACCCTGGCAAGGGCTGCCGGGCATCTGCCATGCCGCCGCCGAACCGCCCGCCGAGGCGGTCAT
>JAAYLN010000301.1 GCA_012521875.1 Lentisphaerota bacterium | reverse complement strand
GCTCGATGCACGGTGCCGATTGGCTGTCGGAATGGCGTCGCTTCTGTCGCGCCTGTAGCCCTGAGGTCTTTGACCGCTACTTCATGCTCTCAATCCCCCCGGGCGATATCGGGGCCGCAGAGATGCGGTCGATACTGTCTAGTGCGTCTAACAAGGAATCATTTACGGCTGAAGTGCTGCGGTTGTCCAAGGAGCGCCGACCGGACAATACTACTCGCCTCCGAGCCTTTTGGGAGAGAATGGAGGATTTCACCAAGGATATCCCACGGGAGAACTTCCTGCCAATCCTGGAGGCAATCTTTGACGTCGGCGACCAAGTGGTCGACGCCGATAACGATGTCGGGATGTTCGACTTCGGTGATGACACACGCATGGGCAGGATCGTTTACCAAACTATCAAGCGGCTGCCCACGCAGGCTGAAAGGGCTGAACTGCTTTTCGCTGCCATGTCTCATGGTCGTGCAGTACACAGGATTGTATCCGAAGTTGCAGTTCTCGGCCAAGAGCACGGCAAGTTCGGCGAGAGAAGTGAACTGAAGCCAGAACCAGAGCGCATTGTCGGTTCTGACGAACTGGCCAAGCTGGAGCGACTCGCCCTTGCCCGAATCCACGCCGCTGTAGACGAAGACCGCCTGCACAGAGCCCCTGACTTCTGGCGCATTCTGGTGTGCTGGGCGCAATGGGAGAATGAGGACGGTCCCGCTGGATTTGTGAAAACACTGATTGAGTCCGACAGAGGTTTCACCGATTTCGTTCTAACCTTGCTGAATGAAGGTCGCTCGTGGGGAATGACTGATCGAGTCGCGAAATCCCGTTGGACAGTCAGCGTCAAGACGGCCGTCCAGTTCTCCCGGCTTACCGAAGAAGCGCTTGCAGATCGCGCCGAACGCATCCTGAAGGAGCGTCACATTGAGCTTTCGCAGCGCGACACTTTGGCGCTTGAGACGCTTGTTCGTGATGTTCGCGATCCAGTTGACGATTTTGGCCGCCCAAGGAGACGGAGAGAATGATTCCCAAGGAATGCAAACGGCTGGCGGAGGTGGATTTCCCCATCGCCGTAGTGTCCAAACACTCGGCGCGGGAGAAGTCCATCCGGCATGGCCATCCGTCAACGCTCCACCTGTGGTGGGCCCGGCGGCCCCTGGCAGCGTGCCGGTCGATGCTCTTGGGACTGCTCTTGCCTGATCCGTGCGACGCGCACTGTCCGGCAGAGTTCAAGGCCAAGGCGAAGAAGGCGTTGCTCGATGCTCCTGGGTGGGGTTCCGAGCGGAACAAGCAGCAGGTCAAGACTGACGAGGGACTTCGCAAAGCGCTCCTCGCGTTCATCGGCGACGTGGCCAACTGGGACAATGCCAACCACCCCGGCTGGATCGGCGCGGCTCGCGAGTTGGTGAAGGCTGCGCACCCGGAGGAGACGCCGCTGGTCGTGGACCCTTTCTCTGGAGGAGGCTCGATCCCGCTCGAAGCGCTCCGATTGGGTTGTGATGCGTTCGCCAGCGACCTGAACCCGGTTGCGTGCCTGATTCTCAAGGTCATGCTGGAGGACATTCCCCGCCACGGACCGGAACTGGCAGACGAGCTTCGGCGTGTGGGCGGTGAGATCAAGAAGGAGGCCGAGAAGGAACTTGCCGAGTTCTATCCGAAGGATTCGGATGGCGCAACGCCTATCGCATATCTGTGGGCGCGGACTGTCCGATGCGAGTCGCCGAACTGTGGAGCTGAGATCCCACTCGTTCGCTCGTTCTGGCTGTGCAAGAAAGCGAACCGCAGGCGGGCGCTGCGATGGAAGGCGATGCCGCGGAAGGAAGCGCCGCCGCATGTGGAGTTCGAGATATTCGAGCCGAAGAGCGATAAGGATGTACAAGACGGGACGGTTACCCGCGCCAAGGCAACGTGCCTCTGCTGTGGGATGGTTCTGCCCCCGGACCGCGTCCGGGCACAACTGTCTGAACAGCATGGCGGAGCGGACGTTATCTTCGACGGCAAAGGGACTCGTACGGGGGGCGCGCGAATGTTGGCGGTGGTGACGCTCCATCCCGGAATGCAAGGGCGCAACTACCGCCTTCCGACCGAGATGGACTACCAGACTGTCTGGAAGGCTCAGAAGCGGCTCAAGGCGATTCTGAGCGATTGGGAGAAGGACGGCAGGAAGGGACTTTGTCCGGTCCCGGACGAGCCTACACCCGCAGGCGGGGGTTCTGGTGCAGGTCGCGCCTTCAGTGTCCAGAAGTACGGCATGATGAACTTCGGCGATCTTTTCGCGGCAAGGCAGAAGTTGGCACTCGTCAGAATGGGGAGTCTGGTCGCCGCTTGCGAGTCCACTGATCTTCAAAGTTTGCTGGCTTTGGCGGTCGGAAGATCAGCGGATCAGTTGTCGAGTCTCGTTCGGTGGTTGCAGACTATCGAAGCGGTGGCGAGCACTTTTGGACGCCAGGCTCTTCCTATCGTCTGGGACTTCTGCGAGATTCAGCCGGTAGGCAGCGAGGCAGCAAACTTCGGCGCTGCGCTGGAATGGATTGCCAAGGTGGTCGAGACTACCAGCATAACTCGTATGGTCGGCGGTCAAGTTCAGCAGGCCGACTCATGCGAGGCCCCCTTGCCGGACTTCGCAGTGGACGTGTGGTTCACAGACCCGCCCTACTATGACGCGATTCCATACTCGGACCTCTCTGACTTCTTTCTCAGTTGGCTGAGGCGAAGTCTTCCTGACGCGCCGTTGCTCAGAGATCCCTTTGACCCAGCCAATTGCCTTTCGCCGAAGGACCGTGAGGCTGTTCAGGATGAGAGCAGGAATGTCGCGGGCCGACCTAAGGACAAAACATTCTTCGAAGAAACGATGGCCAAGTCATTCGGTGAAGGGCGAAGAATCCTTAAGGAAGACGGGATTGGCTCCGTGGTCTTCGCTCACAAGACAACCGAAGGATGGGAAGCGTTGCTTGCCGGTTTGATTCGGGGCGGCTGGACGATAACTGCATCTTGGCCGATAGCAACTGAACGTACGGTCAGGGTTCGAGCGCAGGATTCCGCCGCCCTTGCCGCAAGCGTCCATCTCGTCTGTCGTCCTCGCCCCGACGACGCGTCGACTGGCGACTGGGGCGAGGTCCTGAGAGAACTCCCCAATCGTGTTGGCGACTGGATGGAGCGGCTCCAGAACGAGGGTGTGCGTGGCGCAGACCTTGTCTTCGCCTGCATCGGCCCTGCCCTGGAGATCTTCAGCCGCTACCGGAAGGTCGAGACGGCCGATGGCCAAGAGGTCAAACTGGCCGATTACCTCGCGAAGGTGTGGGAAGTTGTTGGCCGTTCGGCGCTGGAACAGATTCTCGGCACGGCCGAGGCTCGTGCCCGAAACGGCGCGGCGGGTGCGCTGGAGGAAGATGCCCGGCTGACGGCCCTGTTCCTCTGGACGCTGCAAAGCACGAACGGAGAGGAATCTCACCGCAGAGACGCGGAGATCGCGGAGGAAGAAGCCGAAGAAACAGACGACGAAGACTCTGCGTCCTCTGCGCCTCTGCGGTGCAAAGGCTTTTCGCTCGTTTTCGACGTGGCGCGTCGCTTTGC
>JAAYLN010000300.1 GCA_012521875.1 Lentisphaerota bacterium | reverse complement strand
GCATTTTTGAAATCTTTGGCATGACGGACGAAATCCAGCGTATGATCTTTGACCAGCGGCCCGCCAACGAGCTGCGCAATGCCGCCCGCCAGTCGGGTATGCGCACGTTGCGTGAGGACGGGCTGCTAAAGGTGGCCGCGGGCATGACCTCGCTGGAAGAGGTTCTGCGCGTGACCATGGGAGATGCGAACTGATGGGCAACAGCAATATTGAAATGAGCGACCTCCTGCAGCTCTGCGTGGACGAGGGCGCTTCCGACCTTCACATCCGTGTCAACGTGCCTCCCATGCTGCGTATCCACGGTTCGCTCGTGCCGATCGACTTGCCTGCACTGGATGGCGAGGACACCGAACGCCTGATGAAGAGCATCGCCTCGCCGGCCAGCCAGCAGAGTCTGCGCGAGATCGGCGGCGCCGACTTCGGCTTCGGCTTCGGCGACAAGGCGCGTTTCCGCGTCAGCGTCTTCCGCGAGCGCGGCAATGTCGGCGTCGTTCTGCGCCAGATTCCCAAAACGCTCCTGACGCTCAATCAGATCGGTCTGCCCGAGCAGGTCAACGAACTGCTTTTCCGCCCGCGCGGCCTGGTGCTGGTGACCGGTCCGACCGGTTCCGGCAAGACCACGACGCTCGCCAGCATGCTCAACATCATCAATGAGCAACGCGACTGCCACATCATCACTATCGAAGACCCCATCGAGTATTATCACCCGCACAAGAAATCGGTCGTCACGCAGCGCGAGATCGGGGCCGACGTCCCCAGCTTCGCCGAGGCGATCCGCCGCGCGCTGCGCCAGGATCCCGACGTGATCCTGGTCGGCGAGATGCGCGACCTCGAGACCATGCAGGCCGCCATTACCGCCGCCGAGACGGGCCACCTCGTCTTCGCCACACTGCACACCACCGGTGCCACCACCACCGTCGACCGTATCGTCGACGCCTTCCCGACCGACCAGCAGGACCAGGTGCGCACGCAGCTCTCGGTGGGCCTGGTGGCTGTTATCTCGCAGCTCCTCCTCGTCCGTGCCGACAAGCCCGGACGTGTGGCCGCCTTCGAGATCATGATCACAACCCCCTCGATCCGCTCGCGCATCCGCGACGCCAAGACCTTCCAGATCGCCTCCGATATCCAGACCGGCGCCAAGTTCGGCATGATCACGCTCGACACGCATCTGCTGAACCTCTACCAGGCCGGGAAGATACACTACGAGGATCTTATCACCAAGTCGCAGGATCCCGACGCCGTCGTCGAGAAGCTGAAGGAAATGTCAGGTGGCAAGCGCTAGGACTGACAGGGAAGCAGGAGAATTCAGATGGCCGACGATGTGACGCAGAGACAAAGGCAGAAACCGGATCTGCTGGATCCGATTCTGGATCTGGCGATCAACCATGGTGTGATCAACGCGCAGCAGGCTGCCGAGCTCACGGAAGCGCATGTGCGCACCGGCAAGCCGATCCGCAACCTCATAATCGACGTGGGGTTTCTTGACGAGGATGCGTTGCTTTCGCTGTTGGCCGGCTACATGGGGTGCGATCTAGTCGACCTCACGACCATCGACATACCGCCCCATGTCCGTAGCGCCGTGCCCGCGGCCGTCGCCCGCATGTATAATGTGGTGCCGATCGACGTGCAGCCGGGATCGGTCACGCTGGCCACCTCGGGACTGGTGGATCCGCTGGCCACCGACGAGCTGATGTTCGTGCTGGCGCGTGACATCACATTCGTCCTCGCACGCGAGGTCGATGTCATGCACCGCGTCAACGAGTACTACGGCGACGACAGCACCACCGTTGCCGAGATGCTCTCGACGGTTATCGAGGAAGACGAATCGCTCGGACTAGGTGATGAGACCGAGGACGAGAAGGCCATTGCCGAGCAGGCCGGTGCCGCCCCTGTAGTGCGGTATGTAAACCTGGTGCTCTACCAGGCTGTCAAGGATCGTGCCTCCGACATCCACTTCGAGCCTTTCGAGAAGGAGTTCCGCATCCGCTACCGCATCGACGGTGCCCTCTACGAGATGCAGCCGCCGCCGCGGCGCCTGGCACTGCCGATTATCTCGCGCGTCAAGGTGCTGGCCAACCTTAACATCGCCGAGCGACGCCTGCCGCAGGACGGCCGTATCGCCATGACCGTCGCGGGCCATCAGGTCGACCTGCGTGTGTCCTGCCTGCCGACACAGTTCGGCGAAAGCGTCGTGCTCCGTGTCCTCGACCGTTC
>JAAYLN010000299.1 GCA_012521875.1 Lentisphaerota bacterium | reverse complement strand
ATAATTTTTGTTGGATTTGTTTTCTCGCACATGGCAGTCGATCACTCTGCCGCCGCCCGCAGCAATGAACACGCCATTGCCGAATCCGCCGTCGGCATCACCGCCGGTAATGTGCAGGCTCCGGAGACCCGCATCGGGATGGTCGAGCCACGCCACGCGGGTGCCCGACTTCTTCTGGACGATCCGGTCGGTCTCATGTCCTGTGGCGCCAACAACAGTGATCCCCTTGTCGAGATAGAGGAGATCGTGGATGTTGTTCGTGCCTGCAATAACAATCACCGAACCATCAATCGCCTCCGGCAAGGCCTCGAGCAGGTTTGTCGTGGCCGTCGCCCAACTGCTGTAGGGCGCCAGCGGTGCCGTTGCACAGGCTGAGACATAATTCGTCGGCACGGCAATGTGCAGAAGATTTCCATGTGTGAGGGATGTCTGGTTGCCGGAGACCGTGACGGAGAGGGTTACGTCGTACCAACCGGGAGTCAGGAGGGCGAAGGATGGTTCCTCGGCTGTAGAGATGAGCGCCTCACCGCCCGCCGCATTGTTGGTCAGCGTCCACAGGTAGCCGATCTCGGCTCCCTGCTCCGCACCTTGCACAACCGGCGTCAGCGTAAAGGATTTTCCGGAGAATCCGTCTCTGGCGGAAACGTCAAATCCGCATGACAGCACACCGGGGTCGGCCTCTAATGCGCCGATATCTACCGCCGTCCCTTGTGCACGGGCATTTCCGGCATAGTCCGATGCGCTCAGCCCATGCGCGGCAGTTCCGGCATCAATGGCCGTCGAGTTGGCAAGGAGGGTGAAGTCGTTGCCCTCCATGTCGGTGAAGTAGGGATTCCCTTGGAGCGCGCCCGCGCCCGCGGGGGCCGTCTCGAACAGGCAATTTACAAAACAGTTCGAGAAGGTGTTGTTGAGTGTTGCTGCGGCCCAGTCGGGACGGCCGGGAGAGGTGGAGCCATCCGCGCGGTTGCCGTAGATCAGGCAGTTGACGATGCGGGCGCCCGCGCAGTTGTTCCAATAGATGCCGCCGGCATTGTTGCCGGTTCCCGTAGTTGAGTTGCGGACAATCGTGCAGTTGCGCAACAGACACGAGCCATTAAGATAGACGCCGCCATCCCGCCCTTTTGAGGTGTTGTCCATGATCAGGCAGTTGTCCGCCACACCGCCGCCCATGTAGAGTGCACCCATGGCATTGAGGCCGGAGTTGGTGGCAATCAGGCAGCGTTCCAGCAGCCCGTCATCGACATGGGCTCCCAAACCATAGCCGGCGGTGTTCACGGTGTTATCCAGAATCAGACAGTCGGCGACATGTGACTTGGCGCCTGCCATGTAGAGCCCCGCACCACGCGCGTAGGTAGCCGTGGCGGTATTGCCCCGGATGATGCAGTTGGTGGCTGTACCGCCCCTGGCCCCGATCAAAAGGCCGCCGCAGTTGCCGGAGGTCACGCGCCCGCCCGTGATGGTGACTCCACCGATCACCGCATCGGGGTGGTTCATCCACATCACACGCTGCGTGGTGCTCGTCTGCCTGATGATCGTCGCTTCGCGCCCATCCACCCCCGTGATCCTGATGCCCTTGTCCACAACCACCTGCTCTGTCAGTGTGTGGTTGCCGTCGGCCAGGAGAATCTCGCATCCGCCTATGGCGCCGTCCAGCGCCTGGTGCAGAGAAGTCGCCGCTGTGGCCCATGTGTCGTACGGGAAGGCGGGGTTGGACGACTCTGGATCCACGTGAATGGTTGGCACGGCAACCAAAATCTTGTCATGCTGAACCTGCGAGACACTCTGCACACCGTCGCTTACAGTTAGCCGGACGCTGTAGCGTCCTGGTGTTGTCAGTGTCAGGGTGGGTTTGATCCCGCTGGCATGAATGACGGTTCCAAGTACGGTTTGATTGGAGACTACCCATTCATGCGTCAGTTCTGCCCCTTGCGCCGCCCCGGCGACGAATGCGCAGAGCGTTACTTCAAGCCCGGCGAAGCCGACGCCGTTGCTCACGGAAAAGCCGCAGGAAAAGATGGCGGGATCGAATTCGATGGCACCGCGGTCGATCATTTCGCCCTTGAGACGCCTGGAGCCGAAAAGATCCGTGGCGTTGGCCGACGCAAGCTCGTTTGAGGCACCCGAATCCACGGCAGGAGAACCGGCCTGAAGCCTGTAATCGCCCGCCAAGGCGTTCACAAATAGCGGATCGGCGGTCAAGCTGTTGGTGCCGATGGGGCTGCCGCCAAAAAGGCAGTTTACGAAGGAGTTGCTCATCGTCACGGCCTGGGAGGCACCGGAATACGTACCGTACCAGTCCGGTGAGCCCGGGCTTACATCATTGTCAGCGATGTTGCCGTAAATGATGCAGTTCTCGATTCTCGCGCCGGTACGGTTGTTCCCAAGATGAATGCCGCCGGCATCGGTGTCGGCTGTGTTCCCCACGATGGTGCAGTTCCTGATGGTTCCGCCGCCGTCAAAGTAAACGCCGCCGCCATAGTTGGCCACGTTTTTGGTAATGAGGCAATTCTTCACCTTTCCATTGTTGAGGTAGACGCCTGCGCCACGCGGATTGCTGGTAGCGTTGTTGTTGTCGATGATGCAGCGGACGACCAGCGAATTCGCGCCGATTACCGCGACACCGGTTCCGCAAGTGTTGTTCCGCTTCGGACCGTCTGTGTTGCCAGTGACGCGGCAATCCATGACCGTGCCTGCCAGCACCTGGGCGCCGGAACCTTTAAAATAGTAGCCGCCAAGCTGACCGCCGGTCAGCTTGAAACCGCAGACCGCCGCATCAGCATGGTTGATGGTGAGCAGACGTTCATTCGAAGCGGCAGGACTTAGGGTCAGTGTTGTCTTCTCCCAGCCGTTGACGCTGACAAGCCGGACGGGAGCAGCTATCGTCAGCTCGGTGGAGTTGGTATAAACGCCATCGGCAACTAAGACCACACCGGTACCACTGAACGCGGCACAGGCGGTTGCGACCGATGCAAGGGCCGTGCCCCAGGTCTCGCCATTGTTGGCGTCGCTGCCTGTTGTTGCGACGTAGCGCACAGGGGCGAAATGCGCGGTCACGGAAAGATCGCGGTCAACCGTCAGAGCGAGTTCTGCAGCGGGCGCGGTGCCCTCTTCCACATCACCGCTCCAGGCGAACAGAGCCTTGCCGGCATCGGGCGTGGCCGTGATTTCGAGCACAGTGCCGGAGGCATACCAGCCGCTTGCGCATGAAAGCGAGCCGCCGCCGGTCGCCGAAAGGCTAACGTAATAATCGGCGGCCGCAACCTGCAAGGCGGATGCAAGGCCAAAAACCATCAAAAAGGCAAAAACATCAAACTTTGTACCGATACGTCTGCTCATGGCTGACTCCTATTCTATATCCATTGCCGTTAAGTCAAAACATCCTGCAAAAGCGAAAGTCCGGGGTAGGGTGCCCGTAATCCATTAGCGGCTCTTGCATACCCTTCGTGGCATGGGCGTTCCGCCCATGAAACACGGGCAAGATGCCCGTGCCACGTGTGCAGGCAAACGGTTTTGCAAAAGCTTCATTAGTGTGAGGCTCTTGCAAAACCCCCCGCTCCGCAGCGCCTGACGGCCTGCGCGCGGGGCCTTTTTGTAAGTGAACCGTCCCGCGCCGCCCAGCGGGCAGGCATGACGCTTCAGCTTACGCCACATCGCTT
>JAAYLN010000298.1 GCA_012521875.1 Lentisphaerota bacterium | reverse complement strand
GTCGCCGCGAGCACGGCGAGCAGGTTCAGCAACAGGCCGGATGCGGGTTTGCGTGTCGTGTTCATAGCCTTGTCTCCACCATCCCGTATGGCGGCAACGGCCACTCTATAAGCCACAGCCATACAATAAGTGATGCCGGACGGAATTCGTCGTTCTAATCAGCAATTCTGATTCTACAAGGTGTGGGTAAAGGCGTCAACCACAGGAACGCACCACAGGGTAATAGGCTGGCGCCTGTACCGAACCACCCCGCCCGCCGCCCCGGCGCGATCTCACGGTACGGCAAGCCGCAAGGTAGGGCGAGCCGTCCCGGCTAGCCGCAGCGATGGAGCGAACAGCGCCAACGGCGCGCCCAATCCCAGCCCAGGGTGAAGCCCTGGGAAACCGAGGAAAATTCAAACGAGGGCTGAAAGCCCGGCCTATCATCCGGCAGATTGACCTGTTTCCATGACGCTATATCCCGCCCCTTCAGGGCTAGTCTGTTTTTGCCTTGCCACCCAGGGCGTTGCCCTGGGCTGGAATATCGCGCCCTTTCAGGGCTGTCCTCCGTATCCGGCGCAGCGCCATCCTCCTCATCATGTAATCCTGTCAAAAAAAACACTGTGTCGAGGACGAGGACGAGGACGAGGACGAGCGGCACCCCCTGTTAACCGGAAACGAGTTTCAGATAGCCATACTCGCTGAGATAGAGCATCATCTCCGTGTAGGCCTTGATCTTCTCCTCGGAGATGTGCATGGCGCGCTCGAACTCGGTCTCGCGGATGATTTGCGCCAGATTCTTCCTGCCGTCCATGGCCGTGAATAGATTCGCCGTCTCGTCGTAGATCGGCGAGCCGGGAAGCGGACGGTGCTTGTCACGCGGAATGCGGCAGAGCTCGAAGATGAAGCCCGGGGTCAGGCGCTTGAACACGAGTGACGCCGCATGGTCGCGGGCGGGTGAACGCACCTCCTCGGGCGGAGGCAGATCGTCGGTGGCCGCGTAGCTGAGCTCGAAGCTCTTTTCAGGCATGAATCGGCCGAAGTCGGCAAACATGCGCTGTTCGCGGGCGGCGAGGTGCCTGAAGAAGGCGCCGTCGAAATTGGCGGTCTCCATCAGCGCGCGGATCTCCCCGAGGCGGGTCGGGAAGGCGGCGCGGATCGCCTCGGCGTACTCCGCGCGCGGATTGGCCATCATCGTCAGCGCGGTACCGTTGAATGCCGCGCTCTGGCGCACGATGTTCCGGTCGAGGAACTCCATGTCCTGGTATGAGTTGTGCCAGTAGTGCGGGTCGCGCCGGGAGATGGCCCAGAAGGTGGGCACGCCGACCTGCGGATCGGACAGGAGCATGTCGTCGGAGGAGAATCCGAGCCGCGACTGCCTGATCTCGGGAAACTCCTTGTCCCTGGCCGTGATTTCGTCCGCGAGGTGGCGCACCAGGAGATTGCCGGCGAAGGGTGTGACGCTCTCGCAGAGCAGCATGTAGCCGGGCCTTGACATGGTCGAGTCGAAATTCATGCCGCCGAGCACGCGGGCGAGATGCTCCCTGGAACGCGTCGCAGCGTACACGGAGAATCCGAAGCACTCGAGTGACATCACGAGGCGGATGGTGTGGCGGTTGCCGCCCTTTTTGAGCAGGCACCGCGCATTCTCGATCAGCGCCATCACGCCGAGCGAGTTGTCGTCGGCCAGCGGCTCGAAGAGATGCGCGAGGGCCCAGATCTCCTTGTCGTCGGCGCCGGGGACTGTGGCCGTCACGCACGGGAAGGTCTCGGCGGCGCGGTAGCCGTCGCACTCGACCTTGCACATGACCACCCCGTGCTCCGCCTGCGCCCGCAGGAAGCCGCCGGTACGCGGGGAGATCGAGAAGCCGATGAAGTCGCGGTCGAACGCGTTGACATTCCAGTTGCGTCCCTCGGTCGCGGCGGTGACCCACTGGATGCAGTCCGGTGTGCTCCAGCGCCCCTTGAGAAAGTCCGCGATGAAGCCGCGGGCGCCCTTGTCGAGCAGCATGGAGATCACGCCGGCGCGCGGCGCGGTATCCCATTCCAGCAGAATCATCCCCCCGCGCACATCCTCGCCGGCCCGCATCTGTGCCTCGGTGAAGATGCGGCACTCTATGCCCTCCGCTGGCGTGGCCGTCGAGCCCTTGACCAGGTGGAACGGATGGCGCCCGTAGTCGGCGATGACCGGGCCGGGGTTGAAGCCGTCCGGATCGTGGCGTGTCGGCTTCGTGAGCAGGGTGAGCCGCCCCTTGGTGGCATGCCAGGCGATCGGCGCATGAACGTCGTGGAAGATGCTCTTGCCGTCCGCCGGGAATGCAATCGCCTCGACGTCGCTGAAACCATCGGCGCGCAGGATCTCCGCGACGTGCTCCGCCGCCTGCCAGTAGTGGGCAAAGGTCTGTCCCAGCTCGATTTTCCAGAGCTGCCCGATGCGCTCGAAAAGGCGGTCGTAGTCGAGCTCGGACTTGATTTGCCGGTAAAGGTCGTACATGGCCGGTCTTCTTGCCAAGGCATTGGCTACGCGGGAGCGCCCGCCTTTTTGAGGTAGTTGCTGTTGAAGTCGCGCCAGTTGCCTACGGTCGCGAGCGCGAGGATGTCGGAGTAGTCGCGCAGCGGCTCCTCGCCGGGCAGGCGCGCCACGGCAACATCGCGGACGATGTGAGTGTCGAAAATCATGGCTGGTTTTCCACAAGCGACCTGAACGCCTCGAAATAGCGGTGCCCAAGGGCGCGCTGGGAGACGGCTGAAAAATGCACCCCGTCCGACTGTACCGCGAGATCCTCGGCCCTGGCGACGGCACAGTGGCCGATCCGCGCGGCCATGGCCGGCAGGCGGCGGTTGAAGACTTTGACCTTATCGGGCTCCACGCCCTGGTAACACATGCATCCGCTAAGCTCGCCGATGACCACTGGTAGATTCGCGTCGCCCAGGGCCTTGCGGAGTTCCGCGAACATCACCGCGAGGTCGCGCCCGTACTCGTCCAGGCAGCCCCGGTAGTCGGCCTCGCCCTGGTGCCAGAGGATGCCGCGCAGTGTGGAGCTGCGGGCGGCGAGCGACGACATCATGACGGCATGGTCGAAGAGTACCGTGCCCGGCATCCACTCCCGCAGCGCCGTCCCGCCGTCGGCGCACGGGATGAGCCCGACTTTGGCGTTGTAGAAGTTGGCGGCGTCGATGGCGAAGCTTGGGCCGAGCGAGACTCCCGAGTGCCACGACGGATCGAGAATCTGCCTATCTGGGTTGACCGGCTCCGACATCGGCTGCCAGCGTCCCATGCGCAGCATCTTGCAGCGCGGGTCGGCTAGCGGCTCCACCTCGTGGAAGTGTCCGCGTCCGGCCATGTTGCTTTGGCCGATCATCAGGAACGCGGCATATACCTCGCGGGCGGCTTGCTGGTCCTGTGCTGGGCTGTTGGTGGCGGTAGTCATGGCCGGGTTTTCAATTCACTAGCGTCCCATGGGCGATGCCGGAACAATCCGGCATCCCAATATCGGTCGTCATTGTACACGGTATTAGCGAGCTATTCAAACCCCATGCGTACTTTTTGCTCATGCAAGTAACGTGCGCGCATGTGTAGAATCAGAGCATGATGACAAGGCAGCATTACACAGGCATTACACGCTCGCCGGACGAGGTCAGGGTGTTGCAGGACGCCTTCTTCCGCAAGGCCGGGCCCGTCGCGCGGCTGATGGCCGAACTCTTCGAGACGATGCCCCACATCGCCTTTGTCCTCAAGGACGCGCAGGGACACATCGTCCACACCAACCGCTACAACGCGCAGGTGTCGGGATGGCAGTCGCCCGCCGACATGATCGGCTACACGTCGTACGAGCTCTATCCGCCCGACCAGGCCGCCGTCTACGGCGGCCGCGACCGCGAGGTGCTCGAGACCGGCGTGCCGATTGTCGAGCGCATCTACGGCTTCGTCGCCGACCGCTCGACCGCGCTCAACTGCGTCACGGTACGTCCCGTCACCGACGCGCGCGGACGCCGCATCGGCACCGCCACCGTCTACTGGCGCGCGGAGGGCAAGCTCGGCACGGCGAACTGGTACGAGCCCGTCCGGCAGGCCATTGTCTATCTGGACGGGCATTTCGCCGAGCACGTCTCCGTTGAATTCCTTGCCGGGCTGTCCGGCTACTCGGTGGCGCAGTTCCGCCGGCTCTTCAGGGAACTGACGCAGATGACGCCGTCCGCCTACATCATGAAGACGCGCATCAACGCCGCCCGGACACTGCTCGCGACGACGAACAAGCGCATCACGGAGATCGCCCAGCAGACGGGCTTCTACGACCACGCGCACTTCATCCGCTACTTCCGGTCCGCGACGGGCGTCACCCCCGCCGCCTACCGGCGACGTATGCGCAAGCAGGCCCGTGGCGCTTACCACACCACAATCCTGTAGAAGCAGCGCGGCTCGGTGGTTTCCATGGGAATCGGCAGCACCTTCTCGGTGGCGTCGCTGTCATGCGCGCCGCCGAGGGGGATGACGTCGCTCCAGGGACCGGCCGGCGATGCCGCCTTGCGGTAGCCGTAGCTGTAGCCGCGCACGGCGTTGATGACGCGCACGTTGAAATTGCCGCCGCTGATCTCGATCGCCGCCGCGCTGCCCTCGCCGGCGCCGATGACGGGCGGCACGATGGAGGGAAGCTCGCCGGTGATGGCGAACTCTACCGTCTTGTCCTGCGTCGAACCGTCGGACCAGTGGTAGATCGCCGGATCGACGAGCGAGAGCGTCACAACGTAGCTGCCGGGCCTGTCGAAGCAGAAGCTGCGGAAGACGAGGTTCTGCCTCACGCGCCTGGTGCCGTCGGCGGTGAACATGCCACCGAGGTCGCGGAAGTTCGGGATCGTGTTGGTATGGATGGCCGCCGATTTGGCGGAGGAGTACTGCCGCACCACCGCGGCGGCGTTCGTCGCTCCGACCTTGAGGAAGCGCTGGTCGGCGTAGGCGGTCGTGAACGCGCCGGTGACGGCCGCGTCGGCGGTGTCGGTGACCTGCCAGACGTAGGCGCGGCCGGTCTCGAGGTTGCCGACCGAGAACGCCGCGTCGGCGAGCCCCGCCGCCGTCTTCACCACCTGGTTGTCGCGGGCGCGCCTGAGCGTGAAGCCGTACGGCGCGGTGCCGCCCTGCCAGGCGAAGGCGACTTCCTGCGGGAAGGAGGAGGTCTCGACCATCGCGTCGCGGTAGGCGGCGTTGTCAACGGCGGCCCAGCGCGCGTCGCGGTCGAGCGCGAAGAAGGCGGTGTGGCCGGGGCGGACGACGGGGATGTCCGCCGCGCCGTTCGCCGGGGCGACGAGCTCGAGCGCGGCGGGGGCGGCGTAGCCCGCGGGGTCGCTGTTGCACGCGCGGATGCCGTCCGTCGTCGAGATGAGCGGCACGGTGACCGGGGCACCCGCGGCGGGGGTGCCCAGTGCCGTGGCATCCACGGCGAACTGCATGTTGTGGCCGATGTAGAACTTGGAGTCCTTGCCGGCCACGCGGAGCGGCGCCGTTGTCCAACCGGCGGCGGGCAAGGTGAACTTGACCGTCACATTGCCGACCGCCGAGGTCGCATCCGCAGTATAGCCGAAGTAATAGCGGGTATAGCCGCGGGAGAGGTTAAGGGCGGCGTTCGCGCCGGCGAGCTCAAGCATCGAGCTGGCGTTCGTCGCAGGCGTGAAGAAGAGGGCGTCATAATATGCCGCCATCGCCGCATCCGCCACCGTCAGCGCGGCGTTGTCCCGTTGTTCCAGATCTTGACGTGGTAGAGGCGGTGCGGCTGATGGTAGCCCGGCGCGCCCTCGGCGCCGCGGTCCGCCGACTTCTCGACCGAGCAGCCGATGAACGCCGTGCCCGTCGCCGGCGTCGCGAGATCCGTCCCCGTGAACGATGCCGACTTGGTGGTGCCCGTCGCCTCATCCTTGTGTGTGATCGTCTTGCCCTGGGCCGTCAGCGTGTAGATCTTGTTGACCGCCCAGGAAAGGCTGCTGAGATCGACGCGCTGCGCGCCCTGGTGGTAGCGCAGGAACCCGCCCGACATCTTCATGATCGTCATGCTCGCCGGATACGGGCCGCACGAGAAGGGGGCATACCCCTCGTCGGCGGTCTGATCCATCATGCGCACCTCGACCTTGTCCGTGCCGATGGCCGGTGCGTAGTCGGTCTTGAAGTAGGCGCCGTTGAGGTCGGCGTACTCGTAGGTATGGGTCGCCGTGGTGCCGGCGGGATAGACGGTGAACTTGCACGTCCTCGTTCTGGCCGGCGTCGCGAGCTCGCACTCGTGCGCGGTGATCGACGCCGTGTAGGTGCCGGGGGCGAGATCGTTGAGCTGATCCTCGGTGTAGCTGCAGCTTACGCGGCCCTGGTAGCGGGGGCGGGAGAGCATGATCTTCGGCGCGGTGTCGCCCTGGATGAAGCTGCGGACATGGCCGCTGAAGACGTTGTTGACGTGCTCGATGATGAAGGGGAGCACTTTGGGGCCGGACGTGCCGTCGGACCACTGGTAGTTGGCGGGATCGTTTAGCGTGACCGTCACGAGGTACTTGCCGTAGTCAATATAGTCGCCGCCGCCGAAATCAGCGGTGTACTGCGCATTCGCCGGTACCGTCGGCTTCTGGACGTTGCCGGTCTTCTGCACGCGCGTCGCGGAAAGCGAGGGGACGGCGACGGGGGTCTTCGCCGGCGCGGCAGGCCGCAACCGGACTCTGGGCTGAAGAAACTCATGGCCATCCCCGTTCCGGTTCCGCCGCTGGCCGCGCAGAAAAGGCTATCGGAACTCTCCGGCAAGGTCGCGGCAGCCAGCCAAGTCCAGGATGCTGTTACCGAAGAGATGAAGGAACTAATGCCTGCGCTTCTCGACAGAGCCTTTTCAGGGGCACTATGACAGGCGTCGGATCAAGCTACAAGCCTATTCCATATTGAACGACAGGTCGGCACGTGTCCGCGCGATCTGGCTTTGCGGTTTTTCGGAAGCCGATGCCATAATGAAACCCTTTGTCCACTCGGCTCTTGCTCACCACATCAGCTCTCCTCGAAACTCTTCAGGATAAGCGGCTTGGCCTTGCTTAAGTCGTCCAGATTGCGGATGGTAAGCTCCAGATCGCCTGTGCCGTGATGCCCCACGCCGCGCACATCGCGGGAGAAGCCGTTTTCGAGGGTAACCTCATCCGGGCTTAGCGGTAGCCACATCACCAGGCTATTGGAGTTGCTGCGGAATTGGAGCGTGGCGAAGTTCTTCAGGCGCTTGAAGGCAATGTAGTACTTGAGAAAGCGCTCCTGCACGTCATCGCCCAGGTCAGTGATATGGTCGCGGACAGCCGCATACAGTTCCTTGAGTTGCGGGGACGCATGGGCAAGATACTCTTCCTGGGTCTTGTATTCTTTGGGCTTCTTATCCTTGTCATCCTCATCGGCTATAGGTGCGGCCGACACCACGTTGACCAGATCAAGCAGCAGCAGGTCGTCACCAAAGAACACGTAACGGATCAGCTCGATGTTCCGGTTGATTTGCTGGATGGCGTGAACATCGTAGCGCGTGAAGTCTTCGGCAATGCAGAGCAGGCGCGGCGCACTCCAGTCCAGCTTGGACGCCATCTCCCGGCCAAGCCTCTTCTGGACGAGGAGCTCAAAGTCCGCCTTGTGATCCATCAGCCAGTCGAGATAGAACAGCCCTTGGTTGATGACGTTGGCGTTAGCGCTGCGTTTGTACTCGATGATCGTGGGGCAATGGTTCTCGTCAATACCAAGCGAGTCGATACGTCCGGAGTGCGCTCTTCCGGTGGAGTACTCGGAGGCGAGAAACCGGATATGCAGGAAGGTCTCCATGTGCCTTTCGATCAGGCTCTGGAGCGATTTCTCCTGCTTGACGAGCCTGCCGAGCAGTTGCTCCGCCTTATTACCTCCCAACCGGAACAGCTTGATGTCACTCATACAGCCCCTTCCAGAACCTTGTCCTGCACAGGCATCTGATCCCAGGTTCTGCCTTGCAGCATGCGTCCATTCTTCTTCTTGTTTAAACCACCCCATTGCTTGAAAAAGAATGGCACCTTGGCTTTGCGGCACTGGTCGCGAATGTCCGTCACCCACTCCTCTTGCATGGGCCGCGCCCCGGGCCCGGACTCGCCGCCAACAATCACCCAATCTATGCCCTTGAGATTCAACTTTGGCAGTGGCCCCAAAAGCGGCTCTAGCGAGAGAAACTTGATGTGCGCATCGGTCTCGCGCAAGTCATCTATCCGATGGACGTAATCCTGCGTCTCAACGCTCACACCCATCCAGATATGCTCCGCCCACGGCAAGTGATGGCTCAGCTCAAGCAAACGCTGCGACCTTTTAGTCAGAACCTGAAACTGGTGCCAGTTGGCCTCGTTCATGACGGCAAACACCTTCTTGATGAACGTTAGCGGCACCTTATCGTGAAAAAGGTCGCTCATGGAGTTAACAAATATGACCTGCGGCGTCTTCCAGCCAAGGGGCAGGCTAAGCGTGCGTTCATGAGTTGCGGGTTTGAATCCCCTCGCATAATTCTTGTGCCCCATAGCCTGAAGACGAAGAGCCAGGCGTTCAGCATAGCAGTTCGCACACCCGGGGCTAACCTTGGAACAGCCCGTGACAGGGTTCCAAGTGGATTCGGTCCACTCAATGGCAGATTTAGCAGCCATGTTTTATCCTCTTTTCACGAGAAGGGAATGTTACCTGAACCTTATCGCCAAAGGTTCCTTTGCGGTGCAGAACGTAGCGCTGTCCGAGGTCACGTAGCGCCTGGCAGAGTGTCTCGACAACCAGAAGTTCGCGTGCAGAAGTTGACATCGGTTCAAGTCGTTGCCGAAGCGCATCAGCGCGTTGGGCACCGAAAAGCGCATTCATGTGTTCGGTGACCGCGGCGTTTGTAAGCCCCATGTTGATACGATTGTAGTTGAAGAAGACTATGCAGTCGCACCCCCAGTCTTTCAACACACTGTTGATCAACCGCAAGGACAGCCCTTTGTAGCCCCATGGATCCACGAAAAAGAGTGTGGGGACAAGCCGCATCTGTTCGAACATCGTAACGATTTTCTCGCCGACTTCGTGTGTGTTTACCTGCGGCTTGAACTTAAGCGTCTCAATGCCCGGCAACTGGTCGATTGCCTGCTGGAGTGAATTCGCATTTGCTGGATTCTTATCGTTGAAAATCGTGACAAGGCGTTGCCGCATGTCAGGGTGCTGAATCGCCTTCTCAAGCACAAGGATCGGCGTCGATTTCGTGCCGTCGCCATATCGGCCTGGGCCAGCAAAAAGGTCAATGTAAGCGATACGATTCTCGGCTTTTGGGCAAAGATATGCTTGCGCCCTCATGATGACCTGGGCCCACGCATTAAAATACTTGGCGACAATCGCCGCTTTGACGCGCGACTGATCTCTGCTCTCATCGAAGAAACTGTTGCCCTTCACCCTGTTGATCAGTTCCCTTTCTTGGCATTCCAGTTACAGTACATCATGAAATACCAAATGCTGCGATTGGCAGCCTTTATCTTTCTGTGTTTGCCTAGCTTGTGTGTGGGTGCTCGCCCGAACAAAAAGCCGCCGTTCCTGCGCCCGCATAATCTCCAGCTCTGGCAAGCATGTTGCCGCCATTCAAAGCACATGATCCATGTAACCGTTACCAATGTAACAGGTAACGCCCATGAATACGAGCGCAAACCAAAACCGAAGGGGCGCAAGTGGGATGGCTCATCATCGTCCTCGAAAGAGATTGAACCGCCAAGACGCCAAGAGCGCCAAGAGGAACCACGAGAGAAAAGGCGAAACCGGGAGTAAGCGGGTAGAGTAAGCGTACCGTTTAAGTGAGAGTGTGAGAGTAAGCGCGAAGCGCCCCCACTTAAACCCTCTCTTGAACTCACTCTTAATCGGCACGCTTCATCCACCCGCTTGATCTTCCGCAGTGCAAGGACAGCGCAGCGCTTTTACCCTCTAAATTGCGAGCCACTGTGTGGTCGCAATAATCGTCCCTGCCTACCGCCACTCCCCGCGTCCCCGCGTCTCCGTGCGGGCGGCATGCGTGCCGCCCCTACCTGCCACTGCCTAACGCCTTCTCTATCACGAAGCGGCAGGGATGGCCGTTGAGGTCGAGGGTCTCGCCGCCGTCCACGCCGGGATCGGCCACGCAGGAGAGGGCCAGTGTCTCGGCCGCGATGGTCTCGGCGTGCTTCTCAACCGCCGCCGTGACATCCGCGTCGGAGGCGAAGCGGATCGCGATGCGCTGGGTGACATCGAAGTCGGCCGCCTTGCGCAGGTTCTGGACGCGGCTGACAAACTCGCGCGCCAGCCCCTCCTCGACCAGCTCGGGCGTGAGGGTGGTCT
>JAAYLN010000040.1 GCA_012521875.1 Lentisphaerota bacterium | reverse complement strand
GAAATGGCGTTAGTATGGCACGGTATCCGTGCCTGTGCAAGAAGAAGGAAGAAGGATGAGGAATCGAACCGAGTTCCTGATTGAAAAGCCTGTCGCGGCCTATTATGATAGTGCTTCACGGAAAGGAATTACCCATGACATCGAAACATTCACGCATACTGGTTATCGGTCTGGTGCTTGGCCTCACGGCGTTCATGCCGATTCTGGGTCAATCGGTCTATGTCGTTACAATCACCGACATGCAGAAGAACAACAGCTACGAGGTGATGACACGCGAGCAGGTGGCCGAGCTTAAATCCACTATTCAGGCCGAGTCACGCCACTTCCAGGCGGCCATCGCCGCGGCCAGGAAGGATTGGGAATCCAACGACCTGACCAAGGACAAGCCCTTCCGCACGACAGGCCTGGCTCCGCGCAAGTTCCGGCAGGAGGGTCCCTTCAGCCAGGAGGCGGCCAGGAAGAAGGCCGACAGGCTGCTCGAGCGCGACGTTGATCGCGAATATAACGCCTCGCGTGCCAAGTCCGGTCGCTCGCGCGGCAAACTCTCGGAAAAGGAAGTCAAGAAGCAGGAGCGCGAGCTCATGCGCGAACAGGCGGCCCAGGAGGCTGCCGATCTGATCAAGAAGCATCTCGACGCCCTTGTAAAGGGCGGCCGCTGAGATTGACCAGCGTTCAACGGAGCCGCATGCCATGGCTGAACTGATCGTAGCACTTGATGTCCCCTCGCCCGAGGCTGTACCGCCAGTGCTCTCCAAACTCGGAGAGACGGTCGGCTGGTACAAGATCGGGCTCGAGCTCTTCTGTGCCGGCGGCCCGGCGGTCGTCGAGTCCGTCGCCGGCGCCGGCAAGCGCATTTTCCTCGACCTCAAGCTGCACGACATCCCGCGCACCGTGGCGCGCGCCGTGACGGCCGCCGCCCGTCTGAGGGTCGAGCTGATGACGCTGCATGCCGCAGGCGGACGCGCGATGATCGCCGCCGCGGCGGAGGCCGCGCGCGCCTGCCCCGCCGACCAGCGCCCGAAACTGCTGGCGGTTACCATGCTCACCAGTCTGGAACAGGACGACCTGGGCGATCTGGGCATAGGCCGCACCATGCCCGACCAGGTGGCCGCCCTGGCCACCATGGCACTGGAGTCCGGTGCCGACGGCGTAGTCTGCTCGCCGCGCGAGGTGGGGCGGCTGCGCACGCTGCTGCCCTCAGACGCGCTGCTCGTCACCCCCGGGGTACGCCCGGCCGGCACCGCCACCGGCGACCAGAAGCG
This sequence comes from Lentisphaerota bacterium, assembly GCA_012521875.1. Taxonomy (GTDB): domain Bacteria; phylum Verrucomicrobiota; class Kiritimatiellia; order RFP12; family JAAYLN01; genus JAAYLN01. Next base: position 12,720 of record JAAYLN010000040.1, on the reverse strand, counting down.
GGTGGCCACGCCGGGTGCCGCCGTCCGCGACGGATCCACCCATCTGGTGGTCGGCCGCCCCATCCTGGAAGCACCCGACCCTGCCGCGGCGGCCCGCGCCATCCTGGCGGAGATGCGCGCGTGACGGTAGACGACATCCCCGCCGTCAACCGCCGCCTCAAGGAGGCCTACCATGCGCAGCGCGCCCCCGTCATGGATCTCGTGGCGGTACAGACGAGCGATCCCTTCCGCATCCTGGTCTGCACGATCCTGAGCTCCCGCACCAAGGATGCCTGCACGGCGGCCGCCTGCGAACGGCTCTTCGGGCAGGCCACGACACCGGAAGAACTCGAGGCGCTCGAGGTGGAGACCATCGAGAGGCTGATCTATCCCGTCGGATTCTACCGCACCAAGGCGCGGCATCTCAAGCGGCTGCCCGGCGTGCTGCGGGAGCGTTTCGGCGGGCGCGTGCCGGATACGGTCGAGGAGCTCACCGAGCTGCCCGGCGTAGGCCGCAAGACGGCCAACCTCGTCGTGGCGCTAGGTTTCGGCAAGCCTGCCATCTGCGTCGATGTCCACGTACATCGCATCACCAACCGGCTGGGACTCGTCTCGACCAGGACGCCGCTGGAGACCGAGATGGAGCTGCGCCGCATCCTGCCGGTACGCTACTGGCGTACCTGGAACAGCTACCTCGTCGCCTTCGGGCAGACGCGCTGCACACCGCGGCGCCCGCGCTGCGACGGCTGTCCGCTCGCCGTCTGGTGCGCGCATGCGGCTGCCGGCAAACAAACCATTGCCACCGTGCCGCGCATGGTGTAAATTAGCTTCATGTCTCGTGCATCGGAAGCGAGAAACATGAATATAAGCTACAACCGCTCTGCTTGCAGGTCATACGGGTACAGTATGCATGGTGCCCGGTGTGCTGTTGCAAGCCGGATCGGCGCCGCTGCGCTGACCATGCTCTGCACTCTCGGCCCAAACGCCGGGGCAGAGACGCCTGCCGCAACCGCCGACAAGGCGGCAGAATCGCCGCAGCAGAGCCCGGATCTCGTCAACACGCAGAAGCTCGATAGCGTATCGACCGGCGAAGCCTTGCCGGATGACAACCATGCCGAACCGTCATTTGAGGCAGGCGTCCCCCTCCGCGACCGCCCCCCCTCTTTCTACGGGAAGCACATCGACCCCCTCATCGGCAAGCGGCTGACGGTTGGCGCGCGCATGGTTGAAAACAAGCTCAAGGAGACATCCCGGCCCGCGAACCGTGATGACGGGCTCACCTTTCTGGGATACATCAATGAACTCGAGCCGCTGGATGAGTCGGGCGTGCGGCTGGTCGTCGGCTACCGCTTATGCCCCTATCTGGGCGTGGAGTTTTCCCACGACGAGGTGGCCGCCCGCACCCGCAACTACAACAACGGGCTGAGCGACGGTGTGATACGCCTCTCAGGCCCTCTCTATGTCGTCACGCTCGGCTACCCGATTGCCGGCCGCCTCTATCCCTACGTGGGGTTTGGCTACGCGCCCTGGCGCGCGGAGTTCGAGCATGACAAATGGTGGCAGCTTGGCTACAGTTCCCCCGAAAGCCACGACGCCCAGGGGGCATTTCCGGAAGCGCGGTCCGTGACCCGCATCATCGAGGTCGAGGACGACTCGGCCACATTCTTCACCGCGGGTGTGGCCTACCGGTTCCACCGGCACGCGCAACTGGACGTGATGATGCGCCAGATTGACCTTACCTCCAAGGCCCGCTTCTACCACGATTTTGCAGGTGTGCGCATACTGGAGCGCGAGGGCGAGTTCACCATGAAGCACTCAACCTACGGCATAGCCCTGAGTCTCGTGTTCTGATTTTCCGCCGCCATTCACGCATGATGTAAACATAGTGGTTTCATGTCTCGGGCATCGAGACAAGGAAGAGTTATGAAGGCTTCAACCAGTCTGCCTGATGTGTCATACAGGCGCAAGACCCGGCGTGCCGGAAGCACAGCCGCGCGCCTGCTCGGCACCGCCTTTCTAATGGCATCCTGCTGCCTCGGCCCGGACGCCGCGGCGCAAGTGTTTGATACCACCCCCGCCCGCACGCCGTCGCAGCAACCAGTGCGTCCGGTGCGCACCTACAATCGAACATCCGCACGCCCGCCTGCCAACAACGCCCCGGTAGGCAGCACCCGCAGCCAACGGCCCTATACAGCAGCGCCCGAGACCCCCCTTGAGCGTAACCGCCGCCCTCTACCACGAGCACATTGGCCAGTATCTCGCCGGGCGCCTGACGGCGGGTCTGCGCCTGGTCAACAACACGCTCAAGAACACCTCCCGCCCCGCGGATCGCGAAGGCGGGCTCACTTTCCTGGGCTATATCAACCAGCTCGATCAGCAGGACAAGTCGGGACTGAGGGTGGTCGCCGCCTACCGCTTCTGCCCCTACTTCGGCGTGGAGTTCTCCCACGACGAGGTGGCCGCCCGCACCCGCAACTACAACAACGGATTGAGCGATGGCATATTGCGCCTCTCGGGGCCTGTCTTCACCGCCCTGATCGGCTACCCGGTCACCGAACAGATCTACCCCTACATCGGTATCGGCTACGCGCCATGGAGCGCCGAGTTCGAGCACGATGAGTGGTGGCACCTCGACTACGATTCGCCCGAAGCCTACGAGGCCCATGGCTCGCCCAAGGGAGTGCTGTACGAGGACCGGAGCCGCTGCATCGAGGTCGGGGACGACTCGGCGGTCTTCTTTTCACCATCGGCGTGGCCTACCGCTTCCACCGGCACGCGCAACTGGACGTGATGATGCGCCAGATCGACCTGACCTCCAAGGCGTGCTTCTACTACGACTACTCGGGGGAAAGGGAGCTGCAGTCCGAGGGCGAGTTTACCATGAAGCACACGACCTTCGGCATCACCCTGAGCTATGTGTTCTAGCGCAGCGGTAGGCACCAGACGATTCCCAGCGTCTCGGTGCCGGGATTTCTATCGCCTATCGAGCCGTTGGAGAGATGGGCCAGGGCGACACCAAGGCGGTGGCCGCTCCTGAAGCGGTAGCTTAGCTCGATGCTGGAGCGGAACTCGATGTGATGCCCCAGTTCCAGCCCATTGGAGTCGTAGTAGCCGCCGCCGAAACCGGGGGTCAGGCGCCATCGCTCACCCAGCGCGATATCCGCCAGCACACCTGCCGCGGCATAGCGGGTATCATACTCGCCCATGCCGAAGACAAGCCAGGGGCGCAGGTGGTAGAGATTCCAGGCCGGGCGCAGCTCGGCACTCCAGAAGTAGAAGGGGGGCTTGTCGAGCAGTTCCATGGTGCCGAAGCCGGCGCAGAGCAGGTGCGACGGCTCATCCGCCAGTCCGGCGCGGGCCACGGGGGTGAGTACAAGCAGGGTGAGACCCAGTAGAAGCCGCCGCCTATTCATTGATGATCTTGAAGAACTGGATAAAGGTAGGATGGTTTTTCGTGCCGGCTACGGGCTCGGTATCGCGCCATACCTGCGCGACGGCCGTGGCCGTGGCCAGAACATTGCCGTACTTGACGCCCGTCAAGCCGAAGCGCGGCGAGAAGGCGTCGGCGCGCAGGATGATCGTGAAGGTCTGCCCGCGCAATGTGACGAGGTTGCAGATGTTGCGGATCAGCGCCTCGCGCTCGAACTCGCCGACACCGCCGGCGCCAACCGCCGCCTTCAGCGCCGCCAGGGGGTAGACAGCCGAATAGTCACCGCTGGCGATACCCAGTTGCGGCGTCCCTCTGAAGAAGTAGCCAAGATCGGAGAGCCGCTCGTAGGGACCTTTATCAACAAGCCACTCCGCCAGCTCCGTGGCATCGTTGCACTCGCGCTTGGTGGTCGTGCTGAAGAGGCGGTAGGCATCCTTGTAGGTCTTATTAATCTGATCGTAATCTTGCGGCACCTTGATCCGTGACCCGGGGTTCCTCTCGGTCTGGAGCGGCAAGTGGGTAAAGAGCGCCGCCACGGCGTTGGTGTACTGCGTGTTGAGGTTTACCAGTCCATGCCGCCGACGGTTGGGATCGCCAAGCGTGAAGTAGTCGAGCACGCGATGGAAACCATCCGGCGGCAGGACGTTGTTGGGATACTTGTTATTGCCGAAGTCTAACGGAGGATTGTGTTCGTGATCGTAGAGATGGAGCGTAAGCCAGAGACCAATCGGCAGGTAGCCCATTTCGCCGACCGACTGCATCGGGCCGTCGGCCACATGCGCCCGGATCTGTTGCATAAAGGGGTCGCAGTGAGCGGAATCGGGGTCACCAATCCGCATGCCATCGATGTATATCCTGAAGTAGTTGTGGATGACTGAAGGCGTGGTCAGCATATACCTGTGCAGAGGATAGTCCAGCGGCTGGGCCGGCATGGGATAGCCGATTACCTCATGCAGCTTGTCGAGAGGCTCCTCGCCTGCGGTGGTTACGGGATTAACGGGCCTTTCCCAGGCATAGTCCCGGCTGGCGCGCCACAAAGCATGGTACGTTTCCCAGTTGCAGCGGGGATCAATGGCCTCGCTCCAGAAGATGGCACCACCGTTATCTATGTCGCTCCCCGTCATGCCAACATAGATAACAACGGGATCGGAATTATTATAATTTGCCGGAGTGCGCCGGATCACCTTGCCTGTTTTTTCGTCGATGGTGCTGGCGCGACAGTGTAAGTAAAACGCAAGGAGAGGCGGTTTGCCATCCGTTATGGGACGCTCGAGGGTTTGTGTCTTTTCAATCTGGAGGTATGGTTCGTTTAGACCGGGTCCCACAATCACGTGCTCCTTCGTCACCTTCTCCGGCACTGTTAGCGGAGGCAGCAGCGGCTCCCATTCGGATGCGGTTCCTCCATTCTCGGAACCGATATCGGCCTCAAGCTTGAACGGTCGTCCCTTTGAGGTTTGGAAAGGATAGGAGTAGACGGCACGGATGTCGTACTTGACGGTATGCCTCACCCAGTCAACACCGTCTCTAGCGCCGATATTATCCATCTCATATGCGATACTCACGGCAAATACAGAATATAGCGGCATGGCCTCGGTGGCGGGGCGGGCGAACATCTGATCGTCCGCCGATATCTTCTGTTGCCCCGGCAGCTTTGTCCATTCGTCAACATAAGCCGGCTCGCTGTCGTCGTCGACATAGTCGAGCAGTCCCAGATAGGCCCACTTGGCCTGTGCATTGTTGAACGCAGTGGCATGATCCTGAAGCCCGGCGGCCTGGAGAGCCAGCATTATGTTGTTCCTGTTCGCGATGATCTTGTCCGCAGAGCTGATGTCGATCTTCGGGGCGGGTTTGCTGTTCTTCGGATTATTGGCATCGTAAACGCCGCCGAGGCTGTTGATCAAACTTATGTGGGCAGCCCTCATCTCCGAGGTTGCCTTGGCGGGAGGCGCGGGCGGTATCATATCGGGCTGGGAGTAGGAGAAGACGTCCAGACTGGAGAGTTCCTCGCCTTTCAAGCCCCCGTTCAGCGTGGCCAGCTCGGCCACGGTCTCGTAGCGGCCATGTTCAGCGCGGACGGCGAGAAACTGCGTCAGGTTCACGACATCCGGCTGCGCCGCCGGATGGAGCTGCAGTTCGCCCGCATCGGCACCGATCCCACGGCCAATCGAGTCCTCGGCGGAGTTGGTATGGACGCTGTTGGCATCGAGCAGGCCGGTGGTGTTGAGGATCACGTAGGCGTAGCGGCCGATGATTTCATCCTGCTTGTCATCCCCTCCCTTCGCTCTCACGGGAATCCACTCGGGACGGTTGTAGACCTCGTCGAATTCATTACTGACAAGCTCCACACGGTAACGCAGGCCGCCGGGCAGGTAGCGCGCCGTCTCCGCCGTAAGCACGTGCGCATTGGCCACCTGGTCGGAGTATATCGCCTCCCTGTCCAGCGAGAGGAAGGCATCCTCCGCGATGTGGACTGTGCGGCGAGCGTCGGCGGATGGCTTGCAGATCCGGTCGGGCCAGTGGTAGTTGCGATAGCGGTTGGTGCTGAGATCCGCCTTGAGTTCCTCGTCAAGAGCGGCGATGGCATAGGCCAGCCCCCCCTTGGCCAACTGCCGCGCCATGGCGGTGTGGCGCAGGTTGGAGGCGCTGGAACGCTCGATGCGCATGAGGATCGCGAAGGCGACGCCGGTGATCATCAGCAGAGCCAGCAGCCCCAGCACGATCAGCAGGGCGGAACCGGTGCGTGTTCTGCGGCAATCCTTCTTTTTTTCAGGCAACTTCATGGAATGTCTCCATCAGGGGAGCCGCCGCTGGCGGCCCGGGAAGGTGATGCTCGTCCGCAGGGCGGCGGTCGCCTCGAGCTTGGGCTGGGCGAACGAGAGCTGGTAGGGGGTGCCCCAGGGATCGGTGTAGAAGCCGGCCGCGTTGAACGGTATCTGCGGGTTCAGCAGCACCAGGCCACGCGGGTTGTCGCCGCTCTCGGGGTTGATAAGCGGATCGAGCGTCTTACGGCTGGAGGGCAGCTCGTTCTGGCCCTGGACCACGGAGGGCAGTTCGCCATAAAGCTGGTGGTACTGCAGCCAGGCCGAGACCATCTCGCGCAACTCCGCCTCGGCGCGGGCGCGGCGCGACAATTCGCGGGCCTTGGAGAGTGCCAGGGCGAGGGAGCCGACCAGAAGGCCGATGATGGCGATGACCGACAGCATCTCCATCAGCGTGAAGGCGGCGCGGCGGCGCGGGAGACGGGAGGCGGGAGACGGGAGACAGGGGACAGGAGGCCGCCGCCCCCGGCACCATGTTCTCCAGCCCGCGCCCGCGGGGAAGCCGCGGTGCCCGCCGTTCATTGCACAGCCCCCCGGCATCGGTTCGGTTCCATGTCTCATCATTGCGGCCCTCCGGCGATGATGTCGTCGTCCGTGCCAAACTCGCGATCCCTGCCGGCCGAGCGCCCGCGGGCAAATGAGTACTTGCCCTCATGCGAGAGCGAGGCAAAGACATCAACCTGCAGCGGCAGCATCTCGGTGCCATCGTCTTCCGTCGGCCACAGGATCTCGAAATAGAACTCGGCCAGATCCTGCTCGGGGTTCAGGATGCTGGTCTGCTTCGCGCCCATGGGATCCTCAACCCACCGCTTCCCAGTCTTGCTCCACATCAGGTCGAAAGCGCTGCGCTTCACCTTGCCGCCCACATAGGAGAACTCGATCCACTGCGGCGTGCGCCTGCCGCCAGCATCGGGGGTTCCGGTCAGCGCGACGAAGGCCGCCATGTCCGAGTCGAACTTGTTCTTATAGTCGGGGTAGAGTCGGCTATCGACGGCCAGTGTCATGTCGCGCGAGATCATGCCCAGAATGTTGCGCAGCACCTTCTGCTCGTTGACGCGGTTGGTGCCGCTCTGGTAGGCACCGCTGCTCTGCTGGAAGATCATCGACATCATCAGGACGATGATCAGCAGAATGGAGGTCGCGACAAGGATCTCGATCAGCGTGAAGCCCCCGCGGCCCCTCCTCTCCCGGCCCGTTACAGGCGCCATCGTCCCGGAGCGTCCGATCCCGCGGATCAGCAGCCACCAACCATCAAACATCTTCCTGAAAACTCTGTTCATGGTACACTCACGGGACCGGGGGGCCCATAAAGAATAAATCGGTACAGTAGGCGGGTGACTTCGAGAGGTCGCCCATTTCCCGCTCGCTGACCCGGATGATCGCACGCATCAGGCGCTTGTCATCCTTAAAGACCTGCCGGAATTCGAGCTGGTAGCGGATGGTATTCCCCTCGACTCCCAGATAATTTGAAATCTTATCCACGGCCTGGATGGGCTTGCCGTCTATACTGACGCCATCCAGCACCGACGCACCGAATGCGGACCACTCGGCCCAGTCGGTAATCTCCGAGGCCCGCGCCTGGAGCGTGTTGAGCACGCGGTCGGCGAACATGGCCTGGACGGTGTCGCCGGTGGCCAGACCGGCCTGGCGCAGCCCGACGGGGAAGAGGCCGAGGAGCGACACAAGGCCGATGCCTACCAGCAGCAGCACAAGGTTGATCTCGACCAGGGTGAACCCGTCGCGCGCGGATGCCGCGTTTTGCGCGGCACCCGTCCGGCTGAAATTGTTGTGTTTCGGTTTCATGCACATTTCCCCGGCATCCTCATGCCAGCCCGCCGACCTGCGGCATCCATACCCATCCGTCCGCTCTTCTATCCGTCCGCTCTTCACGCCTTGCAACCGGGCTCGATCACTTCTACACGTCTTCAACGCTGATCTCGCCGCTGGCCTTGACGGTGATCCTGATCTTGTTCTTGCTTTTGCTTTTCTCGCCAATCTTCTCGAAAACCGTGATCGTTGTGTTCTGCCTGGTTGTGCCGTCGGGCTTGAAGACGAGCGTAACGGGCTTCCCGTCATCCAGGTCGAAGTAGAATCCCTTTGGTAGCATCTGGCGCGGATAGAGTTCGAAGCCATAGCGGTCGCCACGTTTCCACTCCTTATGCTCGACCGTTGACGGGAGCAGGACTTCGAACTTGCAAGACGGGCGCTTGTACCTGGCACCGCTCACGGGAACGTACATATCTTCGGGATTCGTCGGGTCGATCCTGACATCATCGCCATAGAGGCCCTTGTCCATGTTCCAGACGCGCACGCGCTTGGCAAGATTGATCTCCTCCGGCTTGTGGCCGTCGTAGTCGGCATAGGCGTCGTAGAAGCGGTACCGGTTGGAAGTCTCCGATTTTCCCATATCCCTGGTAAGCGTTCCGGCACCGCGCACCAGCACGTAGCTGTTGGAATCGATCAGCATGAAGAAGACGCGCACGCCGTCGAGACTGGCACGCTGCCGGGCGAGCTGCAGGTGGTTGAAGAGGTCGGTCTCGGCCGCCGTGTAGGAGGCGGCGCGGATCATGCCGAAGTAACCGGCAACGAGGATCGTGGAGACAATCAGCATGATTCCCATCACGACCAGCAGCTCCATCAGCGTGAAGCCCTGCCTTCCCTTGTACTTTGTGCGTTTCACGACTTCCGCATCCCCTGGCACGTCTTATGCGCGCTCCATCAGTTGTTCTTTTCCGGAGCGTCGACCTTGGCGGTGTCCGCTTCGACGTTGATCGTCACCGTGAAGTATCTGGTCTTGGCGCTCTCGCGTGTCATGTAGACCAGCGCCTGCTCGCCCGAGGTCTTGTCGAGCCGCACTGGCCGGTCCTTCTTGTCGAGCGTGTAGAGCGTCGATTCGTCCAGATAGCGGATTCTGCGTTCTCTCGGCTGGTTCTCCTCGCGCAACGGCCCGAAAATCTTCGCGTTGTCCTTGCCCTTGACTATCACGTAACCATCGGCGTTCGGCTTGAACGTCCCGATCGGCCACTTGCCGTGATCCGAACGGTAGCGCACCAGGGCGGTCTCGAGCACGCGGCAGGTGACTTCGGTGCGCTTGGTGCGGGCGACCTTGTTGACATAGGCGGCACTGCCCATGATGATCGTGCCCAGAATGGCCATCACTACGACCACGAGCAGCAGCTCGATCAGGGTGAAGCCCGCCTGCGGTTCAGGGCACAGGCGCGGACTTTGGCGGCAAGGCTTGCGGCGAAGCCCGCGGCGAGGAGGAAACCAGGCTGAAAAGTTCAGGTTCATGCCGTTGCCTACCATTGTACCACCCACCTCTTTTTCGACTCGGGGTTCGGCCCCTGCGACCAGGCGATGGCGGTTGCCTTGACCTCGGCCATCTCCTTGATCGCCGCTGACTTTTCAAAAACCTCCGGTGCCGGATTCCTGACCAGTCCATCATAGTCGAAGTCAAGGTTGAACCCCATGATCCGTTTCCACCGATCCTGCAGGCCATTCTGGCGATCCGCGGCGCTAAGCTCGATGTAGACCCGGTCGGCATTAAGCAGTGCCAGATTTGGCGGTGTGGCGGCGTATCCCCCCTCCGGCTTCTCATCCTTGAACTTCTTCTCGTCCGGGAACTCGCGGCTGTCGTTCAGGTAGAGGTTCCACGCCTGCACGATCTGCTGGGCAGTGTAGCGCGCGCGGGTACGCCACGCCGTCTGCCGTGCGGCGCGCAATCCGCCGAAGAGGGATGCGAGCAGGATTGCGACGATCAGGATCACGACAAGCATCTCGATGAGCGTGAATCCCGCGCGCACATGAGCCGCATCGGCATGCCGCCGTGCTGTCAAAATCCAATCTGTTCCTGAACGTCTCATTAGTGTTCCTTGTCCGGCATCCTCTCCGCGGCCGACGGCCGGCGCCGGGCTCCGGCTACTGTTTCACGAACCCCACATCACCGTAGATATTGTCCTTGTTTGCCGGACGGCTACGGTTGTCGGGAGCATCTAAATCGCACGCCTTGTCCGGCCCCTTGGAAAAGAGCAGATAGGTCTGGTGCGGCGGCGGCGAGACATAGACCAGCGGGCTCTCCCAGCCGTCACGGATCGTCGTAAAATAGTTGGTGTAGGCGTCGCCATCTATCAAGCGTCCACCAAAGCCTGTATAGGTGATGTCTTCCAGAAAGGGAGCCCACCGTGCGCAGGCGCGCTTGTCGCGCTCGGAATCCTCCGTACCCTCGTTGTAATCCAGCCACTGGGGATGGTCGTAGATTGTGGGCCAGCCTTTTATGTTACCAGTACCACTACGGCGTGGCACCAGAAAGGACACCAGCCCGAAGGAGAAGAGCGGCCCATCCTTGTACTCGTGTTTCTCGTCGCCGAACTTGCCGATCATGTCCGAGCGCATGCCTCCGTCCCAGTTGTACTCGTAGCACAGGGGCTGTATCATCGCACCATCGGGCAAGTCGGGATCCAGCCACTGGCGAATGTTCGGGTAATGGGGCACCGGCGGGTACTGGCCGTACTCGGCGTAATACTCCTCGAGCGCCGCCTTGAGCCGCTCAAGGTTCCTGATCGTCACGGCCTCGGCCTGCTTGCCGATGACCGGACGGGACATCTTGAAGACCAGCCCCATCAGCACGAGGATGATCACGATGACCACGAGCATCTCGACCAGCGTGAAGCCCGCGCGGCACTGGCCGCCCCGTTTTCTCTCTGTCGTTTCCTGCTTCATGTTGTGTCTCCTCTCGCTTGTGCCTTCCCAACTGCTCCCGGACCGCCTCCTCAGCCCCCCGCGCCACCCAGCGTGGTGATGATCGAGACCAGCGGCAGGAACATGGCGATGACGATCGTTCCGACAATCACCGCGAGGAAGATAATCATGATCGGCTCGAGGATCGAGGTCAGGGCCGCCACGGCGTTGTCCACCTCGTCCTCGTAGGTGTCCGCGATACGCGCCAGCATGTCGGGCAGGGCGCCCGTCTCCTCGCCGACCTCGACCATGCTGATAACCATCGGCGGGAAGGCCTTGGTCTGCTCCATCGGACCGGCCATGGTCTCACCCTCCTTGACGCTGTCGTGTACCCGCTGCAGGGCCGAGGCATAGACCGCGTTGCCGGAGGTGTCCCCGACGATCGTGAGCGCCTGCAGCACCGGCACGCCGGAGGCCATCAGGGTGCCGAGCGTGCGCGTGAAGCGCGCTATGGCGGTGCGGCGGATGAGCGTCCCGAAGATCGGTGTGCGCGTCTTGATGTGGTCCATGATGATCCGCCCGCTCTTCGTCGACGTCCAGAGCTTCATCAGGATGACAATGGCGGCAATCACCCCGACCACCACCAGGAAGTAGTTCTTCAGCACGTTGCTGGTGGCGATCACAAAGCGCGTGACGCCCGGCAGGCTCTTGCCCTCGAGCAGGTCGAGGAAGATCTCCTCGAACTTGGGAATCACGGTCAGCAGCAGGAAGGCCGTGATGCCGATGGCGGCCACCAGCACCACGATCGGGTAGGTCATGGCGCTCTTGACCTTGTTCTTGATCTTCTCGCTCTTCTCCATGAACTCCGAGAGACGCGTCAGCACGAGTTCCAGCACGCCGCCGGCCTCGCCCGCCCGGACCATGTTGATGAAAAGGTTGTCGAAAATGCGCGGATGGAGAGCCAGGGCCTCCGAGAAGGTACTGCCGCTCTCGACCGATTCGCTCATCGACTGGAGGGCGTTCTTGAGGGTGGTGTTGTTCGTCTGGCGTTGCAGCACGCGCAAACCGCGCAGCAGCGGCAGGCCGGCGTCGACCAGGGTGGCAAGCTGCCGCGTGAAGAGCGTGAGCTCCTTGGCCTTGACCCGCGGCTGCAGGAAGGCCGGCAGCTTGATCTCCATGCTCATCCCCTTGCCGGAGGATGCCTTGGCACCGCCCGCGGCCCCCTTGGCCGCGGCCTTGCCGCCGCCCCCGCCGGCCAGGCCGATGGCGGTTGGAAAGAGTCCCTGACTGCGGATCTGGGCTATGGCCTGCGCCTGCGTCGCGGCCTCGACGCTGCCTTTCGTCTCCCGGCCCGAACCGTCCATCGCTATGTAGTTGAATTTCGGCATGTGAAACTCCCGGAACAGGTGTGCATCAGCCTCGACTGCAATGGCTCTGCCACCCTTAAAGCAGAGTTATCATAGCACAGGCGGACATGTGTGTAAAGTAATCCCGCGAGGAAAATCAGGGGACAGGAGGCAGGGGACAGGAGACGGGAGACAGGGGACGGTTGGCAGTAGGCAGTTGGAATAGGCCTGAGACGCCACTTTGTCGCGAGCTTTGTCGGGGGTGCGCTCCACAATAGTGGATGCGCACCCAGAATCCAGAATCCAGAATTCAGAATTCAGAATGAAAAAGCGCCTCCTTTAGCTTCCCTTTTCGTGTCCATGCAATTGGGACACACATCCTGAATGGACGGCAAAACACTCAAATTGTTGCCTTGCAATATTCTGGATACCGGATTCTGGATTCTGGATTCTGTGCGATTCAACCAAG
>JAAYLN010000297.1 GCA_012521875.1 Lentisphaerota bacterium | reverse complement strand
GTGTGGAGACAAGGTGTGGAGACAAGGTGTGGAGACAAGGTGTGGAGACAAGGTGTGTCTCTGACCCATTCCTACTGCCACTGCCTACTGCTACTGCCGCCGCCCCGCAGGGGGGGTGGCAGGCGCGGCCACGCCGTCGATCTCCACCCTGGCCTTTGAGCGCAGCTCGTTGACGAAGGCGGTGAGCAGCTCGCCGCGGGCGACGTGGCCGAGGAAGTCGCAGATGCTGTCGCGGGCCTCCTCGAACTCGGCGGGACGCCCGGGCTCGTGGTCGGTCTTGTAGATCAGGTGGAAGCCGAAGCGGGTCTCGATGATGTCGCTCAGTCCGCCCTTCTCGAGCGAGAAGGCGGCCTGCTCGAAGGCCTCGACCATCATGCCGCGGGAGAACCAGCCGAGACTGCCGCCCTCGCGTCCGCTGGGGCAGTCGCTGTTGTCCGAGGCCATGTCGGAAAAGTCGGCGCCGTCGAGCACGCGCTGGCGGATGCTCTCGATGCGCTCACGGGCCTCCTGGCGCGCCGAGGGCGAGTCGCCGGCGGGCGTGATCAGGATGTGCTGCGCCAGGACGCGCTCGGGGCGGTTGTACTCGTCGCGGTGGGCATCGAAATGGGCGCGGATGTCGGCATCGGTCGGCGCGGGGGCATCGGCCACGACCTGCTCGACGAGCTTGTCGACACGGCGCCCGCGGCGGATCTGCTCGCGCAGGGTATCTTCCGTCAGCTTCTGCCTGGCGAGCAGCGCGTCGAACTGGTCGCGCCCGCCGGAGCGCTCGACCATCTCCTCCAGGCGCTTGGCGACCTCCTCGTCGGTGACCTCCAGATCGCGGCGGTGGGCCTCCTCGAACAGCAGGCGCGAGCCGATGGCCTGATCGATGGCGCGCTGCTGCAGCATTGGAAGCTGCGCGCGGACCTGGTCCTCGGGCATGTGCTGGGAGTAGAACTGCACCAGGCGGGTGAGCTCGAAGACAATGGAGTCCTCGGCGATGGTATGGCCGTTGACGGTGATCTGCGGGGGTTTCTGTTGCATCTTGATAATGTACCGCGACCGGGGGCGGGAGGCAAGCCAAGGGATTTTAGGCCTGCCGCTGATATAAAAACGGCCTGTACGGTGGTCGGAGTACCGCCTTCAGGGAGTGCTGATTTATTCCCAGCGCATATTAATCAGGAACTCAAGAACTCAAGAAGGATGCAAGAATGCGCTGTTTCCACAAACAAATTCCTGATTTCATGAGTTCCTGATAAAAAAAACAGCGGGGAATTGCAAGAAGTCAACACTCCCAGTTACCTTGACTTGTCCTGCTCCGCCGCGGGGGCGGGGAAAACCTTGACTTCCATGAGATCCCTCACCGAGCCGTCGGGGCGGATCTCGAAGGCGTCGCGCAATCCGCCGGCGGGCTGGTTCCAGAGGTGGCTGCGCACCGTCAGCTTCTGCGGCGCGACCTCGATGGTCATGCCTTCCGTGAGGGTACAGATCACGTGGGTGAAGTTGTTGTCCGGCTTCAGCTCCATCGAGCGTCTGGAATTAGGGGAAATCTCGCCGACCTTGGTATCAATGGAGCGCGGATCGATGCGCATGTAGCCGTGCTCGTGCCCGGCCAGGTAGAGGTGGATGCGGCCGGCGGCGGAGGAGTCGTTCAGGACCTGCTTGAAGACGGGGGCCATGGTCTTGTCCATGGAGGAGCCGTGGATGCCGTAGTGCGCCATGACGATGCGGAAGGCGGACTTGCGCCACAGCGGCCCGCGCTTGAGCCTGCCGATCCACTCCGCCTGCTCCTGCAGGTAGCGGGCGACCTGCTCGCGCTGCGCGGGCGAGCCGTAGCCCGCGGCCATGGAGTCGAGGCAGACAAAGAGCGCCGGCCCCTGGGCGAAGGCGAGGTAGCTTTTGCCGTCGGGACGGGGGAAGAAGTCGCCCCAGAGGTGCGTCTCGCGTCCCCAGAGGTCGTGGTTGCCGCGCAGGAAAATCGTGGGCTTGCTCGGCCCCCAGCGGCGCGAGATGTCGTCGAGGAAACCAAAGGTGACATAGAAGCGTGCGTTGTTCATGTTGTCCTCGACGTTGTCGCCGAGGAAGAAGTAGAAGTCGGCGTCGCCGGCGCCGCAGCGGTTGATCATCGGATCGAGGGTCAGGCGTGCCGTGCCGTGATGGTCGGCGGTGACGAAGATCTTGTAGTTGCTGCGCTGCGGGTCGATGGTGCGGAAGGAGTAGGTCTCGCGGCCGACGTAGACGTCGAGATAGGCGGTGAAGTGCCTGTCGCAGTTCGAGACCAGGCGGTACTCGTAGGTGGTGGCGGGCTTTAGGCCTTCAAGGTGGAAGGTATGCAGATCCGACGAGTAGTCGATCTGGCCGTAGGTGGTCTTCCATACGCGGGTGAACTCGGCGGCGCCCTTCTCGCGGTAATCGATGGCGGCACCGCAGGGGATACGGGTGATCCAGTTGACGGTGATCGAGTCCGGCGAGGGGTTGAGCAGCCAGGGGCCGTGGATGGGCACGGTGAAGTCGTTCTGGTGGCGCACGTTGTCCACGGCGTTGGTGTCGGCGATCTCCACGGCGCGGAACTGCCAGTCCATGTAGTTGGTATAGACGGGCGTGAGCGGCGTCTGGGCGGCGGTGGCTTCATCGGCGGCGCGGACCGCGCCGCCCGCGAAGAGGAGGGCGAGGAGAAGGGGAAGGCGGGATGTGAATTTTAGATTTGTGATTTTAGATTTGAGATTGTCTTTCATGGTGCGGGGGGGTGTGGTGGTGCTGCGGGGAGCTGCGAAGTGGGGCATTGGCAGCCGGGAGTGGCGCAGCGGGAGGCGTGTAGGGTGGGTGATGATGTTCTGCATGGGCATGTGTGCTTGGATGAGGCTATCTCTAGTACATGAAGGCGGACGCGTTCGGGAAGAACCATCCCATATTTTGGCGGAGGCGGCAAGAGGTTATGGGCCGGCGGCGACGGCAGGGGCGGCATGCGTGCCGCCCGTACAGGCGTTAGTTCTCGGCGAAGACCAGCGAGAGATCGCCGAGGCACAGGGTACCGGAGAAGTTGGCCTCGATGCGATAGCGCACGCGTTCGGTGGCGGAGCTGATGTGGGGCTTGCGGATATCCATGATGCGCCGCGACTCCTCCCAGGCCAGCTTGCGGTTGAAGGGCAGGTCGAAGTTGATCACGACGCGTTCGCGCATTTCGCCGCCGGCGCGTTCGTCGGCCACCACGACCACCTTCACCGTGCCGACGAAATCCTCGCCCCGCATGGCCTGGAGCCGGGCGCGCAGCCGCCCTTTGGCGATGCCGTTAAGATCCCATTCCGGCGCCTCGAGCCGGAAGCCGGCGCGGCGCGGGTGAACCAGCTTCAAGTAGGTCGAGGAGCCTTTCTGCTCGACGGTCAGCTTCTGCTCCCTGGGATGGCTCATGTGGTAGCGCCATCCCGGGAGCACCGACTCGGTGAGGGCGGCGGGCAGCGGCGGCAGCAGGTTGCCCAAGATGTCCGACGGCACGACCGCCTCCTGCACCGGCAGCGGATCGGCCGGGTAGGCGGCCTCCCCCGAAGTGGACTTGTGGAGAACGACCGCAGTGGCCACGCCCGCCATGAGCGCCGCCAGCAGCAGCCCGCCCACGGCCGCCTTGCGCCAGCGGCGGTTGCTGCGCCGCAGGTTCTGCAGGTCGAGCGACTCGGTCACGCCGCTCGCCATATGGGCCTCGGTCTCGGAGGGGTCGAAGCCCAGTTGCTCGCGCACGGGCTGGCGCAGCAGGACGGGGTCGCGATCGAGGAGCGGCCTCGACATCTCCTGCAGCCCGGCCTTCTTGATCTCCATCCGCAGCGCGTCGTAGTCGAAGGCCACGCGCCGGAAGCGCACCACCTGCTCCTCGCTATCGTAGAGGCAGTAGCTGGCGCGCGGATCGCCGTCGCGCGGGTAGCCGACCGATCCGACGTTGACGATGTAGCGCTTGCCCTCCTCCAGCACGAAATCCTCCGGCGGCAGCGGATGCGGCGTGCCGCTGGCGCCGCGCACGAAGAGACCGGCATGGTGCGAGTGCCCCACGAAGATGAGGGGCTCCTCCGTGGCCTCCCAGGTCGGGAGTGTCTCATTGGGCTCGACCAGGTAGTTGAAGGCAGCCGGCTTGCCGAGCTCGCCATGCACGCATACGAAGCCCTCGCCGCGCAGCGTCAGGGGGGCTGTCGAGAGGAAGGCGCGTCCCCGGCGCGAGACGCGCTCCGCGCTCCATTCGATCAGCGCGCGCGCCTGCCGGTTGAAGCGCGAGGGCATGAGCTTGCCGCAGACCACGGCATCGTGGTTGCCCATGACGACTGCATCCACATGGCGGTAGACCGAGGCCAGCACCTCGTTGGGCTGGGGACCGTAGCCGACAACATCGCCGAGGCAGATGATGCGGCTGGCACCGAGAGTCGTGAGGTCGGCCAGCACGGCCTTCCAGGCGGGAAGGTTGGCATGAATGTCTGAGACGATGGCGTAGCGCATGTGCCTAAGAGCATAACACTTGCCTTTGCGGCGTGTAAAAGCTAATTTCCATGTATGACAAGTATATCCACCGTCACCCCCGCAAATGCCGGGGAACCGCTTGCAGCCTGGCTGCAGGCGGCCTTCGAGAAAGCCTTCGGCGAGGCCGCCCAGGACACGCGACTGCGGGTACTGCCCTCGACCGATCCCTCCTTCGGCGACTTCCAGTGCAACGATGCCATGGGGCTGGCCAAGACCCTCCGTCTGCCCCCGCGCACCATCGCCACGCGCATCGTCGAGGCGCTCGACACGGCCGATGCCCCCGCCACGGCCAACATCGCCGGCCCCGGCTTCATCAACCTCGCGGTGACGCCCGGGTGGCTGGCCGGACAGCTCGCCGCCCTCGCCGATGACGCCCGTTTCGGGCTCCCCGACATCGGCGGCGGACGCACCATCATCATCGACTACTCGAGCCCCAACGTCGCCAAGCCGATGCACATCGGCCACATCCGCTCGACGATCATCGGCAACGCCCTCGACCGCCTCTACCAGGCGCTCGGCTTCAAGGTCATCGCCGACAACCATCTCGGCGACTGGGGCACGCAGTTCGGTATCCTGATCAACGGCTTCCGCGCCTATGCCGACCCCGGACGTCTCCGCGACGCCCCGATCGAGGAGCTGGAGCGCGTCTACAGGGAGAGCTACGCGCGCACCGAGAAGGATCCCGAATGGCTCGACGCCTGCCGCGCCGAGCTGGTCAGGCTGCAGCAGGGCGATCCGGACAACCTGGCCCTCTGGCGCCAGTTCATCGACCTGAGCCTCCGCGAGTTCAACCGCATCTACGAGCGGCTCGACGTCACCTTCGACCTCTACCGCGGCGAGAGCTACTACAACGACCAGTTGGCCGCGACCGTGGCACTGCTCGAGGAGCGCGGGCTGGCCCGCGAGAGCGAGGGGGCGCTGGTGGTGCCGCTCGACGACGAGGGGATGCCCGTCTGCATCGTCCGCAAGAGCGACGGCGGCTACAACTACGCCACCACCGACATCGCCACCGTGCTCAGCCGCGAGGCCGAGTTCCAGCCCGACCGCATCATCTACGTCACGGACGAGCGGCAGCAGCTCCACTTCCGCCAGTTCTTCGCCGTCTGCCGCAAGCTCGGCTGCACGACGCGCCTCGAGCACGTCTGGTTCGGCCTGATGCGGCTGCCCGAGGGAACCTTCTCGACCCGCCAGGGCAACGTGATCCGCCTCGATGCCCTGCTCGACGAGGCCGAGAGCCGCGCGCTGGCGATCATCCGCGAGTCGTCGCCCGGGATGCCGGAGGAGCAGCAGCAGGCGCTGGCGCGCGACATCGGCATCGGGGCGGTGAAGTATGCCGACCTGAGCCACGATCCGCAGAACATGATCGTCTTCACCTGGGACCGTGCCCTGGCGCTCGACGGCAACTCCGGCCCCTACCTGCAATACGCCTACGCGCGCATCCGCAGCCTGCTCGACAAGTATGCCGAGGCCTGCCCCGGTTGCGATCCCGCCAAGGCGCCGCTGCTGCTGCAGGAGCCTGTCGAGCGGCAGCTTGCGCTGCAGATCATGCAGTATCCGGCGACGGTGGTCCGTGCGGCGGAGAACTGCAAGCCGAGCCTGCTGGCCGACCATCTCTACGCGCTGTCGCAGCTATACAGCAGCTTCTACCAGCGCTTCCCGATCCTCAAGGCCGACCCGGCCATCCGCGACAGCCGCGCGCGCCTCTGCACGCTGGTGGCGCGCGTGCTGCGCGAGGGACTGGGGCTGCTTGGCATCGCCACGCCCGAGCGGATATGACCCGCCGCCGCCGGGGCGGCGGCAGTGGCAGTAGGCAGTAGGCAGCGGCAGTAGGCAGTGGCAGGTAGAGGCGGCACGCGTGCCGCCCGCACGGAGCGCGCGGAGACGCGGGGAGGAAGGCGCGCTACCCGCTGTAAACGGCGGGCACAGGAATGGCATGGCGCTGGTAGACGCGGCGTTCCCGCCGCGTGATGGGGAGGCCGGGGCAGTAATGTGGCATGGTGGGGGGTATGGGGCACCAGCCACCGGCAGTACCGGCAGTACCGGCAGTACCGGCAGTGCCGTGGATCGAGGACGAGGACGAGGACGAGGACGAGGTCGAGAGGGCGCCCCGCTCCCCCCGCCCGGCGCCGCCGGGTCATTCTCGTAGCACCGGACCTCCGTGTCCGGTGACAGAGACAGCTTGCGACAAGGCGTAGGGACAAGGTGTAGGGGACAAGGTGTGGAGACAAGGTGTAGGGGACAAAGTGCGGAGACAAAGTGTTGAGACAAAGTGTATTGGTGTCCCCTGTCACCGCCGATTACCCGCGCGGCAACCCGTGCGGCATTACTTGACAAAAAGCGGGTAGCCCCCTAACCTATAAGATGCTGAAACATCTGGAGCCAACATTTGTGCAACCGCTAGAAACGCTTCGTCATAGCGCCGCCCACGTCATGGCGGCCGCTCTTTGTCGTCTATACCCCGGCGTGCAGCTTGACATCGGGCCCTCCACGGATGAGGGATTCTATTACGACATCGATCTTGAACACCGCATCGCGCCTGAGGGTTTTGCGTCCATCGAGGCCGAGATGCGGCGCCTGATCAGGGAAGACCTGCCCTTCGAGCGTCTCGAGGTGCCGCGCGAGGAGGCGAAGAGGATCTTCGCCGGCCAGCGCTACAAGCTCGAGCGTCTGGCCGATATTCCCGAGGGCGAGATCGTCTCGCTCTACCGCTGCGGTGACTTCACCGATCTATGCCGCGGCCCGCATCTGGCGCGCACGGGCGAGATCGGTGCCGTGAAGCTCACCTCCGTGGCCGGCTCCTACTACCGCGGCGACGAGAAGAACCAGATGCTGCAGCGTCTCTACGGCATCGCCGCGGCAACGCAGGCCGAGCTGGACGAGGAGCTGGCGCGCCGGGAGGAGGCGCGGCGGCGCGACCACCGCAAGGTGGGCCGCGAGCTGGAGCTCTACAGCATCAGCGACATGATCGGCCCGGGGCTGGCGCTCTGGCATCCCAAGGGCGCCCGCATACGCGTGGCGATCGAGGACTACTGGCGCCGCGAGCATTTCCGCGCCGGCTACGAGATGGTCTTCACCCCGCACGTCGGCCGCGCTGCGCTGTGGGAGACCTCGGGGCATCTCGGCTTCTACCGCGAGAGCATGTATCCGGCGATGACCGTGACCGAGGACGAGGGGCATGCCGCGGCCCACTCCGAGCAGTACTTCGTCAAGCCGATGAACTGCCCCTTCCACATCGAGATCTACAAGAGCCGCCGCTGGTCGTACCGCGACCTGCCGCTGCGCTGGGCCGAGCTGGGCACCGTCTACCGCTTCGAGAAGGAGGGGGTGCGCCACGGGCTGCTGCGCGTGCGCGGCTTCACGCAGGACGACGCGCACATCTTCTGCACGCCGGAGCAGATCGAGGATGAGATCCGCCGCACGCTCTCCTTCGCACTGGGCGTGCTGCGCCGCTTCGGCTTTACCGAGGTCACCGCCTATCTGGCGACGCGTCCCGAGAAGAGCGTGGGTCTGCCGGAGCGCTGGGAGCAGGCGACCGCGGCGCTCGAGAGCGCGCTGCAGGCCGAGGGGCTGAACTACGAGCGCGACGAGGGCGGCGGGGCCTTCTACGGCCCCAAGATCGATCTCAAGATCCGCGACGCGCTGGGGCGGCCGTGGCAGCTCAGCACGATCCAGTTTGACTTTAACGAACCCGAACGCTTCGAGATGAACTACATCGGCGAGGATGGACGGGAGCACCAGCCCTACATGGTACACCGCGCCCTGCTCGGCAGTCTCGAACGCTTCTTCGGCATTCTCATCGAGCACTACGCGGGAGCCTTCCCGCTCTGGCTGGCGCCGGAGCAGGTGCGCGTGCTGCCGCTGAGCGACAAGCAGCTCGACTACGCGCAGCGCGTAGCGGATGAGCTGCGGGCGGCCGATGTGCGTGTGACGGTGGACGAGGCGGCCGACAAGCTCGGCGCCAAGATCCGCCGCGCGCAGCTCGAGAAGATCCCCTACATGCTGGTAGTGGGCGGCCGCGAGGCCGAGGCGGGTGTCGTGGCGGTACGCAGCCGCGAAACGGGCGACCAGGGTACCGTGCCCCTGGCCGACTTCGTCAAACGCATTTGCACGGAAACCCAGGCGTAACTGCGCCTAATTTGGAGGTGGGTTATCTCCTTTATCCGAACCAACTACAAGATCCGTGTTCCGAACGTCCGCGTGATTGACGTGGACGGCTCCATGCTGGGCGTGCTTCCGACGCGCGAGGCTCAACGCATGGCGCAGCAGCAAGGCCTCGACCTGGTCGAGGTTTCGCCGAACGCTGAACCGCCAGTCTGCAAGATCATGGACTTCGGCAAGTTCCGCTACGACGAGGGCATGAAGCGCAAGCAGGCCCGCAAGAGCCAGCAGCGGCAGGTCATCAAGGAGATCAAGTTCCACGCCAACGTGGATACCCATGATCTCGCGACCAAGATGCGCAAGACGCGCGAGTTCCTCGCTGCGGGGAACAAGGTCAAGATTACGCTGGCCTACCGCGGGCGTGAGAACGCCCACAAGGAACTGGGGTTCGAGATCATGCGGCGCGTGATCGACGAGCTGGAGCCGGAGGCGGTCTGCGAGCAGCCGCCCAAGCTGATGGGGCGCCTGCTGAGCTGCCTGCTGGCACCCAGACCGCAGAAGCCGACCAAGGGCGGCGGCGGCAAGCAGTCCCAGCCGAAGCGGGAGCGCGGGCCGCAGCCGGGGCAGGAGCCGCAGCCGGCTACTTGATGCGGTCGAGAACCGTCTCGTCGGGTGTGAGCGATGCGGGCATGCCGGCGATGCGGATCATGCGTCCGATCAGGTCGTCGAGTGTCCGTCCGCTCTCGGAGGCCATTTCGAGGATGGGCTGCTGCTCATTGGTGATGGGGCCGAAGTAGCGGCCGAGCAGCATGTCGATAGCCCCGGTGATGACCGTCAGGGGCTGGCGCAGCTCCTGGCCCAGTTCGGCCATCAGGATCAGCAGTTGCCGGCGCGTCAGGTCGGCGTTGTCCGGCCGTCCGGCGGGAATCATGACGAGGCGCTTGAGCGTCTCCATCTGCGCCTCGGCACGCATGGCCGTCTGGTGCAGGGTCTTGTTCATCTCGGAGAGGATGCTGTCGACCAGCTTGGGCAGTACGCCATCGCCTGGTGACGTGTGCTGCAACTGGCGGAGCAGGTCGGAGAGCGGCGTTTCGGGGGGCGACTCTATTTCAGGTGCCTCGGGTTCCTGCGCGGCGCTGCCGCTGCCGGTGCCGCCCCCTTTGCTATCACCGGTGCCTGTGCCGGTGCCGGCGTCACCGTCGCCTCCCGCGTCGCCGCCTTCGGAGGTGCCGGCGGCCAGCCCTTCCAGAACGGAGAGCGGCAGCCCCATGGCGACCAGGCGGCTCTTGATCTCCTCCTCGGACTCGCCACGCTGTTCAGCGCGGCGGAGGTGCTGCTTCAGGTTGCCCTCCTTGACGGCCAGCTCGCCGCGGAGCCGCATGTACTGGGCCACCAGGCCGTCCACGGCCAGCTCCTCGATCATCTCCTTCACCCGCGCGGCCAGCGTCTCGACCGCCAGGATATCCGCCCCTAGGCGCTGCAGGCGCTCCGTGACATCGGTCTTGATGTTCTTGATCAGCTTGCGGATGTTGCGCCGCCCCTTGACGGTCTGGTTGGAGGGCGATTCGCGCAGCTTGTCGCTC
>JAAYLN010000039.1 GCA_012521875.1 Lentisphaerota bacterium | reverse complement strand
CGGCGGTACCGTTCGCTGTCTCATGCGCCGCATCAACAAACCGCGGAGACCGCGGGCTCCAGAGCGCCAGCCACCGGCAGTACCGGCAGTACCGGGGCTCGAGGACGAGGACGAGGACGAGGACGAGGACGAAAATCACTCACCCATCAGCTCTCCTGTTGCTTTCGACAAAGCGTAGGGACAAAGTGTGGGGACGAAGAGTAAAGAGACAAAGCGTGGAGACAAGGTGTGGGGACAAAGTGTAAGTGCGAAGCACCCACTCTTAAACTCAATCTTAAACGGCATACTTCATCCACCCGCTTACTCTCCGCCCGGCTTCGCTCTCGGCTCTGCCGGGTCATTCTCGTTGCACCGGACCTCCGTGTCCGGAGTCTGGGGCAGTTTGTGCCAAGGCTAATGAAAGCCCTGAAGGGGCACGATATACCAGCCCAGGGCAGCGCCCTGGGGATTGGGCTAAAAAACGGACTAGCCCTGAAGGGGCGGGATATAGTCTTGGGACGAGGCGTCTGTCTGCCAGATGATGGAACGGGCATTCAGCCCTCGTTTATGTTTGCCTCGGTTTCCCAGGGCTTCACCCTGGGCTGGGATGGGGCGCGCCGTTGGCGCTTTTTCTGTATGAGGGTCGCAGTCGCGTCGGAGTACCGGCTTCAGGGACTGGTGATTTATTCCCCGCGCGGATTAATCAGGAACTCAGGAACTCAAGAAGGGTGCAAGAATGCGTGGTTTCCACAAACAAATTCCTGATTCATGAGTTCCTGATAAAAAAGCAGCAGGGATGTGCAATAAATCAACGCTCCCTTCAGCCGGAAGTCAACAAGGGCCTTCAGGCCCGCGCGCCCCTTTCTCTTGAAAAAAAGGGGCTATGGGAACGGGGCTGAAGCCCCTGAACCGCTTCCGCCTGAAGGCGGTACTCCGGCCGTGGCGGCTAGTCGGAATATTGACTTATAACTTTGCGCTCTTGGCGTCTTGGCGGTTCAAAGCCAGCAGGGTGGCCCATCACCGGTGCCAGCCAAACTTTAGAACTTTAGAACTCCTTTTACCCTCCTCTGCGATACAACTGAGTTGTGTCGCAAACGGTTCTCTCCCACCCCCTCCCTGCGTCTTCGCGTGAGCGTTCCTGCTGCTTTCGACGAAGGTGACAAAGTTACCGACAAAGCGCGCGACAAAGTAGGGGCATCTCCTGGTCTGGGACACCCCATTCAAATCTGCGCTAATCTGCGACACATGCGCCTGCGAAGCAGGACATCTGCGGTTAAAAAAAACCTTCGCGCCTTCGCGTGAGCTTTCCCTGTTGCTTTCGACGAAGGCGACAAAGTCGCCAGCAAAGCTCGCGACAAAGTGCGGTTTGTGGCGCACCAGCCGCCCCTGCCGCTACGCGCCGGGCACTCCGCGGGCGCGCGCCGCCGCGCGCAGTGTACCGAGCGCGGCGGTCATCGCCGCATGGTCTATATGGTTGACCTCGACGCGCGCGCCGATGCCGCACGGCAGCGTGATCGTCAGTTGCCCGCCGAGGTGCTCGCGGAAATCCTCGAGCCCCTTGAGCAGCGCCAGACCGCCGGTTGGCGCATCCTCGTGGCACGCCTCATCCCAGATCGGCAGTCCGACGGCATGCATGGCGTCGAGAATCGCGTCGCGCTCGTCCGCCGTCAGCAACCCCTGGCTGACGGCGTAGCACACATCGAGCGCGATGCCGATGGCCACCGCCTCTCCGTGTCCCAGCCGGTGGTGCGTCATGCGCTCGAGCTTGTGCGCCGACCAGTGGCCGAAGTCGAGCGGACGGGCCGAGCCGTGCTCGAAGGGATCGCCACCATCGCGGATGTGATCGAGGTGGATCTCGGCCGATCGTATCACCAGCGGCTCGAGCACCTCCGCCTCGCGGCGGCGCAGGGCGTCGGCACTGCGCTGCAGTTCTCCAAGGAGTTCCGCATCCTTGATGATCGCAACCTTGAAAATCTCGGCGATGCCGCCCGTCCAGTAGCGCGGGGGCAGCGCGCGCAGCACATCGAGATCGTTTAGCACCGCGTATGGTGGTGCGAAGGTGCCCACGAAGTTCTTCTGCCCGTGCTCGTCCATGCCGTTCTTGACGCCCACCGCGGCATCGCACTGGGCCAGGACGGTGGTGGGGATGCGGATCAGCCGGATGCCGCGGTGGACCAGCGCGGCCGCGAAGCCGACGATATCGAGCAGGCTGCCGCCGCCGATGGCCAGAACAAAGCTGTGGCGGTCCAGGTGCGCGTTGCCGATGGCCGTCATGATCTCGCGCACAACGTTCCAGCCGTTCTTGGCCGCCTCGCCCCCCGGCACCAGCAGGGGAGTGTGCGCCTCGATCAGCCAGTCGGCGTGCGGCTTCAGGTAGGCGTGAACCTCGTCGAGCAGATTCGGAAAGGGCTCCATCAATCCCTGGTCGACGCAGATGATCAGACGGTGCGGGCCGCTTCCCGCATCGCGCATCAGCCGCTCGAACGTCGGGTTGCCGGGGTCGAAGAGTCCATGGGTGAAGATGACGGGAAACTCGAAAGGTACCGTTATGCGCTGGATCAGTGTGGTGTTGCGTGACGTCAAGGCAGGGTCTCCAGAAGGCTGCGTGTCGCCTCCGCGAGCGAGCGGAGGGTGTGGGAACCGGCCGGCAGCATGTCGGAGAACCAGCAGGCTTCGTGACCTGTCCCCGTAATACCATGAACGCCGCGCAGTCGTTCCGGGTTCAGACTCACGCTGCCGGGCGGCCAGCCCCAGAAGAGCTCGCAGGGGTCGTAGCCGGGCTTGTTGTGGATATCGACATGGCCTGCGTAGTCGGGAGCGGCGCGCTTGGTCAGCCACCACGGATAGGCCAGCCAGGCACCGGGGGGTGCCGTGATCACCAGATCGCCGGCCCGCGCATGGTCTAGTCCCTCATGCTCCGCCGCCGGACGCACCTCGCCGCATGGGGCCAGCAGCTCGCGCACGCGCGGAATATCGGCAGTATCGCGCACATAGACATGGGCGATCTGGTGATCCGCGCAGGCGAAGGCGCGGCTGGCATGCAGATCGGGATAGCGGCGCCCGCCGAGGAGCCGTGTCCGCAGGAGCCCCGCCTCGTTAAGGATGCGGTTGGGGAAGAGTGCCCCCTGTGTGGCGGTTGAGATGGCGTAGTCGCCCCAGACCAGCAGCCCGTAGTCATTGGCCTCGCACGCCGCGCGCAGGATGCGCAGATCGCCGGCGAGCTGTTTCACGGCCAGCCGGGCAAGGCGATGATGCGGGCCGTAGCGCTGGAGGTCGTAGTCCAGCGCGGGCAGGTAGGTCAGGCAGAGATCGGGTGCCGACGCTATGTCGCCAGCCAGCAGGCTGGCCGTGGCGCGGGCGATCCAGCGCGAGCTGCGGGGGGTGGCTAGTGGCCCCCAGTAGTGACGGAGCCGGAACGCTCCTATCTGGCGGACGAGACGGTTGTAGAGGGTATCCGGGAGGCTGTAGCAGCTATCGATCATGCCGCCGCCGTGCTTGTGGATCGGGGCCGGCGAGAGCACCTGGTCAACAGACTCGCCGAGGCTCTGCTGCCAGAAGAGCATGGCCACGCGCCGGCCTCTGGCACGGAAGGCATCCCAGATGCGCGGGCCGGCCACCAGATCGGCCGATTGCTCCCAGAAGGTGGTACGGTGCCAGACGCGGTCGAACCACCCGTTGGCAACGATGCCGTGGGCCTGTGGATCCGACGCGGTACGGAAGGTGGCCTGCGCCGTGCTGGTGACGGCGGGGAAGGGGGGCTCTAGCGGATTGCATTCGAGTCCGCCCAGGGACTCCAGCAGTTCGGGTGCTTCGCGTGCCGTTTTCAGGCCGAGTCCGGCCACCTGGACAATCAGCAGCCGGCGGGGGCCGTTAGGTGTGTGGTCGGCTTGATTGTCAACTTGCTTGTCAGCTTGCATGGTAGAATCTCCCCAGATGGGCCGCTACGGGCATGAGAATGATGAGAATGGCGGCCACGGCAAGTCCCTCGGTCCGTGCGGCACAGCAGGTGGCCTGCAGTAGCAGCAGCAGGCGGATGTAGCTGCCGACGGCCTGCGGCATCCGGCCGGGGGCGGGACGGCGTCCCAGCTTCACGGTGACCAGCGCGAGGCGCAGCAGGGTCGTGGCGGCGATCGCCAGCATGATCGGCGCCCGTGCCGGGGTGGCCGCGAGCCGGAGTATGCCGCCCAGCATGACCGCGGCCAGCAGCAGCGGCAGCCAGCGGCGTCCGTCGAGAACCTGCTCGCCCGCCTCGCCCGCGGCCATCCACGAGACGGCCGCGATGTAGGCGCCGATACCCGCCGCCGCCAGCAGAGCCGCCGGCGGCACCGGCAGGCGTCCGGCGGCGGCAATGCCCAGTCCTACGCTCAACGCGCGGCAGAGCCCCATCGTGAGCAGGCCCATGGCGCTGCCTCGCGGTGTGACGAAGGTGTATGCGAGGATGGCCAGCAGCAGCAGCGCGCCTGCGCCCAGCACTGCCCGGCCGGCATTGGCCGCCACGCCCAGACCCGCCAGACCGCACAGCAGCCCCGCGTGCAGCGCCGCCCGGCGCGAGATGATGCCCGAGGGCAGCGGACGCTCCGGGCGCTCGCGGCGGTCGATCTCGATATCCGCCACATCGTTGAGGATCAGGCCGGCAATATAGAAAAGCAGCGCGGCACCGGCCGCGGCAACCGCCGCCGGCACGCCGGTACCGCCGGCCAGGAACCAGCCCGCCAGCGGATCACCCGGCACCGTGGGCAGATTCGGCGGGCGGAGCAGGGATATCCAGGCTTTCGACTTCTTGGTCATGATGAGGGTTCAGGGTTCGGGGTTCAGACCAGTGGAGCCGCCGCCCCGGAGCGGGGCGGCGGCAGTGGCAGTAGGCAGTGGCAGTAGGCAATCGGAATGAATCAGAGACACGATTTTCAGGATTTTACGGGCCTGCTCCGCTGTTATTATTTTGACAGGATTACAGGATTTACAGGATTTTTTTGGATGGCCGCTACGCGGCAGGATGAAGCTACGGATTTCGCGGATTTCGCGGATTGGAATGGTGTGTCTCAGACTAGGGGGCAGGGTTCGGGGTGCCAGTTTGGAACAGGTCAGAGACGCCCCTTTGTCGCGAGAGCTTTGTCGGGAGCTTTGTCGAAAGCGAAAGATTAAGCGGGTGGAGTAAGCGTGCCGATTAAGAGCGGGATTAAGTGTGGGTTTAAGTGTGCGCTTCGCGCTTACAGCATGTTTAAACCACCCGCTTACTCTCTCTTGCAAGGTTCCGAAATGCATGGTACCAGTATAAACGCCGCACCATGGAACGCAAGTTCACATCGCAGCTTCGACGGGGGTCGATGGGGTCGGCTGGGGTCGCCGGGGGCGAGTGCCTTAGGCAGCCTCTGGCAGGCGCGAAGTCTCCAAAACGAAACGGGAAGAGGGCAGCGCGGGGCAGGCATTCCTGCCTGCCCGAGAACGTTCCGCCGGGGACGACTCGCCCTACCACTCATTCGCGCGGATTCGCGTCCATTCGCGGCTTCTTTTTTCGTGCTTTTCGTGCCTTTCGTGGTTCCCCTGCCTACGGCTCGCCCTACCATTCATTCGCGTGGATTCGCGTCCATTCGCGGCATCAATTGTTTTCGTGCTTTTCGTGTCTTTCGTGGTTCTCCTGCCTGCGGCTCGCCCTACCATTCATTCGCGCGGATTCGCGTCCATTCGCGGTTCCGTTTTTTCGTTTTCGAGGACGAGGACGAGGACGAGCGGAGTACCCACCCGCTTAATCCGCCGCAGTTCCCTTCCTTTCCGTAATCGGTTAGTCACAGGGGGCAACACTTTGTCTCAACACCTTGTCTCCGCACTTTGTCCCTTTACGCTTCGTCCCCGCACTTTGTCTCCACACTTTGTCGGAAATTTTGGCGGCTGAAGTGATTCCGACAAAGCGTAGGGACAAAGTGATCGATCCATTCGGGAGCACCCCCTGTCACCAACCGATAACCTCGTTTCCCCTGTCAGTGGCCGATTACTCGCTTACTCGCTTTCCACTCATCCTTCTCGACAAGCACCGCCCCGCTTGGCACAATGTATTTGCAACATGTACCTTGATTTCTTCCAGTTGAAGGAATTTCCGTTCAGTATCACGCCGGATCCCAGGTATCTCTACCTGTCGCCCGGCTACCGCTCGGCCTTCGAGCACCTGCGCTACGGAATCACCCATCGCCGCGGCTTTATCGAGCTGACCGGCGAGGTGGGCTGTGGCAAGTCCACCCTCTGCCGTGCCGTGCTGGAGGATCTGGGCGACCAGATCAAGTCGGCCCTGATCCTCAACCCCTGCTTCAACGGCCTCCAGCTCCTGCGCGCCATCGTGCTCGATTTCGGCCTGAAGGCCCCGCAGCAGGATCGCCTCACGCTGCTGCAGACGCTCAATGATTTCCTGCTGGAGCAGGCGGAGAATGATGTCACCGTGGCGCTGATCATAGACGAGGCCCAGAACCTGCCGACGCAGACGCTCGAGGAGGTGCGGATGCTCTCGAACCTCGAGACCGCGCACCAGAAGCTGATCCAGATCGTCCTCTCAGGCCAGCCGGAACTCCGCGAGCGGCTCAACGACCCCGCCCTGCGCCAGCTTCGCCAGCGGATCACCGTGCGCTACCACATTGCACCAATGGCGGCGGAGGATATCGGCGGCTACATCGGCCACCGGCTGGACACCGCCGGCGCCATCGCGGATCTCAAGTTCACGCAGGGCGCGGTCGATCATGTGGCGCGCTATTCGAAAGGTGTACCGCGCCTCATCAACGCCCTCTGCGACTACGCGCTGATGGCCGCCTTTGCCGCCGGGAGCTACATTGTCACGGAGGAGTGCGTCGCCCGCGCCGAGGCGCAGTTGGAGGGCCGTCCGGAATGAGCCTGCTGGAGGAAGCCCTGCGCCGTCACGGCGCCATGACGCGCGGTCAGGCCGGGACGCCCGCCTCCCGGCCGTCCCGCGACCGGCCTGCTGCCGCAGCCGCCGCGCCGCGCACACCGGATGTTCCGCCAACTGAAACGGTTGCGGCACCGTCCCCCGCGCCCGCGCGGGCACGCCTGATGGCCGTGGTCATGCCGTTGATGATTATCCTGCTCTTCATTGCCGTGGCCTGGATGATGTTGCGCATGAGCCGCATGGAAGGGAAGGGGCCGCGCCATGCGCCCGCCGCTGCCGCGGCCTCGCAGCCGGAAGCCGCGCCCGCGCTCCAGCCGGAAGCATCTCCGGTCTCCCCGCCCGGGGCACCCGCAGCGCCCCGGCCGGAAACCGCTCAGGCACTCCCGCCCGAAACACCCTCCGCGCCCCGGGTTGTGGTGGTGACGAACCGCGTGGTTGCTCCGCCGCCCGAAGCGTCCATTGCTGGCGCCGGGGCTGTTACTTCCGCTCCCCCTGCGGCTGCCAGGGATACCCCGGGGGAAATCCCGCCCTGGCCGATGGTGGCCGTCAAGGGCATCGCCTTCGGCCGCGAGCAGTTGGTGGTGCTGGACACGGGCGAGATGCTGGCCGCCGGCGAGCGCAGCCGCACCGGCGTGCGTGTGGCGCGTATCGAGCCGGACTGCGCCTGGATCGAGTGGCACGGCGTCACCAACATGCTGCGCAAGGGCGAGGACACCTCCAAGCCCTTGCAGGAGTGAGGCCGGACTACGATGCTGATCCTTCAGGCAGGCTGGCTGGAGAACCGACTTCAGATCTGGGGCGAGGTTGCTCCCGGTAATGCGGCGGCACCCCCGGACGCCCAACCGGCCGGCGGTCAACGCACGGCGAACCATCATGCCGACCTGGCCGGCCTCGCGGCCTCGCCGTTCGATGCCGGCGCTTCGCTGCTGGGCAAGGTGGTCGAGGCATTGGCGGAGAGCCGCGCTACGGCCCGCATGCGGCATGTGCGTCCCGCCGCCGCCTGGCTGCCGAGCCGCCGCAACTGGCCGATTCCGTCGCACAAGGGGTTTCTGCCGCTGGACTGGCCGATGCCGAAGGCTAGCGAGCCGCTGCCGGAGATGGCACCCTGGCGCGTGAGTGTGCTGCCCCTGAGCTGGATCGAGACCTGCGCCCTTCTCAGCGCCTGCTCGAACGGCCCGGTGCTGGGCCGCCGCCTGCATGTCGGCCGTTCGCTGATCGTCTGGAGCTGCCTCTGGCGCTATGCCGGGGCCCTCGTTGCGCGCCAGTCATACCTGCCCCATCTGGTCGCTGTGGACGGGACGCAGTTCGAGAGCCGCTGGCATCCGGTGCTCGACACCGACGACCGGCAGCGCTTCCATGCGCTGGCCCGCGAACTGCCGCCCGCGGCGGTCTGCCTCTCGCTGAGCGGCGGCGCGCCCGGTGCCCTGCATTCGGCAGCACGGCGCGAGGCTGTCGCCCGCGATTTTCTCGAACAGGCGGTTGACCGCCTCGTCCGCAGTGCGGTGACCACCCCGCTCACCCGCGCGCAGGCGCTCAAGGGACTCCACTCGGGAGCGCACGCCGCCTGGCTGGCCTCTCTGCGCGGCGACGGACGCCGTGTGCGGTGGGATTCGGCCGAGGATCTGCAGCAGCTCGCCACCGCCCTGGCGGCCTGGCGCCGTCCGCTCGTGATGGGACATGCCGCCGACTGCCGCCTCGTCTTCCGGCTGGTCGAGCCCGGCGACCCGCAGGAGACCGACGCCCGCTGGTGGCTCACGGCCTCCGTGAAGCAGGCGCGCGGATCCGGTGCCTGGTCGCTCTGGCATCTCGAGGATGCCCCGCCAATCGTCCGCGAATATGGGCTCACGGCGCTGGGACAGGCCATCACCCTCTGCCCCTGCCTGCGGGCACGCGGCGCCGAGGCGACGGAGCAGGGCGTCCCGCTCGACACCGGCGAGGCCTATAACTTCCTCTCGCACGATATCGCCGTGCTGCGCGCGGCAGGTTATGAAGTCGAGCCCCCGGCGTGGTGGCGCGATCAGGGCGATGCGAATCCCGTGCGGCTGCGGGTGCTGCTGGACGAGGCCTACAACGACCCCGACAGTTTTACGCGTCTGGGGCTGGATCAGCTCGTCGAGGTCAACTGGACGCTGGTGCTGGGCGACCATGCCGTCACGTCCGAACAGCTCAAGGATCTCTTGTCCGGCGACGAGCCGCTCATCCGCTGGCAGGGGCGCTGGATGGCCATCGACCGTGTCGCCGCCAATGCCGCCATAAGGCAGCTCAAGGAGCGCCGCGGCGGGCGCATGACCCTGCGCGACATGCTCAAGCTGACCATCGGCGGGGGCATGGTGGATGGCGTGCGTATCGACACCGGCGACTTCGGTACGCAGGGCGCCAGCGGCGACCTCATGCGCCGCCTGCGCGGCGAGACGGGGCTCGCGCCGGTGCCTGTGCCGGAGGGCTTCGAGGGGGAGCTGCGGCCCTACCAGGAGCGCGGCCTTGCATGGCTGGCCTGGCTGCACCAGTGGGGACTCGGCGCCTGCCTGGCCGACGACATGGGACTCGGCAAGACCATTCAGGCGCTGGCGCTCTTCCAGCACGCGCGGAATTGCGGCGTCACCAAGCCCATCCTGCTCGTCTGTCCGCTCTCGATCATCACCAACTGGGTTTACGAGGCGTCGCGCTTCACACCCGGCCTGAAGGTGCTGACCCATTATGGCGCCGACCGCGCGCCCGGCAAGCTGCTGCAGGAGGCGGCGCTGCGCCACGACCTCGTCGTCACCAGCTACACGCTGCTCTGCCGGGATTTCGCGGCCCTCAACCGCGTCCAGTGGTCGATGGTTGTGCTCGACGAGGCCCAGAACATCAAGAATCCCGCCACGCTGCAGTCGCGCGCGGCGCGCTCGCTGAGTGCCGATTTCCGCCTCGCCCTGACGGGTACCCCCGTCGAGAACCAGGTGGGGGATCTCTGGGCGCTGATGGACTTCCTCAATCCCGGCCTGCTGGGGACGCACGCGGTCTTCAACAAGCGCTTCCAGCGTCCCATCCGTACCGGCGTCGATACCGCCGCGCGCACGATGCTGCGCGAGATCACCGCGCCCTTCATCCTGCGGCGGCTCAAGCGCGATCCCGGCATCCTCGCCGACCTGCCCGAGCGGGTCGAGAACAAGGTCTTCTGCAGCCTCACGTCCGAGCAGGCCGCGCTCTACGCCGCCGAGCTGCGCCGTCTGGACGAGGGGCTCGACGAGGCCGAGGGCGCTGCGCGGCGCGGCCTGGTGCTGGCCACGCTGACGCGCCTCAAGCAGATTTGCAACCACCCTATGCACTACGAGGGCGGCATCGCAGGCGTCCGGCTGGAGACCACGGATGCCGTGGCTGCCGGCGAGCTGCCGGCACCCGAAACGTCGCGGTCGGGCAAGCTGGCGCGCTTCGCCGGCCTGATCGAGGAGGTCGTCGGCAATGGCGAGTGCGCGCTGGTCTTCACCCAGTACGCCGTGATGGGCGCGCTGCTGCAGAACCACCTGCGCGAGCTGCTGGGGCGCGAGATTCCCTTCCTGCACGGCGGCGTGCGGCGCGATGCGCGTACCGCGATGATCGCGCGCTTCCAGTCGGAGGATGGGCCGCCCGTCTTCATCCTGTCGCTCAAGGCCGGCGGTACGGGCCTCAACCTCACACGCGCCAACCACGTCTTCCACTACGACCGCTGGTGGAACCCCGCCGTCGAGAACCAGGCTACCGACCGCGTCCACCGCATCGGCCAGACCCGCGGCGTGTTCGTCCACAAGTTCATCTGCACGGGCACGCTGGAGTCGCGTATCGACGCGCTGATCGAGAGCAAGCTCACGCTGGCCGAGGATATTGTCGGCAGCGGCGAGAGCTGGCTCGCGCAGCTTTCGAACGACCGCCTGCGCGAAGTGCTGGCGCTCTCGGCCGATGCCGTGGCACCGGACGAGGAGAGGGCACCATGAGCCGCAAGAAGAAAAAGTCCGAGTTTGCGCCGCGCGTGCCCATCAGTGTGCGGGGCGGTATCCGCGTGCAGAGCAGCCGCGCCGGCTTCGCGCGCAAGTGGTGGAGCCGCGAGTGGCTCATGCTGCTGGAGAAGTACCAGATCGGGGCGCGGCTGGGACGCGGACGCAGCTACGCCTACGGCGGCCAGGTCGTCTCGCTGGAACTGGAGCCGGGCCGCGTCGTGGCCTCGGTACAGGGTGCCGACCAGACCGCCTACCATTGCGAAATCCGCTGCGGGGTACCCGAGCCCGCCGTCCGCGACGAGGTCGTCCGGCTTCTGCGCGGGCAGCCGCTGCTGCTGGCCGAACTGCTGGTGCGCGAACTGCCCAGGGCCGTGG
Source organism: Lentisphaerota bacterium (assembly GCA_012521875.1). Classification (GTDB taxonomy): domain Bacteria; phylum Verrucomicrobiota; class Kiritimatiellia; order RFP12; family JAAYLN01; genus JAAYLN01. Next base: position 5,271 of record JAAYLN010000039.1, on the reverse strand, counting down.
CCGATCTCTGCGAGGAGGCGGGACTCACCCTGCTGCCCCGCGACCGCCAGGACATCTCCACGCACTGCAGTTGCCCCGACCGCGTCAACCCCTGCAAGCATCTGGCCGCCGTCTTCTTCCTGCTGATCGAAGCCCTCGACCAGGATCCGCTCCTGCTGCTGGCCCTGCGGGGCATCAGCCGCGAGACGCTGCTTGGGGGCGTGCCAGACGACGCCGACGCCTTCGCGGAGGAGACGCCTGCCGTACCGAAGCCCGCGGACGCGGCCTCTGACGGTACAATCGCCCCCGACACCTTCTGGGGCCGCGGCGGGGAGACCACCCCCGATTTCGGGCCGGCGCCGACCAGCGGCGCCTCGGCACCGCTGGTGCAGCGCCTTGGTCCCTTGCCCCTATGGCGCGGCGAGGAGCGCTTCATGGATGTGATCAGCCAGGTTGGCGGACGCGCGGTCGCGCTGGGCTGGCAGGCCTGGGCCGGCGAGCGCCTCCTGCGCCTGCGCCAGCACCCCGAACCCGCCGAAACCAACCTCATCCTCCGCAGCACCCGGCTGAAGATGGAGGTGTAGCGGTGGACATCGGCCTGGCCACCTTCCTGGCGAGCGCCACAGATGGCGGGGGTAGTGGCGGGGGAGGGGGCGATATGCTATATTCACCGGTGACAAGAGGAAGAGTGCATGATGATGCGATGCATATGGCCGGTTCTAATGTTGCTGGCGTGGGTTTCCCGGGGCGGGGAGCCGGCGGCGGCAACCTCCACTGTACCGCGGCAGGTGGTGGTGGCCAGTTGGAATGTCGAGAATCTCTTCGATGCGGATGACGATCCCGACAACCCGGGCGATGATGAGTATACGCCCACCGGCTGGACACGCTGGACGGAGCCGCGCTACCGCCATAAACTGACCAATCTGGCGGAGGTGGTGTCGGTGCTGCGTCCCGACATCCTGTGCCTGATGGAGGTGGAGAACCGGCGCGTGATCGCCGATCTGGCGGCGCTGACCGAGGAGCTGCACGGCTGGCGCATGCCGGTGATCGTACACCGCGACTGCGGCGACATGCGCGGCATCGACACCGCCATCCTGAGCCGGCACGAGCCGAAGTCGGTGGTCTGGCTGAAACCGCTGGCCATCCAGCGCGACATCATCGTGGCGGATTTCGATTTTGGCGGACGACCGCTGACGGTGATGGTGAATCACTGGAAGTCGCGGTATGGCAGGAAGAAGGAGTCGGAAGCCCTGCGTGAACTGGAGGCGCGCACGGTGCGCGCGGAGGTGGAGCGGCGCATCAAGGATAACCCGGCGGCGGCGATCATGGTGTGCGGTGATTTCAACGACAACATCGACAACCGCATTCCGCTGGAATATGCCGGGTTCTCGACAAACGAGGCGGCGGTACTGCGGGATGGGACGCTGCTCTTCAACCTCTCGTCCACTCTACCCGCAGACGAGCGGGGCACCTACTACTATGCGCAGGGGCGCACCTGGAACAGCTTCGACATGATCAATATCTCCCGCGGGATGCTGACCACTGGCCTGCCGGCCTCGCCCTGGCAGGTGCGGCCAGAGACCTTCCGCATCCATGCGCCGCCGCACATGCGGCAGGAGAACGGCGCCCCGTATCCCTTCCGGCGCGTCGGCACACGCAAGGGACGGCGCGTCTATACCGGCTATTCCGACCACTTCCCGCTCGTCGTTACAGTGGAGGCGCGGCCATGAGCGGTACGAACGACGATTCATTGGCGCGGGTCAGGAGCCTGCTGGGAGAGGTGGCGCTCGAGCGTCTGGCCGCGGCACAGGTCACGGTGGTCGGCCTGGGGGCGGTGGGCTCCTTTGCCGCCGAGGCGCTGGCCCGCTCGGGCGTCGGGCGCCTGCGGCTGATTGATTTCGACCACGTCGAGCCCACCAACATCAACCGCCAGCTCTACGCCCTCAACTCGACGGTCGGCCAAACCAAGACGCAGGTTGCCGTCAACCGCATCCGGGATATTGCGCCGGCGTGCCGCGTGGAAGCCGTCGAGACGCGTATCAATAATGAGAATGCGCTCTCATTATTGACTCCAAGACCCGGCGTGGTAATCGACGCCATCGACTCGGTCTGCGACAAAGTGGCGCTGGTGTGCGCCTGTTTGTCGCAGCGGATTCCGGTGGTATCCAGCATGGGAGCGGCGCGCCGGCGTGATCCCCTGGCGGTACGCAGCGGGGGGATTGAGGAGGCGACGGGGTGTCCGCTGGCCAAAAACGTGAAAAGGGGACTACGGAAGGCGGGATTTGACCCGCTTGCTGCGTCCAACTGGTTGCACTGCATCTTCTCGGTCGAACCGGCGGCGGCCATGACATCTGCTGGGGATGGGGGATGCGGGCCGAGTGCCATGGGGAGCCTGGTTTGCGTTACGGGCGTATTTGGCCTGGTGGCGGCCAGCGAGGCGTTGCGTTTGCTTCTGGAGGCGCAATCAGCGCCTAATGCGGGGATTTGAGGCCTTTTGAGGCGCTTTACCGCGGGTTTTGCGCAAGAGTTGGCTACAAGGGTAGGCGGGGGCGCATGGACTCCTGCGGGCGGAGCGAGGCCGACCGGTCGTCGGCACTGCCGGTGCCGTTTCAGGCGTGGCTCCTGCAAAACCCCTTGCATCCACACGTGGCACGGGCATCCTGTCCGTGTTTCATGGGCGGGACGCCCATGCCACGAGGGTTTTTGCATCGTTTCGGGGCATAAAAAAAGCCAGCCAAGGCTTGCGCCAAGGCTGGCATGGAACGGGAGTAAGCCATCTGTGTGTGGTCAGAGCTTACACTTGCGACACCGGGAAGGAGGTGGACCCGTATGTGTCGCACACTTTCGCGTTCCGCAATTATTAAAGCAGGTGTCGTGCCAAGTTGCGGCTGCTAGCGCGATTCCGACTGGATCATCTCGATAACGCGGTTGCAGGCGTTGGTGATCTCGTTGTTGAAGCGCATGATGGTTTCGCAGGCGCTGCGGATTTCGGCCATGCGGCGAAGTTGTGCGATGCGTTCCTTCTCGAGGAGTGTGCGCCGCTCCTTGAGGCTGGCGACGACGTTCTCGAGTTCGCGTCCGTGCTCCTCGGCCTTGTAGAGAGCCACGCGGAGGTTGCGGATCTGGCTCTGCAGTTCCTCGGGTTCCTGGTCGAGATCGGCCAGTTCCATGCCGTCGGGGATCGGTACCTGCACGGCTGCGTTGCACTCGGTGCAGTTGATGAGCAGGCCGGCGCCACGGTAGTTGATGACCAGTCCATGCCCGCAGCCTGGGCAGTCGAAGACAATGTCATTATCATTGATAATGCCATCAAGCCCATCGTCACCAACCAGATCATCGAAGATGGCCTCGGGGTCGTGGATGACCTCGGCGTTGAGTTCTGCGCCCTCGTCCAGAGGCATGTCCTTGTTGGTGTCGTCGTTGATGTTTGCCATAATCCGTTCCCCAGCTTGGCGCAGAGCGCCGGATGGATGGTCACTTCACCGCCGTCCGGCGGCACTACGTGGAATGCGACGCGTCAGGGCTTGGTGATCCTGCCCTGGCGAATGCATGCCGTGCAGACGGTGCGCCGCAGCACGGTGCCGCCTTCCTTGGTCCGAACCCTCTGCAGGTTGGGGAGGAAGCGGCGCTTGGTGACGCGCGTGATATGCAGACCGATTCCGCCCTTGGCCTTGGCAAGACCACGGCGGACGATCGAATTTCCAGATGCGGGCCTCTTGCCGCATAACTCACAGACTTTTGACATGGACGAACACTCCTGAACGGTTCGGCTACGGCACCGTTCCCTACGGATGCCGACGGCGTTGCAGCCATCCGGAACCGGATGCTGCTGATACGTCCGCATTTGGTAACTTATCAGATTAGAACCCCGGTGGCAAGCCTATCGGTTGCCTGAAAAAAAAATTCGGGCAGGGCTTGACGGATGGGGCGCTTAAGTGTTAAGCTGGTGTTTCCTTTTTTTAGCCCAGTCGGCTAAGGGAACCACAAACCAAGCATTGGGCAGTTGCCCCATGCCGTGCCGCCTGCGGTGCGGGGTGGTGGTTATCTGTTTAACGGCTGAGTGGGGACAACGATGATGACGAGCCCATGTAGCTCAGTCGGTAGAGCACTTCCTTGGTAAGGAAGAGGCCAGCGGTTCGATCCCGCTCATGGGCTCCAGCAACGGGCATAGTGACCTCAGGAGAATAAAGCAATGGCTAAGGAAACATTTGTACGCTCGAAGCCGCACTTGAACGTCGGTACGATCGGCCACGTCGACCATGGTAAGACGACACTTACCGCCGCGATCACCCGTGTGCAGTCTTTGAAGGGCTTCTGCGATTTCGTATCGTACGATCAGGTGGCAAAGGCCTCCGAATCGGCAGGCCGCCGCGATGCGACCAAGATTCTGACGATTGCCACCTCGCACGTCGAGTACGAGACGGACAACCGTCACTACGCGCACGTTGACTGCCCCGGCCACGCCGACTTCGTCAAGAACATGATCACGGGCGCCGCGCAGATGGACGGCGCGATCGTGGTTGTCAGCGCTGCCGACGGCCCGATGCCGCAGACGCGCGAGCACATCCTCCTGGCGCGCCAGGTTGGCGTTCCGGCGATCGTCGTCTTCCTTAATAAGGTGGACCTGGTTGACGATCCCGAGCTGCTCGACCTCGTCGAGATGGAGATCCGCGAGCTGCTGAGCAAGTACGAGTTCCCCGGCGACGATATTCCGGTGATCCGCGGTTCGGCCCTGCCTGCGACGCAGGCTACCAGCGCCGACGATCCGGCCTGCGCCTGCATCACCGAGCTGATGGATGCCCTTGACAGCTACATCCCCGAGCCGGAGCGCATCCTGGACCGTCCCTTCATGATGCCCATCGAGGACGTCTTCTCGATCGAGGGTCGCGGCACGGTGGTGACGGGTCGTGTCGAGCGCGGCATGATCAAGGTCAACGAGCCGGTCGAGCTCGTCGGCATCCGCCCGACGCAGAACACGGTCGTGACGGGCGTCGAGATGTTCCGCAAGCTGCTCGAGAGCGGGCAGGCGGGCGACAACATCGGCTGCCTGCTGCGCGGCATCAAGAAGGAGGACGTCGAGCGCGGCCAGGTTCTGGCCAAGCCGGGCTCGATCACGCCGCACACTGAATTCCAGTGCGAGATCTACGTGCTGAGCAAGGAGGAGGGTGGCCGTCACACGCCGTTCTTCAAGGGCTACCGTCCGCAGTTCTACATCCGCACGACCGACGTCACCGGCGACATCACGCTGCCGGAGGGTGTCGAGATGGTCATGCCGGGCGACAACGTCTCCGT
>JAAYLN010000296.1 GCA_012521875.1 Lentisphaerota bacterium | reverse complement strand
TTCCCAAGGTTGCCGAAGGCGCGCGCTTACAGTATATTATTCCCGCTTTTGCAGCTTGGAAAGCCCGGCGGGAGTGACCCGGCCGGTTTTGGTTTGCCCGCGTCTGACCGGGCAGGAGATAGCGTTATGTCCACATCCAACAAGTCGGCCAGAATGGCCGAGTTCGAGGCCTTGCTGAATCAGCAACTGGCCGGCTACCGCAAGGGGTTCAATCCCGGCGAGCGGGTAGAGGCGCGTGTGCTCTCTATCGGCAAGAACCATATCATCCTCGATGTGCAGGCCAAGAACGAGGGACTGGTGCCCGTGGCCGACTTCACCGACGAGGAGGGGAAGGTCACGGTCGCCGAGGGCGACACCATCACGGTGGTCTTCGCCAACGTGCAGGGCGGCGCCTTCATGTTCACGGGACGCCTCACGGGCGGCGTGGCGGTCGACCAGACCCTCGCGCAGGCCTACGCCTCGGGACTGCCGGTCGAGGGCAAGGTCACGGCGGAGGTCAACGGCGGCTACGAGGTGATGATCGGGGGACGCCGCGGTTTCTGCCCCTATTCGCAAATCTCGCTTTTCCGCCAGGAGGGCGCGGTCTACGTCGGTGAGACCTTCAACTTCATCGTCCAGGAGTACGACGAGGAGGAGCGCAATGTGGTCGTCAGCCGCCGCGCGCTGCTCGAACGGGAGCGCGAGCAGCAGCGCGAGGAATTGCAGCAGGAGCTCGAGGTGGGCGCCACCCGCTCCGGCCGTGTCACGCGCCTGACGGACTTCGGCTTCTTCGTCGACCTCGGCGGCGTCGAGGGGCTGGTGCCGATGAAGGAGATCTCCTACCGGCGCGATGTCAAGCCCGCCGATGTCGTGAAGGAGGGCGATTCCGTCGAGGTGCTGGTCCGCGAGCTCGACTGGGAGCGCAACCGCATCTCGCTCAGCCTGCGCGGCGCGCAGCCGGATCCCTTTGATATGGTGGCCACGCGCTACCCCGTTGGCAGCACGGTTCGCGGCAAGGTCACGCACATCGAGTCGTTCGGTGCCTTTGTCGAGCTGGAGCCCGGCGTCGAGGGACTGGTGCCGACCGGGGCGCTGGGCAGCGGGCGGCGCATATCGAGTCCCCGCGAGGTGGTCTCGGAGGGGCAGGAGATGCTGTTGCAGGTCGAGTCGGTCGATATCGAGCGCCGCCGCATGAGCCTGCGCCCCATCGATGAGCGGCTGGCGGCCATGCAGCCGGCCAGCCTTGCCGCCGGTGCGCGGGTCGAGGGGCTAGTCGAGGGCTACAAGCCCTTCGGAGTCTTTGTGCGCCTCTCGGAGAGCCAGACCGGCCTGCTGCACATCAGCGAGACCGACGTCAGCAAGGGCGGCAACCCCGAGGCCAAGCTGGAGCGCGCCTTTCCGCCCGGCAGCAAGATCGGGGTGGTCGTCAAGGAGAACGACGGCCAGCGCATTTCGCTGACCCTGCCGGGACGCTGGCAGGCAGGCGCGGTCGATGAGGAGCAGGTGGCGCTGGACGCCCTGCGCGCCCGCCCGCCCGCAAAGGATCTCGGCAGTCTCGGCGATCTCCTCGACGGCCTCAAGCTGTAGTTCCGGGCGGCGGCATGGAGAGACTCTGTACGCCCGATAAACGCCTGCGGATCGATCTGGCGCTCCGGGAGCGGGGGCGTGAAGCGGAGCAGGGGATGCCCTGCCTGCGCGTGCGGCTTGACCGGCGCGTGATGCTCAACTGGAGTCCGCTGGCACCTGATGTACCGTCAGTCCGCTGGCGGTACGCCGGCGCCGCGACCGTGCGCACACTCAGCCCGTTTGCCGACGACCTTCCGGCGCAGGAGCTGGTCGTCCGCTTCGCCTCGGCCGATGATCCCGCCGCCGCCTTTGCCGTCACGCTGCGCTGTGCAGGCACCGGTGTGGCCTGCCGCACCCGACCGGATGTGCCGCCATGTCTGCGCTGGCCGCGGGAGACGCAGGGGGTCGTCGTGTCTCCGGCGGCTCCCGGCGGGTTTGCGCGTCTGTCTGTCGCACAGGCTCTGGCAGATGAGGCGGTACGCTCCGCGACCCTGCTCTATGCCCATGGCAAATGCGCCGCGCTGCGGCGCGGTACCGGCGGCTGGCTGCTGATTGCCGCCGACCGGCCGGCGGACTTGCCTGCCAACCGCGTGCGCGGCTGGCTGGCCGAGGGGCTCGCCGAACTCGATACCGGGGAGCCGGCGCGGGCTTTGGCGCCCTCTGCCGCTGCAACCTTCAACTGCCATCTGCCGTTTGTAGTGACGCCCGTGCTGACTGTACCGCAACCCATGGCTTGGGCCGCGCCGCGGCTGGAGGGCGTCACGGCGGCACATGGCGCGGCGCTGCAGCGCCTGCGCGCGCTGGAGTGGCGCGACGCGGAGGTGCGCTGGATCCGCGGCGAGATCGGCGAGTACGTGCTGGCGGCCCGCCGCCGGAATGACTCGTGGCAGGTCTCGGCCCTGACGGCGAAGTCGCGCGTCTGGACGATCCGCCTCCCGTTTCTCGATGCCGGGCGGCGCTACCGCGCCATCTGGCAGCACGATCCGCAACCGGCGCGCCAATGTTTCGTGCCGCTGCCCGATGTGGTGGATGCCGCGAGCCGTCCCTTCATTCACCTGGCCGAGTCCGGCGGTTTCACGCTGGATCTGGAGCCGCTGGAATCCGGCAGGGAGGCCTAGCCTGCTAAACGCGATTACACAATGGCTCAATGGACCGCATGCCGGCACGACCATGCTCGTGCTGCGGATCGCCTTCTTTGGCGTCTTCGTCAGCGCGGCCGTCTGGCTGGTCTCCGGCAGCCACCGCATCACGACCCGCAAGGTGCAGGGTTTCCCCCTGCTGGTCATGCTGACCATCCTCGCCTGGGGCGGTATTCTGGTGGTACAGTTCAACTGGCAGCTGCTCGGTGCCCGCAATATCGACTTCATGCGCTTCATGCGCATCCACAACTCGCGCCCCTCCAGCCTCGTGCGGCGTGGCTCGATTCTCGACTGCAACGGCACGGTGCTGGCGCGTGACGATCCCCAGCCGGGAAACCCCTGGAACCGGCGCTATCCGATGGGCATGGCCGCCGCGCATGTGGTCGGCTACTTCGATGCGCAGTTCGGCATGACCGGCATGGAACGCGCCGGCGACGAGGTGCTGAGCGGCATCGGCGGCACCACGCGCGAGGAGCTGGCGCGTATCGGGCGCAACCTCATGTCGGCCAACCAGGCCGAGGGCGGCGATCTGCTGCTGACGATCGACGCGCGGCTGCAGCGCAAGGCGTATGATCTGATGCAGGGCAGGAAGGGCGCCGTGGTCGTCATGCGTGCCGACGACGGTACAGTCAAGGTGCTGCTCAGCATGCCGGCCTTCGATCCCTGCCGTCCCGGCGAGGCGCAATACGACACGGCCAACGCCCCGCTGCTCAACCGCCCGCTGCAGGGGCTCTATCCGCCGGGCTCGACCTTCAAGATCGTCATGGCCTCGCTGGCCGTCAGCCAGCGGCTGGCGCCGGTCTTCGACTGCCCGGGCGGGGGTTTCCGCGCGGCGCGCGATGCGCGGCCGATACGCGATAGCGAGTACTACATCCGGCAGCGCGAGGGACGCACCTGGCGCGGCTTCGGACGCATCGGTCTGCGCAGCGGATTTGTCCACTCCTCCAACGTATACTTTGCCCAACTCGGTCTGGCCTGTCCCGCCGACGCCTTCAACGAGATCGTCAGGCAACTGCATCTGAACGAGCGCGTCACGCTCTACGAGTCGGCCACCGGACGCATGGCCACCAGTGCCGCCACGGTGCCGGTGGTGACTACTGCCGACCGCAAGACGCGGGCGCAGCTCGCGATCGGGCAGGGGCGCATGGTGGTTACGCCGCTGCACGTGGCCCTCTGGACCTCCATGGTGGCCGGCGGCGGCGTGCTGCATCCGCCGCTGCTGGTACGGCCGGAGACACTGCCGCCGGGCGAGCGCATCATCACCCGCGCCGCCGCCGCCAACGTCCGCGGCCTGATGCGCGAGGCGGTGCAGCACGGCACGGGCCGCGCCGCCGACATTCCGCAGTTGGCCGTCTGCGGCAAGACGGGCACGGCGCAGGCTCCCGGCGGCGCGGATCATGCCTGGTTCACCTGCTTCGCCTCCGGTGCCGAACCGCCGCTGGTGGTGACGGTGCTGGTCGAGCGCGGCGGATACGGCGCGCGCGGCGCGCTGCCGATTGCCCGTGCGTTGCTGGAGGAGGCCCTGCGGCTCGGGATCATCCGCGTGCCGGGAGGTGCCGGGCCATGAGCAGAAGGGCGTCAGGCAAGTCTAAGCGGCGCACGGGCGACAGCGGCACACCGGATGCGCTCTGGCTGCTGACGTGGCTCACCGTGGCGCTGGCGCATCTGGTGCTGCTGGCCACGCGGCTGGCCAATGCGCCCAGCATCCCCTGGAGGCAGTTCCAGGCCTTTGGCTGCTACACGCTCGGCATGCTGGCCACCTGGATGGTGTTCCGTTTCCACAAGAAGATGCGGGCCGATAGCCGCATCGTGGTGCTGGCCTACTTCCTGATGGGCATCGGGCTCGCCATCCAGTTCCGCATGGGAGTCTTCGCGGGCAGTGGCGGACGCGGGGTCGTGCTGGCCGTGCCACTCGGCATGGCGGCGCTGATTGCCGCGCTGCTGCTGGCATCGGCCGGCCGCTACCGGCGACTGGTCGCGGTGGGCTGGGTCTGCTACGGCGTCGCGGTGGCGCTGCTGCTGGTCATGCTGGTCTTCGGGCGGCGCTACCGCGGCGGCATCTACCTGCCCGGAAACCTCAACCCGTCCGAGCTCATCAAGCCGTTGCTGGTGATCTTCCTCGCCGCCTTCCTGGGCGGACGCCGTGCCGACTTCTCCGAGACGCAGATCGGCATCCCCATGCCGCCGGCCCGCACGCTGCTGCGCTTCGCGCTCCTCTGGGCGGTGCCGATGGGACTGATCATCCTGCTGCGCGACCTGGGGCTGCTGCTGTTGCTCAATACCGTGCTGGTCATCATGCTCTACGCCGTGTCGCGCAAGCCCGGCTATCTGGTGGTGGGGAGCCTCGGCGTGCTCCTCTCGGGCCTGGCCGTGGGGGCGGTCTCGGCGCACGCGCGTGCGCGCTTCGATGTCTGGCTCAATCCCTTTGCCGACCCCACGGGCAAGGGCTGGCAGATTCTGCAGGGGCTCTCCGCCATGTATGCCGGCGGCCTGTGGGGCGCCGGCATCGGGGCCGGCGCACCGCAATCCGTCCCCATCGTCTCTTCCGATTTCATCTATGCCGCGCTGGCCGAGGAGCTGGGGATCATTGCCTGCGTGCTTCTGGTGCTGATTTTTGTTATGCTGGCCTTGCGCGGCTGGACCATCGCCGCGCAGGCACGGGGCCCCTTCGGACTGCTGCTGGGTGTCGGGCTCACGGCCATGATCACGGTACAGGCGCTGCTCAACGTCGGCGGGGTCGTCAAGGCGATCCCCATGACGGGCATACCGCTGCCTTTTGTCAGCCAGGGCGGCAGCAGTCTGGTGGCGGCGCTGGTGATGGTAGGTTTGCTGGCGGCCATCTCGGATGGCCGGAGGGGATGAGGCGCATGAGCCGCACGGCGATTCTGGGGGGGTCGTTCAACCCCATACATATCGGCCATCTGCTGATGGCACAGAGCGTGCTCGACGCGGGAAGCGTCGGGCAGGTGGTCTTCATGCCTGCCAACCTGCCGCCGCACAAGCCACACGCGAATCTGGCCTCCAACGAGGACCGCCTCGCGATGGTCAAGCTGGCGATTGCCGGCAACCCCGCCTTTACCTGGTCGGATCAGGAGCTGGTGCGGGGTGGGGTGTCGTATGCCGTCGATACGCTGCTGGCGTGGCATGAGCTGCGCCCCGGCGACAAGCCCTTCTTCATCATCGGCATGGACTCGCTGCTGGAACTCCACACCTGGCACCGTGTCGCGGAGCTGCTGCCGCTCTGCGACTTCATCACGCTGCAGCGGCCGGGATACGATCAGCTCCCGTCGCCCGAAGCCCTGAAACTTCCGCCGCCCTGGCCCGAACGGCTGCTGGCAAACGTCATCCGCGGCCGCAGTTGCGATGTCTCCTCCACCGAAATCCGCAAACGTGTTGCCCAAAAGCGCCAAATCCGCTATCTTACTCCCGATTCGGTCGTGCGCTATATTGAGTCGCGCGGCCTTTACCGCGCAGGAGAGTAAGCCATAAATTCCCTCGAACTTGCCCAGACGCTAGCCCGTATCCTGGACGCCAAGCAGGCGGCCGACATCCGCATTGTGGATGTGCGTGGCGCCTCGTCCATCACGGACTTCCATATCCTGGCCACCGGCACCTCGTCGCCGCATCTGCGTGCGCTCTCCAGTGAGCTGCGCCAGCAGCTCAAGGAGCATAAGGTGACCGGCTACCGCGGCTCGGGCACTCCCGACAGCGGCTGGATTGTCTCGGACTGCGTGGATGTGATCGTACACATCTTCTCACCCGAGGCGCGTGCCTACTACGATCTTGACGGACTTTGGAAAACAAAGCCGGTGGTACCGCTCGATGCCGGCTGATACGGGCGGATTTTAGGAAAGGTGGTAACACATGGCCTCTGAAGTAGCATTTGTCCTGATCAACCCCTACACGATTCGCAAGTCGCGCACGGGCGGTGTCCTGGGGCGCTATCTTGCGCGCACCGACCTCAAGCTGGTGGCCGCGCAGCTCTTCGGCCCCTCGCAGGCGCTGGTCGATGCCTACGCCGACTATGTCGAGGGCGCGCAGCTCGACGACTCCGGCATGGCCGCCGTGCTGGCCGACTACATCCGCAAGAACTACGCCCCCGATCCGGTCTCCGGCCGTCCCAACCGCACCGTGATGCTGCTCTTCGAGGGCGAGGACGCTGTCCGCAAGATCCGCGAGGTCACCGGCAGCGCGCGCCTGCTCTGGGGCAGCGGACAGACGGTGCGCGATACCTACGGCGATTTCGTCCAGAATGCCGATGGTACCATCCGCTACTTCGAGCCTGCCGTGCTGATGGGCCCCTCGGTCGAGGTCGTCCGCGAGACGCTGCGCATCTGGAGCAGTTTCGTGGCTACCGATGCCGGTTTCGTGCGCGGCGCGCACGATCTGGTCGAGGGCGAGGGGGTCGAGCAGACGCTCGTGATGCTCAAGCCCGACAATTTCCGCATTCCCAGCCACCGTGCCGGCAATATCCTCGACGTGCTCTCCAGCGCCGGTCTGCGCATGGTCTGCGTCAAGCGCTTCTCCATGAGCGTGGCGCAGGCCGAGGAGTTCTACGGCCCGGTACGCGAGAGCCTGCGGCGCAACTTCCCCAACTTCGGTGTCAGCCGTGCCGCGCAGGCGCTCTCGCGCGAGTTCGGCTTTCCGGTCGACGACGACATGGTGCGCCCGCTCTGCGAGAAGCTGGCCTCGCGCTTTGCCGAGCGCGAGTTCGAGAACATCGTCGAGTTCATGAGCGGGTGTCGTCCCACTGCGTGCGACGAGGCCAGGAAGCACGCCCCCGGCTCGAGCGTCTGTCTGGCGGTGGTTTACGAGGGCGTCGACGCCGTGCGCAAGATCCGCGATCTGCTGGGCGCCACCGATCCCAGCAAGGCGCGTCCCGGCTCCGTCCGGCGCGAGTTCGGCACGAGCATCATGGTCAACGCGGCGCACGCCTCCGACTCGGTCGAGAACGCGCGGCGCGAGATGAAGATCATCGAGGTGGACGTGCCCGAGCCCTTCATGAGCATTGTCAGGCGCGAGCTGAACGCGTAATATACCCCTTTTCGCATCCCGCTTCACGGGCGAGTGGTGAAATTGGCAGACACGCAAGACTTAGGATCTTGTGGGGAAACCCTTGCGGGTTCGAGTCCCGCCTCGCCCACCAATACTTCCGCACACGCCCCCGGACACGGAGGTCTGGGGTAACGAGAATGCCGCGCCGGAGGCCGGTGATGCCGATTTTGATTTGTGATTTTAGATTTGTGATTTGGTGGGTGCTTCGCGCCGGAACATTCGCGCTGCGGTGGCCGCGACTGGTTTTGAATCAGGAAAGCGGGAAAGCAGGAAAGTTGTGGCGGGCGGCGTTGCCGGGGCGCGGCTGGTTTTTAGCTACGGATAACGCGGATGTCCTGCTTCGCAGGCGCATGTGTCGCGGAATGCTTCGCGCCGAAGCATGAGCGATGCGGTGGCCGCGACTGGGTTTTGAATCAGGAAAGCGGAACTTTAACCGCGAAACACGCGAAAAGTAGAGGAAGTTCTATAGTTTGGCTCACGCCTGTAATGAGGGTCACTAAAGGGGGAGCTGATAGGTTGTGAGTGCAAGCCCTGAAGAGGCGCGAAGCGCACACTCTAAACTCTCTCTTAAACTCACTCTTAATCGGTACACTTACTCCACCCGCTTAATCTTCGGCAGCCAAAGGGCAGCGCAGCGCTTTTACCCTCTAAATTGCGAGCCACTGAGTGGTCGCAATAATCGTTCTCTGCCACTGGGCAGCAAAAGAGCAGCGCAGCGCTTTTACCCTCCAGATTGCGAGCCACCGAGTGGTCGCAATAATCGTCCCTCCAAAAAGCGCCCCTAGCCCTGAAAGGGCGTGACATACCAGCCCAGGGCAACGCCCTGGGTAACGAGGCGAAAACAAACTAGCCCTGAAGGGGCGGGATATAGTCATGGAAACAGGTTGATCTGCCGGATGATAGGCTGGGCTTTCAGCCCTTGTTTTCTCTTGCCTCGGTTTTGCATGATGGTCGCAGTCGCGTCGGAGTACCGGCTTCAGCCGGAAGTCAACAAGGGCCTTAAGGCCCGCGAAGTCCTTTTTTCTTAAAAAAAGGGGGTATGGGAACGGGGCTGAAGCCCCTGAATCGCTTCCGCCTGAAGGCGGTACTCCGACCAGGGGGACAGGCGTTTTTGCAGCCGACACGAACTGCGATGACGGTACATCCGTCCCGGCCGTGCCGGCCGAGTCGGCATAAGCCGCCGCATGCGGTGAGGAAGAAAGCGAGTCCTGGTCCGCGCACTCAAAACCGCTTGCGCACGTAGTGCGCCACGCGTGGTGACCGAACGGGCCGTTTTGGATCAGCACCGGGTCTTTGCCCAGCATACGCGGCGTGGTCGCCGCGTGGCCGCCGCCCTATCCCGTACGCGTCGGAGCCACCGCGTCTTTTACCTCTCCTTTTACACTCTTCGATCATACGACTGAGTCGTATGATCAACCAGCGAAACAGAGGCAAACAAACACCATCCATCCGCGTTCATTCGCGCCCATTCGCGGTTCCCGTTGCGCGCTCCATCGCTCCATCGCTGCGGCTAGCCGGGACGGCGTCGCCCTACCACGCTGTCGCGCCGGCGCATCTCCTTTTTTCGTGATTTTCGTGGTTAAACAAACACCATCCATTCGCGCCCATTCGTTCATTCGCGGTTCCCCTTGCACACTCCATCGCTCCATCACTGGGCTAGCCGGGACGGCGTCGCCCTACCACGCTGTCGCGCCGGCGTAGCGCCATTTTCGCGCTTTTCGCGTTTTTCGCGGTTAAAATAACATCATCCATCCGCGTTCATTCGCGCTCATTCGCGTCCATTCGCGGTTCCCCTTGCATGCTCCGCGCCGGAGGCGGCCGGGGTGCCGAGGTAGGTGCCGAGGCGGGGGGCGAGCAGTTCCTCGAGGATAGGGGTGACCCGCCAGAAGTCGCGCAGGGCGAGGTACTCCTCGACCACCATGCCCTGGCCCCTGGCCAGTCCGGCGGTGGCGCGCAGCAGCAGGTTGCGGGCGGTCGCCTCGGGGGCGACGAACTCCACGATCCTGACGCGGTAGCCCAGCATGCGCAGCAACTGGGCGCGGAAGGCGTCGGTGAGCAGGTCGGCCTGGCGCTCGCGCAGGATGTTGTGGCGCAGCAGGGCGCGCATCGGGCCGCTGTCGCGGAGCTGGCGCTGCAGGTCGTGCTGGCAGCAGGGCGCCACCAGCATCGTGGCGGCTCCCCATTCCACACCGCGCGCCAGCGCGAGATCGGTGGCGGCGTCGCAGGCGTGCAGGCTCAGCAGCAGGTCGGGGCGGACATCCAGTGTGCAGTCAGCCAGATCGGCGGCAATGAAGGTCACCTTGTCTGCGAGATCGAGATCGCGCGCCAGGGCGTTGGCCTTCCCGACCAGCGTCGCGTTGCGGTCGATCCCGTGCACGCGCACATCGAGCCCGTGTACCTGCTGCAGGTAGATGGTGGCTGCCAGTGTCAGGTAGGCCAGACCGGAACCGCAGTCGACAATCTCAAGCGGTCGTTCGGACGGCTTGTCAGGCAGGGCGGTCTCCAGTTCGCGCAGGAAGGCGTTGATCTGATCGTACTTGCCGCGCATCGAGGCGCGGATGCCGCCGTGGGCGTCACCGATGCCGGTAATGCGCAGCAGGGCCGTGGCGTCGAACTGCGTCAGCGGCTGGCGCTTGACCCGGTCATGGGGTGGGGGGGCTACGGGTGCGGCGCCGGTTTGCGCCTGGCCGCGGGCGACGAGCGTGCGCCCCTTGCGCGTCACGCGCACATGCAGGTCGCCGGACGTGGATTGCAGGTGATACTCGCGCGGGCCCGTCTCCTGCAGCAGGCGCTCGAGGGCTTCGGTCAGTTCCGTGATGGTGGCGATGTTGGATACGGTGGTGCGTCCCGCATCGACGCGTTCAAGCTGCCAGCAGACGGCATCGCGGATCATCAGGGGACGCAGACTCTCGCGCCCGGCGCCACGGCCGCGGCGGTGACGTGCCAGCGTGAAGCGTTGCCAGTCGGTCGTCTCGAGAATACGCTGCCGGAACTCGGCCTGCAGGGCTTCATCAAGCGCGGTGCGGCTGACTTCGCCGTCCTGTGGGAACTGGAGATCGTCAGAAGTCATATAGCACGCCTATCCGCAGAAAGCTCTCGGTGCCGTAGGTGTAGTCGGCAAAGCCGCGCAAGGGGGAGGCACCGACCCAGCCGCCGATGCCGAAGGCAAGGGGGTGCTTGCGTTCGGCGTCGATGGAGAGCTTATGTCCGTTCATTTCCAGTCCCCCGCTCACATCGATCGAGTTGAGAGGCTGCAGGTAGAGATTGGCGAATAGCCCCCACCACTCTCTGGTATAGGTGATGCCGGCATCGAGCCAGAGGGCCAGTTCGGTAACCTTGACGCTGCTGGTATCCGATTCGTAGATCACATCAAGCGTGTCGTTCGTGCTTACCTGTCCGATCGCGGTGGTGCTCTTGAGATCCAGCTTGTCCTGGCTTATAGAGATACGTCCGCCAAAGGAGGCCTCCCAGTTACCCTGCCGGAGGAAGGGGCGCCGGTAGCCGAGCGCTAGCGACCAGCCCGTGCCGTCGTCCAGCTCGGCCTCCGTGACGTCCATGCCGTACGGCAGCAGGGCGCCGCCCGAGACGGAGGGCGAGAACCCCAGAGTGGCAAGCCAGCCATGCCAGGTCACGCCCGCGCCGATGGTCGTACGTGAAAGATCGCTGTCGTTTCCACTCTTGCTATCAACCTTCCATCTTAGGGCCGTTTCGTGAAGCGGCGCCAGCCAGCCGGTGACATGCCATGCGGTGCCGACCTCCGGCAGCAATGTGCGCGGTCTGGGGGGAGCGGGATCCACCAGCGGGGGAATGGGGATCGGTTCTGGAAGTGGTGGCGGTACCTGTGAAAGCGGCGGTGTGCGTGGCGTGGTGGTAGTTGCCGGCGCAGTCGCTGTTGTTGCCTTGTGCCAGGAGAAGGCGTACATTTTCCTGTTCAGTTCAACGAGGCGCCCCTCGATAGTCTGTACCGGCCCGTAGACCCGTCCGCTGGCAATGGAGATGAAGGAGAGGCGATCGGGGGGGACGATACGCATCTGGTAAGCATGGCCGTCCACCTGCACACGCGTGCTGTCCTGCAGTACGTAGGGGCCGAAGAGACGCTCCGTGCGTGCTTCCTGCAGGGTGAAGGACTTGGCCGGCGTCTGGGCATGGAGGCCAAGGGCGCAGGCGCAGAGCGCGGCGATCAATGGGAGATGGGGGCGGTGTGGCAAAGCGAGCATGGCAGGTTTAGATGAAAATCCTTGTTATCGACCTCCTTGCATGGGTGCTCGTGGTAGGCGATTCGGGGTCGATCAGGAGCTCCTGCAAGGGCTGCGCATAATGTCGCATCTTTCGGGGCTGGCTTCAAGCGGGAAAGGGGACGGGGATTTGAGATTTTGGATTTGGGATTTGAGATTTGTGATTGATGGGCTCACGCTCGTCCTCGTCGTCGTCCTCGTAATCGTACTCGAACATGCGGCCTGGTACTTGCTTACTCCCAGTTTCACGTCTCTTTCGTCTTTTGCGGTTAAACACCCCGCTCTGCGTGTCTTTTCTTTCGTGGTTCCTCTTGGCGCTCTTGGCGTCTTGGCGGTTCAATCGTTTTCGAGGACGAGGACGAGGACGGTTTAAGCTGCATCTGTAGCTTCGACATGCGCTATTTGTATATGCCAATGGGCTGGCGGTGACATGGTGGGACACTATGTCTCATAGCCGTATTGCTGTCTTGAGACAAAGTGTCACTAAATGCGCTTGTTTTAAGTTGGGGTGCTGGTGTTGTAAATCGTTGAAATACAATGATTTATGTTGTTACAAGGCGGTTTGGCACGCGGCTTGCTTGATATAAGGTGCTCGCAATTGGGTGAGACTTTTAACGAGAAAGGAAGCGAACATGAACGGTTACAACTACATGAATATGGCCTGGGGCCTTCTGGACGAAGTTCTGAACGCTTTTGAGCAGGATGTTCAGAGCGCCCCTCTGCTGCGGGAGTGGCGTCCGCGTATCAATGCCTGGGAGTCTGACCAGACCCTGGTGCTGGAAGCTGAGCTTCCGGGTGTTGAGCCCGGCCAGGTTGAAGTCAGCATCGAGGGCGATGTCCTGACGCTGCAGGGCAAGCCTGACAAGGCGGACAAGACGGACAAGTGTCCGCAGTTTGCGCGTCAGCTCCGGCTGCCCTTCGCGGTCGAGGTCGATGCCGTCAAGGCGTCCTTCGCCAATGGCATTCTGACACTGAACCTTCCGAAGGCGGCTGCCGCCAAGCGCCGGCTTATCGCAGTGGGTGCTGTGTAAGCCGCGCGGCAGGAACCTGGTTTTCAACTTCGATTAAGGAAAGGACTGTGACATGAAGAAGGACATTGACAAGAAGAAAGAGGAAGTGGCGGTGACCCGTGCAGAACAGGTGGCCCGTGCCACTGTGGCGCCGCTCATGCGTTTCCGCGAAACCGAGGATGCATACG
Organism: Lentisphaerota bacterium; assembly: GCA_012521875.1. Lineage (GTDB taxonomy): Bacteria > Verrucomicrobiota > Kiritimatiellia > RFP12 > JAAYLN01 > JAAYLN01. Next base: position 4,551 of record JAAYLN010000296.1, on the reverse strand, counting down.
AGCTGCGTCTCAACCTGCCGGGAATCGAGAAGAAGAATCTGCAGGTACAGGTTGAGGAGCAGACGCTGGCTATCGAGGCACATCGCGAGGAGACGCCCCGTGAAGGCCTGACGTGCATCCGCCAGGAGTTCCCGGTGGTGAACTACCGCGCAGCCTATGCGCTGCCGGATGATGTTGACCCCGAGGCGGTCAGCGCCAAGCTGACCAACGGCATCCTCACGGTCACGCTCAAGAAACGCGAGGCCGCCAAACCTCGGAGCATCAAGGTTAGCATCGGCTAACGCCATGCCGCTTGAGAGGCCGCCCGGGTGCGAAATGCGCCCGGGCTTTTTTTTAAGGATGAAGGATGAAGGATGAAGACTTAAGGAAGAAGGCAGGCGAGGGAGTAAGCGGGTAGATGAAGTGTGCCGTTTAAGAGCGGGATTAAGTGTGGGTTTAAGTGGGTGCTTCGCTCCAACACTTTGTCACCACACCTTGTCGGCTGAACACGAGGACGAGGACGAGGACGATACACCTGCATCCCATCCGCTCTCCATGCGCCCCCTGTCACTAGCAGATTACAGTTGAAACAAAAGTTGAACAGGCGACCAGGAATCAGGAAAAACCATCAGGCAGAATCGATATTTCGCCAGCGCCAGCGCCAACGCCTCGCGTACGGCTTGAAGCATCGTCAAACCTGTCAGCTCCCCACTCTTGATGGCGTTCCCAGGCGTTTCCACTCTTCACAGGCTACCGCCAGTGACGGCGGAGCCGGCTGCCGCAAAGCGCCGTGACGGCACATTTTGTGCAGGGCATCGACATGCCGCCTGCATTCACGTTCACGCGGCAGTCGCGGGTACGGGGTGGTTTCGTCGACATCTTGCCCGTCCAGATAGGCAAGCCATGTCTCGATGTTCCGTGCGGGAACAAATATCGCCACGCGTTCACTTGCTTTTCGGGGCTCCTGGCCTGCTTTCATCACGATCTCCGCAAGCTGTGTCTCGCGTGCCAGAGCGTCCTTGGCGTCGCCGTCAACGACAACGACCAGCGCCTGCTCCACGCGATGCTGCCTTGAGCGATAGAAGGCCAGTTCCCTTGCGAAGCGTGCGCATACGAATTGTTCTCCCGATCCGCGTCCTTTCGGGCTAATCTCGACCCGTTGTACGCGCGTTCCCCTTCCTGCCAAAGCCAGGAAGCGGCGTGCAAAGGCCTCGTGTTGGCGGTCTTCGCAAAGAATCACGACATTGACGGACCGGCTCATTGTTCCCACCCTCTGGCTACGACTTCGGACAACTTGAGCCCTCCCTCGACGGCGAGTTCGCTTACGGGTCTTGTCTTTGTCACGCCTGAGCTCTCTCGTTCCAGCAATAATCCGCAGTCGGATCCCAGATAGTCGATCAGCTCCGGGTGGTGCGAGCAAATGACCGCCTGCGGTACGTCTTCGCCACACGCATCCGCCAGTTCAATCAGCCAAGGCTGAATCTCCGGAAGGGCCAGGTAGTTGTCCGGCTCATCGAGAAAGAACGTGTAGCCCTGGCCGGCGGCAAGGCGCACGAGCGAATACAGGGCGATGAGCGCGCGCTGGCCATCCGAAATTTCGTCAAATCGCAACTCGTACTTGTCGTTGTGCTCTTTGAACATTACCATGAGCGCGCGTGTATCAAGGCCAACCTTTTCCATGCGAATGCCCTGGAATCCTCGGATGACATCCTTTAATGCTTGCGTGAACTCCGGCACCAGATCCTGGCGTTCGAGCAGTATGTGCCGATACCAGGCCGCGAAATTACCGGCCTCGCGTTGAAGCATGGGATCTTCGGTGGAGGCTTCGGCGGTGAAGTTCGCGGGATACAGGCCGCAGACCATCACCTTCCGCATGAAGTCGAGGAAGCGTCCAAGCCGAATGTTGTCTCCGCCGGGCGCGACACGGGCCAGCGCCGATTCCCCCCAGTCAGCCGTGAAGGTTGGTCCTTCCGTGTGATCGTCACGGTAAAGCCGTACTGAACCACTATGGAATGCGAACAGTGGGTTCTGATCGACTTTGAGAGTTTCCAATATGATTCTTGCCCGCCTGCCTGCCTTCTCATGTTCGATTTCCAGCCGGTAACGCAACGTTTCCCCCGCCAGTTCCACATCCAGTTCGATGGTTTGCAGGGGGCGTGTCTGCCAACGAGTCAGCGTCGATGCCGGGAAGACCTCCGCATCCGTTACCTTCGCGACACCGGCTAGAAGCTGACGCAACGCGAACATTACATCCAGAACAGAAGTCTTTCCAACGCCATTCGGACCCATCAGCAAGGTGAGTTCCTGCAGCGGAAGCTCGAAATTGACCAGACTCCTGTAATTGTCAACATACAAACGCTTGATCATCGCCGTATCCTGTGTTGTGAGACAAGTGAGCCGGTTCCAAGCCCAATCCATCTGCTCACTGTATTGGTTCAGCGTTAAATGCCGGCGGCCCTGTTCGGCCGGTAGAATGGGGAAACCGCCCCAACCGGATTTGTCTTCAGAGTAGCATCCATGCTACCGATTGTCGAGCTTGCGCCGTAACCTGCACCGTAACCGGTTAGTGACAAAGGGGCGTGCGGACAGAGCATGGAGAGCGGGCGGAACTCGGATTAAAGGGGATTAAGTGTGGGTTTAAGTGGGTGCTTAGCTCCAACACTTTGTCTCCACACTTTGTCTCCACACCTTGTCTCCGTGCACCTTGTCTCCCCACTTTGTCGGCTGAATCGAGGACGAGGACGAGGACGAGGACGATCCACCTGCATCCCATCCACTCTCCATGCGCGCTCCCTGTCACCAACCGATTACCCCATCTGGGTAACATTTCTATTGCCTATTTGCATGTATATTGTGCAAAATGCCTTTTTCAGTTCGGGAAACCACTGGAGTATGGATTATTTTGAAAGCGACACTCCTCTGCTCAAGGCGGCGATCAGGATCGTCCGCCGCCTGACGGATTCCGGGCATCAGGCGCTGCTGGCCGGCGGCTGTGTGCGTGATGCGCTGCTGGGGCGCAAGGTCAAGGATATCGACATCGCCACCGCCGCCCGCCCGGAACAGGTCGAGGCGCTCTTCGCGGGTGAAACCTACGCGGTGGGGCGCGCCTTCGGTGTGGTCGTGGTCAGGATGGATGGCTATAACTACGAGGTGGCCACCTTCCGCGCGGATGGCGAATACCTTGATGGACGCCACCCCGAGAAGGTGAGCTATGCCGATGCCGCCGCCGACGCTGAGCGCCGCGATTTCACCATCAACGGACTCTTCTACGATGCCACCTCCCGCGAAATCCTCGATTTCGTCGGGGGACGTGATGACCTCAAGCGACGCTACCTGCGGGCGATCGGCGATCCGGTGGCGCGTTTCACGGAGGATCGCCTGCGGATGCTGCGCATGGTGCGCTTTGCCTCCGTGCTGGAGTTCGACATCGATCCCGCGACCGCCGAGGCGGCCGCGGCATGTGCCGGGGGGCTGCGCCTGGTAAGCGCCGAGCGTATCGCGCAGGAGTTCACCCGCATGCTGGTGGAGTCGCCGCGGCCTTCCGTGGCGCTGGAGTGGCTCGACCGTCTTGGTCTGCTGCAGCAGTTCCTGCCCGAGGTCGCCGCGCTGCGCGGTGTGCGTCAGCCGCCGCAATTTCATCCCGAGGGTGATGTCTGGACGCACACGCTCATGATGCTCGACCGCATGCCAAGGGAACGCGACGCGACGCTGGCCTACGCGGTTCTGTTCCACGATATCGGCAAGCCCCCTACCACTAGTATCGGGCAGGACGCGGATGGCAATGAAATCATACGCTCGCCGAACCATGCGGCCGTCGGATCGGAGATGGCGTATGAGATACTCGACCGTCTCAGGATGCCGGCTGAGCTGCGTGATAACGTTGCGGCGCTTGTGCGGCGCCACATGACATTCTCCGAGTTGCCGCGCATGCGCAAGCCCACCCTCAGGCGCTTCATGGGCGCGCCGACATTCAAGTGGGATCTCGCGCTCCACCGCCTCGATGCCGCCTGCAGCTCCGGGGACTTCTCGGTGCTGGAGTTTGCGGAGCGGAAGATGGAGGAGTTTAAGAACGAGCCGGTGCTGCCCAAGCCCTGGATCATGGGGCGCAACCTGCTGGCCGCGGGCATGGAAGCGGGGCCTGAAATGGGAGCCTGGATTACGCGTGCCAGCGACTACCAGTTGGATGGCCGCTTCGCCTCGCGCGAGGAACTGCTGGCCCATATCCTTGGTGAGTGGCGGAGCGGCGTCATGCCAGAACGTCTAGAAACTTCATCAGCCCCGGAAGAGCAGCCTTGATGGTGTCGCGGCACTGACGGTAGTGCATCAGCGTGCCGCCAACAGGATCGGCGATACCGCGTCCATCCTCCTGCGGGGTGAAGATCCCCAGCAGAAAGACCTTGTCGCGTGCCGTCGGGTAGCAGGTGATGATGTCGTCGAAATGATGGCGCTCCATAACCACCACCAGTTCCGCCTCCCGCACCAGTTGGGGCGTTACGAGTCGGCTGCGGTGGCCCGCAAGCATGATGCCCTCTTCCGCCAGTGCCTGACGCGCCAGTGACGAGGCTGACAGAC
>JAAYLN010000295.1 GCA_012521875.1 Lentisphaerota bacterium | reverse complement strand
GTCAAGGTGGCGCAGGGCGGATACGTCTTCTTCAGGAACGAGCGGTTCCCAACCCGCATGCCCACGGGAACCCGTGCCTTTCTCTACGAGCATCCCGACGGCAAAATATCCATCCTGAAGAACACCCCGCAAAAGGGCGAACTCCCGGTTATCCTCTTCACAAACCGACCGTGCTGACCCTCGCTTCCATTCCACTTTTGCTCGCTCCAGCTTTTCTACTTTTGAAATTTCCACGACACAAAGAAGTAGCTTGCTTGGCACGCATCGTGCAAATGTTATGCTCTCCGCTACTCATCACCTGCAGTAAAAGAGAGGTTTATGAACATCAGAACGACCACCTTCGCCCTCGCGGCGGCTTTTGCCGTTGCAGCCTCGGCAGCTCTTGCCGCGCCCGCGCCCTTTGTCCTGGCCAGGGACGGCAAGGCGCAGATCGCCATCGTGCCCCACGGCGGCATCGCCACCAACGGCGTGAACTTCGCCGCCACGGAGCTCACCAACTTCCTCAACCGCATCACCGGCGCGGAGTTCAGGATCAGCGACAAGCCCGTCCCCGGACTCAAGACGCTCGCCCTGGGCACGCCCTACCAGGCCAAGGCGGTCGATGAGATCAGCATCCGCGTCAAGGATGCCAACACCCTCGAGGTCACCGGCGACGGCCCCATCGGCACCGTCTATGCGGCCTACGACCTGCTCGAGACCTTCGGCTGCGTCTTTGTCGCCCACGACTTCGCCTATGCGCCGCGCAAGAGCGAGATCTCGCTGCCCGGCGACTACGCCAAGACCGACGCGCCCTTCTTCTACGAGCAGCGCTCGACCTGGTCGGAGATCGCCTATGGCGGCAACCGCAACAAGTGGAGCCAGATCCTGCGCACCCGCATGCAGGTCACGGGCCGCAAGCCCGGCATCCCCGAGGATCTCGTCTGCAAGCGCCAGCACGACACCAACCACTCCATCGGCACGCGCTGGCTCCTGACGAGCAAGTTCGCCAAGACGCGTCCCGACTTCTACGCCTGGGTGCGCAACAAGGACGCCCGCAACGGCATGTGGGTCTGCGTCTCGAACGAGGAGATGTACCAGCAGATCTTCAAGGAGATCGACGAGTTCCTCTCCAAGCATCCCGACCACCGCGAGCTCTCCGTGGCCATCGGCGACTGCGCCAACTTCTGCGAGTGCGACAAGTGTACCGAGCTCGTCCGCAAGTATCCCGATCCCGACGGCGCCGAGGCGTGGAATGTGCAGTGCGTGCTCTTCGCCAACCGCATCGCCGATCACTTTGCCAAGAAGTACCCGAAGATCCGCTTCAACTTCCTGCCCTACGGCGAGCGCCAGCCCGCCAACCCCGCGATCAAGCTCTCGGAGAATGTCGGCGCCTGCGTGGCCGAGCTCTGGCGCAACCACGGCCTGCCGGCCGACTGCAACGAGCGCTCGGAGCAATGCCTCGGCCGCATCTGCCGCATGGCCTCGCCGCGCTGCGGCACCTACGTATGGGACTACCTGACGAACTTCAACGACTTCCTGATCCCGTTCCCCAACCACACCATCTTCGCCCGTACCGCGAAGTATTACAAGGATCTCAACATCCGCGGCGTCTCCCCGCAGATGCAGTTCGTTTACTTCGGCGATCTGGCCGAGTTCAACTTCTGGCTTTTCGGCAAGCTCACGTGGAATCCCGATGCCGACCTCGAGGAACTGGTCGACACCTACATGAACGCCGCCTACGGCGCCGGTGCCCGCTTCGTGCGCGAGTACTTCGACCTCCTCGAACATGCGCGCCTACGCCAGCGGTGGACCTGGTACGGCTGCTACGTCAACGAGACCGCCCACTACCTCACCGACGATGACTGCGTCAAGATGCTCCGCGCCCTCGACAACGCCGTCAATGTCACCAGCAACGACAAGCCGCGCAACATGCTTGCCCGCCGCACGCGCATCGCGGCCCTCTCGCTGACGCTCTGGCGCTACAACGACATGATCGAGCCTGCCAAGCGCCTCGGCTTCACGCTCCGCCCGCGCGAGACGATCTGGAAGGAGTGGAAGGAGGCGATCTTCGCCCCCGAGCACAAGGGTGCCAACTACGGCATGCTCGGCGAGAACTTTGGCACCGACGGCTACGAGCGGCGCGTGATGAACATGTTCACCAATTCAGCCCCGGTACCGACCGTCTTCCCGCGCAAGGCCTCGGTCATCCGCATCGACCCCGGCATGATGACCGGCGGCAAGAAGATGACGCGGCAGCGCGACAAGGACGGCACGAACTACGCCCAGATCAAGGTCGCGCTCCACAACGAGGCGGAGTCGATCTGGATGAACCCCGGCTACAGCGAGATCGGCTACACCGCCAAGGCCGACGAGGCCGGTGACTGGTACATCTTCGCCACCGTGCGTACCGGCGCGACGGTGCCAGTGGACAACGCTGTCGCCTACATGGGCATCTACCAGCAGTGGTACCCCAACGGCGTCAAGACCGGCGGCAGCATGGAGATCGCCAACCTTCAGGTGCAGGGACGCCTCGGCGATACCGCATGGCACACCGTCTCGCTCGGCAAGCGCCGCCTCTTCAAGGACTCGCGCATCTGGATCATGAACGGCGTGCTCCATCCCTGCGACTTCGTGGACGTCAAGGAGTTCATCCTGGTCGATCCCGCGCTGATCGAGAAGGGCGTGAAGGGTGCCGACGCGCAGTCGCAGGCGCGTTCCATCGTGGTCACCGCCGACACCTTCGACAAGGGCGAGAATGTGCGTGTCGAGGAGGACAAGATTGATGCCTTCAAGTACGCCCGCGCCGCGGCCTTCAACACCAACGCGCCCGTCGAGGCCGTCTCGTGGACGGTCAAGGCCGCCGAGGCCGGCGACTGGAACGTCTTCCTCAAGGTGCGCATCGGCGCCGCCATCGCGCTCGACCAGGATCCCGCGCAGGCGACACTCACGACACCCAAGCACTGCACCGAGTGCGGCGCCGTCCAGACACCCGCGCGCCGCTACGTCACCGGATCGCTCGGCGATGAGTCCTGGCAGCTTGTCTCCCTGGGCCGCGCCAGGCTGGTCGAGGGCATGAAGGTCAACCTCGTCCCGCGCGCAGCGGAGACCAATGCTCCGCCGGCTCCGCACTACGTCGACCTCGCGAGCGTGATCCTCGTTGATCCCGCCTACCTCGGCAAGACCCAGCCCGCCCTGGCACCCTGATAGCGCCAGACCACGTCACCGCGCCTTTCGCACGGCGCTTGGCGCGGTGGCATGGCAATTTCAGCCACCTTGAACGATAACCAGAAATGAACACAGGAAATGACGGCGGACGCGAGGCGATCGCCTTTGTCTGCGCCCACCCCGATGACCTCTGCGGCTGCGCCGGGCTCGCCTTCCGGCTTGCCGACCTCGGCAAATACGATCTGCACGTCATAGACTTCACCCACGGCTAGCGCGGCCTTGGCGAGGCCGCCTACCTCGACGGCTCCTGCAGGGCGCAGCGCATCCAGGAGGAGGAGGCCGCCTGCGCCATGCTCGGCGCGCAACTCCACTGGCTCGACGAGATCGACGGCGACTCCTACGCCAGGCCGGAGACCTGCGCCAAACTCGCGGCACTGCTCTCGCAAATCCGTCCGCGCGCCGCGATTGCCCACTGGCCCATCGACTGCCATGCCGACCACTCGATGTCGGCCGCCGCCTTCCAGCGTGCCATGCAGCTCTCGCGGGTCTTTCCCGAAGTCTACTTCATGGAGCAGGTTCACCAGTCCCGCCACTTCCACGCCGACCGCTATGTTGACATCACCACCACGGCCGAGCGCAAGTACGCGCTGCTAGGCCTGTATGTCTGTCAGAGCGGCGACCAGATCGCCGCGGAGCGCCGCATCGCCGAGATGTACCACGGCAGGAAGATCGGCGTCGAGTTCGCCGAGGCATACGCCGACTGGCCTCTCACCATGGCCCCCGGCCGCTGCCTGCTGGACGAGATCATTTGACCACGATAGGGAATCACAGAATTATGACTAGCAAGCTTGCCCAAGGCACCATCGTCGCCACCTGCGCACCTTTCAAGCGCATGCGGATTTTTGTATGCACCATGCTCCTGGGCCTGGTTGCCGCACCCTTCGCGGCGCGCGCCGCCGCACCGGAGTTTGTCATCGCCAGAGACGGCAAGGCCGAGGCGGTCATCGTCGTCCACGGCGGCGTCACCAACGGCGTGCGCTATGCGGCCAACGAGCTGGCGAAATTCCTCGGCCGCATCTCGGGCGCGCGCTTCATGGTGGCGGACAAGCCCGTGCCGGGCTACCGCACGATCCTCGTCGGCACCCCCTACAAGCCGCAGAACCCCGAGGAGCTCTGCGTGCGCGTCAAGGACGCCAACACTCTCGAGGTCACGGGCGACCGCTCGCGCGGCGTGCTCTACGCCGCCTATGAGCTGCTGGAGCATTTCGGCGTCGTCTTCTGCGCGCGCGACTTCGACTATGTGCCGCGCATCGCCCACCTCGCCATTGCAGGCGATTACAACAAGGTCGACTGGCCCTTCATGTATCTGCAGCGCCACACATGGTCCGACACGGGCTGGAACGACTTCGCCTTCAACCATAAGCTGCGCAATCACGTCTCCAAATCCATCGCCACCAAGGCGGGTTATCCCGACCTTGCCGAGGACTATCCGCACAGTTACAACCATGCGATCACCACCCAGTGGGTGCGGAACCGCGACTTCGGCAAGACGCATCCCGAGTGGTACGCCTGGGTGCGCGCCACCGACAGCCGCAACTTCAACTGGGTCTGCATCTCCAACGAGGAGATGTGGACGCAGCTTCTCAAGGAGATCGGCGAACACCTCGCCAAGCATCCCGGCACACGCGAGCTTTCAGTCGCCATCGGCGACTGCTCCCACTACTGCGACTGCGACAGTTGCATGGAGAAGGTGCGCGAGTACCTCGACCCCGACGGCTCCGAGGTGCCTTCGGTACAGTGCTACCTGCTTGCCAACCGCGTCGCCCGGACCTTCGGCAAGCAGTACCCCAACTTGCGCTTCAACTTCCTGCCCTACGGCGACCGCCAGCCGGCCAATCCCAACCTGAAGCTCGAACCCAACGTCAGCGGCTCCTCCGCCGAACTCTGGCGCAACCACTGCCTGCCCGCCGACTGCAACGAGCGCTCCGCCTACTCCCTGGCGCAGTTCTGCCGCAACGTCGCTCCGGGCAATGGTACCTACGTCTGGGAATACCTCGCCAACTTCCGCGACTGGATGATCCCGTTCCCCAACTCCTACATCATAGCGCAGTCCTTCCGCTACTATAAGCGCCTCAATGTGCGCGGCGTCGGTACGCAGATGCAGTTCTGCGGCTGCGGCGACCTCAGCGAGATGAAGCTCTATCTCCACGGCAAGCTGGCGTGGAATCCCGACCTGGATGTCGAGGAACTGATTACGACCTACTGCAAGGCCAACTTCGGCCCCGGCTGGAAGGGCGTCAAGGAGTACATCGATCTACTCGAACATGCGCGCCTGCGCCAGCGCCGGACCTGGTACGGCTGCTACGTGCCCGACACCTCGCACTTCATTACCGACGAGGATGCCGTCAAGATGTACCGTGCCCTCCAGAACGCCGTCCGCGCCACCGCGAAGGATCCGGTGTATGGTCCCCGTTGCCGCCGCGCGCAGATCCCCGGCCTCTCGCTCGCCATCTGGCGCTACCAGGACATGCTCGGCCCGGCCGCCAGGATGAAGTTCAAGATGCCCGATTCGCTCGAGGCGCTCTGGTACGACTGGAATGCGGCGCTGAACGACTCGGCCAACAACCGCTACCACAAGTGGCTCGCCGAGGGCGGTGGCGACTACGGCAAGCGCGTCACCCAGATGTTCGGTACCGACTTCCAGCCCACCAACCGCACGCCGCGCAACGCGGTGCTGCGCATTACCGCCAAGGATATGACGGGCGGCAAGCGCATGACCCGCCAGAAGGATAAGGACGGCACCGAGTATTGCCAGTTCAAGGTGGCCCTTAAGGGAGAACCCGAGAAGATCTGGATGAACACCGGATTCGCCGAGATCGGCTACACCGCCACCGCAGAGCAGGCCGGCGACTGCTACGTCTTCGCCACGTTGCGCGTCGGCGCGACGGTGGATGTCGACCCCGCCTCGGCCTACGTCGGCATCTACCAGACCTGGTTCCCCAACGGCTTCCGCGTCAACGGACGCATGGAGATCGCCAACCAGGCCATCGTCGGGCG
>JAAYLN010000294.1 GCA_012521875.1 Lentisphaerota bacterium | reverse complement strand
GTCAAGGTGGCGCAGGGCGGATACGTCTTCTTCAGGAACGAGCGGTTCCCAACCCGCATGCCCACGGGAACCCGTGCCTTTCTCTACGAGCATCCCGACGGCAAAATATCCATCCTGAAGAACACCCGCAAAAGGGCGCACTCCCGGTTATCCTCTTCACAAACCGACCGTGCTGACCCTCGCTTCCATTCCACTTTTGCTCGCTCCAGCTTTTCTACTTTTGAAATTTCCACGACAAAAATCAGTCTGCCGCTTTACAGCCGCGGCGCTTGCTGATACACTACGCTGCTTTGATTGGTACAAGCCTTTGAAACTTGGAGAACAGACGATGCGTGAATGGCGATTGGTGACAGGTTTGCTGGCAGCCCTACTCATGATGGGGTGTGAATCCTCCGATCAGGACGGCAATTTCTGGAGCCAGCAAGACAATGCGGCACCCGCGGCGGCACCCGCGGCGAACGAGAACAACCAGGGCGGCGCGCAGGCACAGGCTGCGGACGCGGGCGGCGATGCGGCAGCCACGGCCGGCGACGAGGCGCCCTTCTCCGCGTTCCGCTTCTCCTATGGGGGATTCAACGGTAGCGGTGCCAGGCTCTCCGCACCCCGCATCGCCAACCTGCGGATTTCGGGCGGCAATCTCTCCTACTCGTGGGCCGGCCCGACGCTGTCGGCCTGGGGCATGGGCAACTCGCAGGCGGATGCCATCTGCTGCCTCTTTGTCATGAACGACGCCGGCCAGTGGATCGGCGGCAAGTTCGACTGGATCTCCACCAGCCGCACCTCGCGCTCGCTGAGCCACGTCACCGGCGGCTATGGCGGCTGGTCGCTCAGGGGTGTGCCCAACCCCTGCCAGGCGGCCTTCGTCATCATCGACGCCAAGGGGTCGCGGCGCTCGAACGTCATCGCGGGAACCTGGCAGCGATAGGCGATGTCGATATTGAAGCAGTATAAACCGGCGTCCCCCTACACGGCCGGCGGACGCCCGGCGTGGCTACCAGTGCTGGGCATTGTCCTGCTGGCCCACCTCGTGATACTGCTCGGGTGGGCCTGCCGGCGTCCGCAGCGGCCGGAACAGACGCAGGAGCCGGCACCGGATGACGGGGAGACCGTTGCCGTCGCCACGAATGCGGTTCCCGAGCGCACCATGCCGGAGCGCTTCCCCCGCAACACCTACATGCCGAACATACGCGAGGGCGAGGCCAGCGGCTCGATCCACATGCCAACCTTCTCGCCAGGGCGCGACCTCATCTACATCGACGATCCGCGCGCCTGGTGGGAAAGCGACCACGATGGCGACTACGACGACGAGTGTGGCCGCTCGATCCACAAGCACCTCGAGGCCCCCCTGCGGCGCGTCATCGAGGCCGTGGCCGCCCGCGGCGCCACGCTCAAGGTGCAGGACGCCTACCGCCCCACGGGCATCCACAACAAGCGCTCGCTGCACCGCGAGGGGCGCGCCGTGGATCTGACCTGCGACGGGCTTGAACTCGAGGAACTGGCCAAGATCTGCTGGGTGGCGGGTTTTGACTGGGTCTACCACGAGTGTCCCAAGGGCGGCGGCGACCACATCCATGCTTCAGTACGCCGCTGAGTTCTGCTATCCTTGTCCGCATGCTGCCCGCCATTATCCTGAACCAGGGGCGCGACTACTCCGTCTCGCGCCGTCATCCCTGGATCTTCTCCGGAGCCATCAACCGCGTCGAGGGTACGCCGGAACCCGGCGGAACCGTCGCGATCCGCGCCGCCGACGGTACCCCGCTGGGGTTGGCCGCCTGGTCGCCGGAATCCCAGATACGCGCGCGTGTCTGGAGCCTCGATCCCGCCGAAACCATCGATGACGCCTTTTTTGAGCGGCGTCTGGCGGCGGCGATTGCCGGCCGCAGCGTCCTGCTGGCTTCGGACACCACCAACGCCTTCCGTCTGGTCAACGCCGAGGCCGACGGCTTGCCGGGCGTGACCGTCGACCGCTACGACTCGCATCTCGTCTGCCAGTTCACCACCACGGGCGCCGAGCGCTGGAAGCCGGCAATCGTCGAGTCTCTCACGCGCCTCTGGCCCTGCGCGGGGATCTACGAGCGCTCGGATGCCGATGTCCGCAAGCACGAGGGGCTCGAACCCGTGCGCGGGTGCCTCGCGGGTGCCGAACCGCCCGAACGCATCGAGATCCGCGAGAACGGCTGCCGTTTCCTGGTGGATATCCGCGGCGGCCACAAGACCGGCTTCTACCTCGACCAGCGCGACAACCGCGCCCTGGTGACGCCCTACACCACCAGCGCCGATGTGCTCGACGTGTTCAGCTATACCGGCGCCTTCGGCATCATGGCCCGCCAGGCCGGCGCCGCCTCGGTGACGCATATTGACCTCTCGTCCGACGCGCTGGCCCTGGCGCGCGAGAACACGCGCCTCAACGTCTGCGACGGCGATGCCGATGAGAACTTCATCGCCGGCAACACCTTCGAGGTGCTGCGCACCTTCCGCGACTCGCGCCGCAGCTTTGACGTTATCGTGCTCGACCCGCCCAAGTTCGGGGATGCCCGCAAGCACGTGATGGCCGCCTGCCGCGGCTACAAGGATATCAACCTGCTGGCCCTCAAGCTGCTGCGCCCCGGGGGTATCCTGGCCACCTTCTCGTGCTCGGGCCTCGTCACGCCCGACCTCTTCCACAAGGTGGTCGCCGATGCCGCGGTGGATGCGCGGCGCGACGTGCAGGTGATACGGCGCCTGCAGCAGGCCTCCGACCACCCCGAGGGACTAGGCTTCCCGGAAGGTCTCTACCTGAAGGGCCTGCTCTGCCGCGTATCCTAAGCGACAAGGAGTTACCGCATGTTCTCATGGCAACCGCGTGAACTGCCGGCCGGACGCTGCGCCCTTCTCCGCATGGGGCATCTGACCCTCTGGATCTGGCATGTCCCCGGCGAGTGGCGCCTCGCCGCGCTTCAGGAGGAGCAGCAGCAGGCCACCGAGTACCGCGATGATCTTCCGGTACCGCGTGAGGTCGGGGAGTGGATCCGCTATACCGGCCCGGCCGCGAACAGCACCTTCCGGCTGCTGCCGGCCCTGCCGGCCCTGCCGCTGGCCATCAGCCCCGCCTCGGTCATGCACCTGCTGCCCGCATCGCGCAGCGAGCTGTTCGTGGGCATTCCGGTAACGGTACGCGTCGGGATTCCCTACGGGGGCGACACCCTGACGCTGGCGGAGCATCCGGTGCAGCCGCTGGCCAAGACCTGGTTCGGACAGCCGGACGATCCGCGCGGCGAGCTCTGCCTCTCGCTGCGCTCGCGGGCGCGGCTCGACGTGGCGGAACTCGGCCCGGCCGACCCCGCGCGGGCCATCTGCGCCCTGCGCCTGCACAACCCGACCGCCGCGATGCTCCCCTTACAGTCGCTCGCGCTGCCTACCGACCCGCTGGGGCTGGCACAGGATAGCGAGGGACGCCTCTGGACTACCGATGTCGAGGTGGTCTTCAAGGGAGGCGGCACCGAGGCCACCCTGCGCTACGTCGAGGGGGCGGAGGCCGGACAGCGCACATTGCTGACACCGCCGCGCCACTCCGCGGCAGCCGGAAACTTCTCCAGCCGCCTGCTGGGCGGCCCGGGACGCTAGAGAGGGATCAACCATGCTCACCATGGCACTAGACTGGCTGGCGGCACACGCCAGGACGCTTATCAACGTGGCCACCATCATGGTCGTCGGCATTCTCATCGGCGTGCTGCTGCAGCGGCTGGTGCGGCGCGTCATGGAGCGCCCCTTCGGCAAGTCCACGGCCATCATCGTCGGCAAGACGGTACGCAATCTGGTGATCGTGCTGGCGCTCTTCAGCGCGCTCTCCGCCATGGGGATCCGCCTCAACAGCATCCTTGCCGCGGCCGGCGTGGCCGGCGTGGCGATCGGCTTCGCGGCGCAGACGAGCCTCTCGAACCTGATTAGCGGCATCTTCCTGATCGGCGCCAACGCCTTCCGTATCGGCGACATCGTGACGATCGGCGACACCACCGGCACCGTACACAACATCGGCCTGCTGGCCACGGAGGTGCGCACCTTCGACAACCGGCTGGTGCGCTTCCCCAACGAGATGCTGGTGAAGCAGCCGATCATCAACGTCACGCGCTTCCCCATCCGGCGTCTCGATCTGCCGGTACGGGTGGCCTTCAAGGAGGATCCGGCGCGCGTGATGGCGCTGCTACGCGAGATCGCCGCGGCCAACCCGCTCTGCCTCGACAACCCCGCGCCCATCGTCATCTTCAACGGGTTCGGCGATTCAGGGATGAACTTCACGCTGGGGGTGTGGTTCTCCTCGCCGGACATGCTGGCCGTGCGCGCCTCGATCCTGTGCGGAATCAAGGCATGCCTCGACCGCGAGGGCATCGAAATCCCGGTACCGCATATCGCGCTATACGCGGGGCGCGAGACGCGCCCCTTCCCGGTGGAGTGCCAGACGCCGCCTGCGACGGCCACGCCGCCTGCAACGGCGGAGAGGCCGTCGTAGGGCAAGGGGACAGGGTTCAGGGTTCAGTATTGCCGCCGCCCTGCAGGGCGTCGGCAGTAGCAGTAGGCAGTGGCAGTAGGCAGTTGGAATGGGTCAGAGACACACCTTGTCTCCACACCTTGTCTCCACGCTTTGTCGGATACGCTTCGTCCCCGCACTTTGTCACTACGCTTTGTCGAAAGCGAAAGATGGGGCGGCTGTGCGGTGTCTCAGACTGGGGTTCAGGGAATCCTAAACTTTGTCGCGAGCTTTGTCGGTAACTTTGTCGTCTTCGTCGAAAGCCACAGGGAAAGCTCACGCGAAGATGCGAAGGCGCGAAGAATGGGAACCGCGAATGGACGCTAATTCACGCGAATGAATTCGGTGGTGCTGCGTGGAGGGGAACCGCGAAAACCGCGAAAATCGCGAAACAGTGGAGTAAGCGGGTGGATGAAGCGTGCCGATTTAGATTGAGATTACGTGTGGGTTTAAGTGTCCAATACGCCATTGGGTTACTTTAAAAAATGAAACACAAAATTTCATGGTTCCTCTCTCATTTCATAAGGGCTTCAATGGCATCCACAATACATCCCGGGATGGCTGCACTAATATCCTTGGCGGCTTGCACATGCATCGCCCGGTGGCACGCCGGGCAAGCCCAAGGCCTATCCCGCCGCACTTCCATCTCAATCCGAATGGTCGCCTTGGCTGTGTCCACCTCAACCGCTTTCACAGCCCAAGGCTCCGTTTTCCCGAGAATCGTCTGGAAAACTGTGGTGTCATTTATACTTCCAAGCTACCACAATCCCGCGCCAATCGCAAGCCAAGCCGCCAGCCCGGGCGCGCACACCGGCCAATGCCTTTTCACCAGCAAATCCCGGAAGCGCCCACATTCTCCTAGTCAGATTGAGGCTGGAACCTCAACCAAAGCACAGCGCCTGCCTTATCAATCTTCAGTATGAGGGGGTAACCGACTACGCTCTGGATGTCGCGAAGAACATCAAGCATGGAAACGTTGTTTTCTGCGAAGGCGACTGTCGGCAAGACACGGGGTGATTCAATCCATCTATTTCCTGAAGAAGACGCAAATACCGACTGCGAGTCGCTCCATTCGGAATCAATGCGGAGTGCGATTTGGATCATGCGTTCAGAGGGCACCTGACTAGCCTGCTTGGCCATCAGTATATCAACCACCTCTGGAAGCGGCTGATCACAGAAATGGACGTCCACCGTGACAGATCGTAGTCGATCCATAACCTCCAATTCACCAGGCTGAGGATCAGTTACGCAGAATCCGCCTGTTCCTGTTTCAACAATCACACCGTTTTTGAGCCTATATGGGCCCAGTAGAAGTCCCGTGGACATGTCACGGACGTAGAATTGTGGTGACAGCCCGATGCACCAAACCACCCCTAGACCAATAAGAAGGCAGACAAACAAGCCCCACGGCTTCGTGACTATCTTGAACATTTAGGCGCCTCATAGAGAAACATCAACCCACATATCGCCACCATCTGGCCCTGGGACGTAGATAACTATCCCATCAGTATCTGGTGACCCCATCGCAATGGGCATGCCGAAAGCGTCCGATGTGCCTATGTCTCCAGGCGACAGACCGCCGCCTCCAGATGGATGTGAGTGGTAGAACATCACAGGGGCGAACCCGGGATCGCATGATAATTCTTCAAAAACATTCGCACTGGTCGGGCACGCCATCTGTTTCCACGGCTCCTCTGTGAAGAACACTTGATGCCCCACCTCGTATCGCCATGTGCCAGGCTTCGGGCCAACGCCACGGACCTGACCAGTTTTCTTGTTGCAGCAGATATAGCCAGCAAACTCTCGATAATACTTTATAGACCACACATCTGTGTTATCCCGCACAACATTGTTCCTCGTTGCATTGACAGCCGCCTTCATAAAGAGTTCAAGTTCCACATAAATTGCCTCGTACGAACAACAACCTAGGCCTGGTGAAAGCCCCAAGTAATCGACTGACGCAATAGTTTGATTTGCAGCGAAGCAGTAAAGACTATCCCCACCCTCTTCCCCAATCGGATCCCTGCTCATCCACCGCCCCAAGCTCGGGCTATACTTCCGCATTTCATACTCACTCAACCCCGTAACGCCGCACCACGGCTTGGTGCTGAAGCGGTGGGTGAAGGTGTCGGCAAAGTCGCCGGACTGGACGACGATCTCGCCGAAGGGGGAGTACTCGTAATGGGCGGCAAGAGAACCGTCGGCTGAGAGATATTCTGTTACGTATCGCGGTAGGGACGCCCGTTGCCGGGCGCCCCCCGCACAGATCCCGGCGTGCGGAATTCCCGCACCGGGCTCCTCGGAACTGCTAGCTTTGCACTCGGTCTTCAACGCGCCCCCATGAAGGAAAACTGCATCTGCCTGCTCTCGGTGATTCGCGGTTCGGGCACCTCGTGTCGCTTGAGGATCGCATCGAGGCGCGCCCACGTCAAGCCCCGCTTCTGGCTCCTGCGGTTGAGCCACTTGTACAGCCCCGCCACAACCAGCCGCCAGAACTTGCACAGGCTGCGCCCGTTCCCCGTCACGCCGTAGTACTGCCAGTACCCCGCCAGCTTGCGCCGCAGCCGCCCCATGAGGACGGCCAGGCATTCGCTCCGGTTGGCCTTGATCCATTCTGCGAACCGCT
>JAAYLN010000293.1 GCA_012521875.1 Lentisphaerota bacterium | reverse complement strand
CTGTGCTTCTTGGTTCCGTGCGTCCCGACAAGATCGAACTGGAGAAGGGTCTCGCCCGATGGGCGCAGTCGAGCTACTGGCTGGATGACCTCTATACGGTTGTCTCAGAAGGCCAGGTTCCCGGCACATGGCGACTTGGGAACCGCCCGAACCTGACGCAGATGCACGCAGTCGCGGCGAAGAACATTCCCGATGACACCGTCCGTGCCAGACTGTTGGACGATATCGGCAAGGCTAAGGCCCTTACCGCCAACGCGTCGGCGGCTGGCGTTCGCGTCCACACGCTGCCCACCCGCCCCAAGGACATCGAAGACGACGGCGCGTTCCACTATGCGGTGCTTGGGCCGAATGCAGCATCGGAATCCGGCAAACCCAGCGCAGATGCCAAACGGTTCCTCGACGAGACGACCGGCTCGGATCGGCCACGCGTTTACCGTAATGCCGTCTTGCTCGTAACGCCATCGAAGGACGGCCTCGAACTGGCGATGGCCCGCGTGCGCGACTATCTCGCATGGGAAACCGTGCGGGAGGATGTCAAGAAGCAGCAAAAGGACGGGAACGTGGACCCGGCCCGGGCCCAGACGCTGCAAATCAACATCGACAAGGCCAAGGGGCGCATCCCCGAGGCAATCAAACAGGCATACTCCATCGTGGTCACCGTCTCCGAGAAGAACGAGGCGCAGGCGTTCAAGATCACGGTGACGGAAGATCCGCATTTCAACACGATCAAGGCGGACAAGCGCTCACGAGTTCAGGACACGGCGATCACCGCCGAGGCCCTGCTGCCGGATGGCCCGTACAACCTCTGGCGACCGGGCGAGACCGCCCGCCGAATGAAAGACCTGGCGGGGGCCTTCGCGCAGCTCCCTCATCTGCCGAAGATGCTGAAGGCCAGCGCGATTCTGGACACGCTGGTGGACGGCTGCGAACAGGGCACGTTTGTGCTGCGTCTGGCGCGACCTGACAAAACGTGGCGTGCCTGGTGGATGTCCACGCCGGACGAGCAAGCCTGCAATGATCCGGCAATGGAACTGGTGCTGCCGGAAGCGGCCGAACTGAGCGACATCGTACCGGCATTGCTGGCACCGGACAAGCTGCCGGGACTGTGGCCTACCGCAGAGATCCCGGTGAAATCCGTCTTCGACTACTTCAGCGGCGGAACTGTGGTTCAGATTGACAAGGGCGGGTATCATGAGCCGATGCAGATTCCGAAAGCCGCGCCGGAGGTGGTAGAGGCGGCAATTGCCGCCGCCGTGGCTGAAAGCGCCATCTGGCTGCTATCCGGTCCCGCCAGCATCCTTGGCGAACCGATCCCGGAGGGCGTGCTGCAAGCGGACGCCACACTCCGCGCACCGCCCAAGCCCATCCCCCCCGCGGAGATTCTACCGGAAAACCTGCGGGAGGCCTGGAAGGAGGGCATTGCTACCGGCCTCTCCATAGCCACGGCGCTCTCCATCAAGGCAGGCAGGACGTTTCCATGGAAAACGGTACGGGACGCCATCGACAGCGCGCTAAATGTACATTTTCTGGAACTTGCGGCGGAGACGCATGCGTGGCCGTGTGATTTTCCGTCGGCCCAGTTGGTCAGGCTTACGACAGGCCGCAGCTTCACGGGTTTAACAGGCAGCGACGTTTGCATGCATGAGGACCCCAAAAAACTGGCGGCTACGGCATATCTCGAACCGTCACAGATTCAGGATCTTGGCGACAATGTGGGGCCATTGAAGGAGGTTGCGACAAAGGGTGACACCCAGATTAGTTTCAAGGTCGAAATCGAGCTGGGCGACGGCAAGACCGAGCCCCCGGAGGAAACCGTCCGGAAAGCCAACGAGATTCTGAGGAAGATCAACGAGAAACTGGTGTTCCGCCAGTAGATTACCTGCGTAATCGGCTGGTGACAGAGGTGCGCAATGGGCGCATGGAGCGCGGGCGACCGCACCCCCGCTTTGCTGCGAGCCTTGTCGGTTACTTTGTCGCCTTCGTCGAAAGCAACAGGGAAAGCTCACGCGAAGGCGCGAAGGCACAGGTGGGGCAAGCGTCCCGCTTGTCGCAGCGATGGAGTGATGGAGCAATGGAGTGATGGAGCGAAAAAGCGCCAACGGCGCGCCCTATCCCAGCCTAGGGTGAAGCCCTAGGAAACCAACGGCAAAGGAAGCAAGGGCTGAAAGCCCGTCCTATGATCCGTGTGATTACGCCCTCTTCCATGACTATATCCCGCCCCTTCAGGGCTCGCATGTTTTAGCCTCGTTACCCAGGGCGTTGCCCTGGGCTGGTATGTCACGCCCCTTCAGGGCTTTCATAAGCTACGTCCTTTGCCGTGTCGAAGGCGAAAGATTAAGCGGGTGGATGAAGTGTGCCGATTAAGAGTGGGTTTAAGTG
>JAAYLN010000292.1 GCA_012521875.1 Lentisphaerota bacterium | reverse complement strand
GTGGCAGGGGGTAGGAGACAGGGGACATGTAGAGCGCCAGCCTCGATGGGGGTTGACGGGGGTCGATGGGGGTCGGGGGTTCGGGGAGTTACAGGGCTGCCGCGATTGCTCGAAAGGGGGGCAGGGCAATGTGGGGCAGGCATTCCTGCCTGCCCTCGTGGACGCGCGCAGACAGGAATGTCCGCGCCACTTTGGGGGGCAGTCGTCATCACCAGTCGCCACCAGTCGATACCCGTCGTTACCCGTCGGCAGTACCGGCAGTTCCGGTAGGATCGGCAGTAACGGGGCTCGAGGACGAGGACGAGGACGAGGACGAGGACGATTGGTCTGGTCTTTTGCGCTTCTGCCGCCCCATCTTTCGCCCACCGACAAAGCGTAGGGACAAAGTGTTTGGACGAAGCGTAGCCGACAAAGTGTGGGGACAAAGTGTTTGGACGAAGCGTAGCCGACAAGGTGTGGGGACAAGGTGTGGAGACAAGGTGTTGGAGCGAAGCACACACTTAAACCCCGCACTTAAACCCACTCTTAAACGCCACGCTTAAACCACCCGCTTAATCCTTCGCCTTCGACGAAGGTGACAAAGTTACCGGCAAAGCTCGCGACAAAGTTGATGAAACAGCCCGTCCCCGGCGGTATCGTTCTCCATCCATGCTCCGCATCAATACACCGCGGAGACCGCGGGCTCCATTAGGCGCATCTGGAGCGAACGGGGAGCCGGAACATCCGCTTGCTCCTTCGCTTTCGACAAGGCGTGGGGACAAAGTGTTTGGACGAAGAGTAGCCGGCAAAGTGTGGGGACAAGGTGTTGAGACAAGGTGTTGAGACAAAGGGTATGGACAAAGTGTGCTAGCCCTCCGAGAACACCCCTGTCATCAACCGATTACATTAAAACCAGTGAACCAGTGAAAATCCTGTGAAACCAGTTGCGGCAAAAGTCTGAAAGGAGTACGATGCTAGCATGTTACGCACAGTCTTGCACCGATGGCAACAAGGTGTCGGCAAGGCGGGGCTTGATTTTGCATGTCCGGAAGTAACAGAACAGAAATGAAGCACGACGGCTCAGGGAACGTCAGACAGGGGTTCCTGCTTCTTCTCGGAGCAGTAGCCGTGACTGCGGGCATCATTTTCGCCTCGGGATACTCATGGGCGCAGGGGAGCGCGGCAGTCGCGCGCCCCGCCCGTGGGCCGCGCACGGCGCCCGCCACGCCGCTGGAGATGGCGCTGCGGCTGGAGCGCGAGCTGGCACGGGGCGCGGGTATCCTCATGCCTGATCCCGAGCGGCCGGTCAAGCTGGACGGGGGTATCATCCCCCTGAACGGCAACAGGGGCGGCTTTCCGGACGACTTTCTGGACGGTCTCGTGCCCGAGACCCGCAACGGTGTTGACGTATGGCGCGCCGTCCTGCATGTTGATGACGCCAGCGGCGACATGCTGTTCTACAACTCTGCCGGCGGGCATTTCTGGACTGTACCCGCCGATGGCGGCATCTGGTCGGCGGACTGGATCGCCAGGCTCCACACCCCCGACGGCAGGGTGACGGACTTCTTCAATACCGAACAGAGGTATCAGGAACTACGGGCGCGTCCCTCGCGTGTAGAGGTGCCGGACAAGGTACTCCGCCGTTCGGCGTGGTTTGACACGCGTCAATATTTCCGGCCCTCGCGCGTGGAGATGACCTTCACCTTCATCCTGCAGGACGACCTTGCCGACTACCGTTCCACGGCTGCGGCGGCACGGGCACAGGCCACCACCCCGCCACAACGCTCCCCCGCCGCGCTGACCGGGCTGTCCCTGACCGGCATCGCCTGCGGCACCAACGGCGTCACGCTCTCCGCCGCATGGCCGACGAACACGGTCATATCCGGCGAGGCGCTGGATATCTTCTTCAGCCGCAGCCTGCGCCCGCAGGCCTGGACGAACCGGTGGTGGGCCGCGGTCGAGTCCGCGGCGGGCGCGGTGGACATCACCATTCCACAATCCGATTTGCCACCGGTTCCGGATGCACCGGCTCCCGCATGCTTCACCAACATCGCGCCCTCGGCCTACGATCCGGGCATCATCTACACCAACATCGTCTGCACCAACGCCGTCCGGCCGGCGGTATCGGGCTTCTTCCGCCTCGCCGACCTTGCCGACAGCGACGGCGACGGGCTCACCGACGCCGCCGAGACCTGGACGCACGGAACGAATCCCGGCCTTGCCGACACCGACGGCGACGGCTTGACGGACGGCGCGGAGATCGCCCTGGGCACCTCGCCCTTGAACCCCGACACCGACGGCGACGGCCTGCCCGACGGCTGGGAGCACCAGCATGGGCTCGATCCGCTCGACGCCGACACCGACGTCGACGGCGTTCCCGATGGCACCGAGGCCGCCTGGTGGGAGACCACCGCGCCGCTTCCATGGTTCGACGTGTCAGACGGTACTCCTGTCTGCAGCAACATCACCGTGTCATCAAGGCTGTTTCCGGCCGCGCTCCCGTTCCCGGTCCGCATCGGAGGCGCGGTCTGCACGAACGCCCTGCTCGATGTCAACGGCATCGCGTACCTTATCAACCGGCTTAGACCGGTGGATGACTTGCTCCATAGCCGTCATTACAACTCCCATCTAGCAAGCGACTTGCCTCTCACCTCCAGCCACTTTGCCGTGGCGGCCTACTGGGACAGCCTCTACGCCATCGCCTTTGCTTCCACTCCCGCCTCGCGGATTACCGTGGCGGATGTCACGACAAACGGCTTGCGCTACTGCGTGATCGAATACCGGGACATGCGGTTCTCCTATTTTCAGACATCCGGCTTCCTTTCGTTCCAGATCGTCATTCCGGCAGACGGTACAAACACCGTCTGCGTCCGCTACGCCGATGCCGCCGGGGCCAACACCGGTGCCTCGGCAACGCTGGGCGCGCAGGGGCCCGGCGCCGCCATCAACATGCCGGTCTCGTACAACCAGCCGTTCATCACCGACGGCCTGACGCTCGCCTACCACTTCGGCACCGGCGGCTCGCCGCTCCTGAAGGACACTGACGGCGACGGACTGGAGGACGGCACGGAG
>JAAYLN010000291.1 GCA_012521875.1 Lentisphaerota bacterium | reverse complement strand
TCGGCACCTGGACGGCCGAGATGGCCAATTTCCTCAGCATCTGCGTGCAGATGCGCAAGAACATCATCGTCTCCGGCGGCACCGGCTCGGGCAAGACGACGCTGCTCAACGTCCTCAGCGACTATATTCCCGACGGCGAGCGGATCGTGACCATCGAGGATGCCGCAGAGTTGCGCCTCGGCCAGACGCATCTGGTGCGCCTCGAGGCACGCCCGCCCAACATAGAGGGACGCGGCGCCATCATTATCCGCGATCTGGTGCGCAACGCGCTGCGCATGCGTCCCGACCGCATCATCGTCGGCGAGTGCCGCGGCGGCGAGGCGCTCGATATGCTGCAGGCCATGAACACCGGCCACGACGGCTCGCTGACCACCGTGCATGCCAACTCCCCGCGCGATGTCATCTCGCGTCTCGAGACCATGGTGATGATGTCCGGCATGGATCTGCCCTCGCGCGCCATCCGCGAGCAGATTTCATCCGCCATCGACATGATCGTGCATGAGGCACGCTTCAGCGACGGCACCCGCCGCATCACGCACGTCACCGAGGTGCTGGGGCTCGAGGGTACACAGACCGTCATGCAGGACATCTTCGAATTCGTCCAGACCGGCGTGGATGCCGATGGTCGCATACTCGGCGCGCTGCGCCCGACGGGTGCCGTACCCACCTTCTTCGAACAGCTCAAGGCCCGCGGACTGGAGCTTGACGTGACCATGTTCCAACCGAAGCCCATGGAGGGTGCCGCACGATGAGCCCCAGGATACTCTTATGCCTGACGCTGGGCGCTACCGCGCTCAGTTTCGCCTTGCTGGCCTTTGTGCTGCTGCGGGCCTTCGCCTCGGGAGCCGGCAGCTATGCCGAACAGGTGAGCGATACGGCATCGCGCCAACTGGAGGATCTCTTCCTCTTCATCCCCCCGCGGCGCATCACCGAGGCTGGCTGGGCCTGTGCGCTGGCGGCATTTCTGCTCTTCGCCCTGCTGCTCTTCAACCCGCGCCAGCCGGCCATGACCGCCATCGGACTCGCAGCCGGCACGGTTGCCGCCGTTGCCGCCTTCCAGATTCCCTCGCGGATTCTCCTGATCCTCAAGGATCGGCGGCGGCGACGCTTCAACGAGCAGCTCGTCGAGGCGCTGGGCCAGATCAGCAACGCCCTCAAGGCCGGCTTCAGCATCACCCAGGCCTTCGAGACCGTCGTGGCCAACGGCGAGAATCCCATCGCCCAGGAGTTCGAGGTCTTTCTGCAGCAGATGCGCGTCGGCATCAGCTTCAGCGACGCACTGCAGAACCTCGAGCGCCGCGTGGGCAGCGAGGACCTCGAGCTGGTCTGCTCCGCCATGGAAATCGCCCGGCGCACCGGCGGCAACCTGACCGAGATCTTCGAGAAGATTTCGCTGACCATCCGCGAGCGCATGCGCATCGAGCGCCGCGTGATGACCCTCACCGCCCAGGGCCGCCTGCAGGGCGTCATCGTCGGCGCCATGCCGCTGGTCGTGGCCCTCGCCATGATTGCCTTCCGCCCCGAGATGATGCTGCCCTACCTGCGCTCGCCCGGCGGCATGGCCGCCATCGCCGCCGTCATCGTGCTGGTGACGCTCGGCGCCCTCATGATCCGCAAAATTATCCGTATCGACGTGTAGCCGCCATGACCCTCACGCTGCTCAAAGGCCTGGCCATCCTCTGCTGGTCGCTCTGCGCCGCCGGCATCGCCTTCTACTGCCTCCAGATTTCGCGCCAGATCACCTACGTCACCCTGGCCGACGGACGGCGCGAGGAGCGCACCCTGCCGCTCATCTTCCGTCTGCTGCTGCCCTTCACCCCCAACCTGCGCGCCTTCACCGCGCAACCACGCCTGCGGCGGAAACGGGAAGAGGTGCAGCGCCAACTGGTCTCGGCGGGATTCGACGGTCTGCTGAGCAGCGAGGAGTTCCTGGCCCTGCGCATCCTGGTACCGCTGGTGGCCGGCGCCTTCTGGGTGCTGGGCACCATCGGAGTGGCGCGCATCGACGAGACGGTGCGCGAATACGCCCTGCTGATCGCGCTGCTGGGCATCTGCCTCTTCTACCTGCAGCCGGTCTTCTGGCTGCGGCGCTGCATCAAGCTGCGCCACCTATCCATCCAGCGGGCGCTGCCATTCGTCATCGACCTGCTGACACTCTCGGTCGAGGCCGGCATAGACTTCATGAGCGGTCTCCAGCGCGCCGTCGAGCGGCGCAAGATGGATCCGCTCACCGAGGAGCTGATCCGCATGATCCACGAAATCCAGCTCGGCGCCTCGCGCCGCACGGCCCTGCGCAACCTCGCGCAGCGCGTCAACATGCCCGACATGCGCTCCTTCGCCCATGCCCTGATCCAGGCCGACGAGCTGGGCGTCAGTATCGGCGTCATCCTGCGTATCCAGTCCGACCAGATGCGCCAGCGGCGCTTCGACCGCGCCGAGCGCCTGGCCAACGAGGCTCCCGTCAAGATGCTCGGCCCGCTGATGCTCTTCATCTTCCCCGCCGTCTTCATCGTGCTGCTTGGCCCCATCCTCGCACGTGTGGCCGGCAACCTGCTCTAGGAGTCGCCATGCTTACTAAATGGATCATCGAACGCAAGCGGGACGGCGTAGAACTCAAGCCTGAAGAGATCGAGGCTATCATTCAGGGTTATACCATCGGCGAGGTTCCCGACTACCAGATGGCCGCCTTCGCCATGGCCGTCTATTTCCGCGGCATGACGCCCGCCGAGACCGCCGCCCTTACCAAGGCCATGATGCACTCGGGCGAGGTGCTCTCGTTCGACGACGAGCCGCGTCCCTCCGCCGACAAGCACTCGACCGGCGGCATCGGCGACAAGATCTCGCTCATCCTGGCCCCGCTGGCCGCCGCCGCGGGACTCGCCGTACCGATGATCTCCGGCCGCGGGCTCGGCGTGACTGGCGGTACACTCGACAAGCTCGAGTCCATCCCCGGCTTCAACGTGCAGCTCCGCGTGGCCGACTTCAAGCGCATCGTCCGCGAGGTGGGCTGCTGCATGATCGGCCAGACGGCGACGCTGGCGCCCGCCGACCGCAAGCTCTACGCCCTGCGCGATGTCACCGGCACGGTACCGAGCATCCCGCTGATTACCGCCAGCATCATGTCCAAGAAGCTGGCCGAGGGCGCCGCCACGCTGGTCTTCGATGTCAAGTGCGGGCGCGGCGCCTTCATGCGCACGCTTGAGGATGCGCGCGGGCTCGCCGCCAGCCTGATACGCACGGGTGCCGCGCTCGACCGCCGCATGGCCGCCCTGATCACCGACATGGACCGGCCGCTCGGTGCCAGCATCGGCAACGCGCTCGAGGTGCGCGAGGCCATCGAGGTGCTCCGCGGCAGCGGTCCGCAGGTGGTGCGCGACCTGACGATCGAGCTGGTGGCTCACATGGCCGTCCTCTCCGATGTCCAGCCCACCCTCGTCCATGCCCGCGGGACACTGGCAAGGCTCCTGGACAAGGGTCAGGCCCTTGATCGTTTTGCGCGCATGATCACGGCCCAGGGTGGCGATGCCCGCTGCCTTGACGACCTCTCCCTTCTGCCGACCGCCCCCGTGCAGCAGGCCGTGCCGGCGCCCGCCGACGGCTACGTGGCCGATATTGATCCCGACGCGCTCGGGCGCGTCGTGCTGGAGCTGGGAGGCGGACGCCGTCTGGCGACCGACACCATTGATCACTCCACCGGCATCAACGAACTGGCCGCCGTCGGCACGCGTGTCGCGGCCGGCGAGCCGCTTTGCCGCATCCACGCGCGCAATGCGGAAGAGGCCGCGGGAGCCACCGCCAAGGTGCTGGCAGCCATCAGGCTCGCGGAGCAGCCGCCGGGCGAAACGCCTGTTATTATCGAGACCATCAGCGAGGCCACATGAAACGGATCGACGACTGGCCCACTCTGGAAGAGGCGGCGCGCAAGGCCGCCGCAGGCGCCTACTGCCCCTACTCCGGGTTCCGCGTAGGCGCCGCGCTCCTGACGGACGACGGACGCATCATGACCGGCTGCAACATCGAGAACGCCTCCTACGGCGCCACTATCTGCGCCGAGCGCGTCGCACTCGCGGCGGCGCTGGCGGCTGGCGTGCGGAACTTCATGGCGCTCGTGATCGCCGCCGGGGAGCGGACGCCCGCGCCACCATGCGGCATCTGCCGCCAGATGCTCGCCGAGTTTGCGGCGCCGGAGTTCCCGATCCGCAGCGTAACGCTGACGCCCGGCGATGCGCCGGCGGCGGAATACACGCTCGGGGAGCTGCTGCCGCATGCGTTTGAGCTGCGCGAATAGCCCCCTGACCGTGTCTCGCCCCTTCGCGGTACTGGCGGGATGGTCGAAAGAATCGAATTAATCAAGCGAATCGAGCGAATCGAATCCGTCGAATCTATCGAATCTATCGATACATTCGATTCCATCGAGATTTCCAGCCTGCCCCACTCTGCGCGCTCCATCACTGCGGCTAGCCGGGACGGCGTCGCCCCACCTGTGCTTGCGCGCTTTTGCGGAAGCTGCCCCACCCAATGTGGCGCGGACATTCCTGTCTGCGCGCAGGCAGCGCATGAATAGCGGACGGGAATGAGGCTGGATCGTCCTCGTCCTCGTCCTCGAACGCACGCCTAGCCGGGACGGCGTCGCCCCACCTGTGCTTGCGCGCTTATGCTGAAGCTGCCCCAGAGTGGCGCGGACATTCCTGTCTGCGCGCAGGCAGCGCATGAATAGCGGACGGGAATGAGGCTGGATCGTCCTCGTCCTCGTCCTCGTCCTCGAACCCACGGCTAGCCGGGACGGCGTCGCCCCACCTGTGCTTGCGCGCTTATGCGGAAGCTGCCCCAGAGTGGCGCGGACATTCCTGTCTGCGCGCAGGCAGCGCATGAAACGCGCGGGAATAGCGGCGAATGAAGGGGCGATGCCGGCGGTACCATTCGCCGTTCCATCGCCTCTTCAGGGCAGACAGGAATGTCTGCCCCACACTAGGCCGACGGCACTGTTCGCCACCCCATGCGCTCCCCGGCACACCGCGGAGACCGCGGGCTCCAAGGCGCATCCGAAGCGAACGGGGGAGCCGAGGGGCTAGTCTGAGACACCGCCACCAGCGCCCCGACCAAGGCATTCTCGTTGTGCCGGACCTCCGTGTCCGGCAACTGAAACAGCTTGCGACAAAGCGTAGGGACAAGGTGCAGGGACGAAGTGCAAAGAGACAAGGTGTGGGGACAAGGTGCAGGGACGAAGTGTAAAGAGACAAAGTGTGGGGACAAGGTGTTAGTGCGAAGCACCCACTCTAAACCCTCTCTTAATCTCACTCTTAAACGGCACACTTCATCCACCCGCTTAATCTTTCGCGGCGCAAGGGCAGCGCAGCGCTTTTACCCTCTAAATTGCGAGCCACTGAGTGGTCGCAATAATTGTCCCTCCAAAAAGCGCCCCTGCGCCCTGAAGGGGCACCTCAAAGTGGAAATTCCGCGACCTCTTGGCGTACTTGGCGTCTTGGCGGTTCAAACCCCGAACATCATCCGCCACACCATCAATCGGCCTAGTAAACCACGCGGTACAGCCTGGCTTCCAGCCTGACATCCGTCGGTTCGCTGGTGGTGCAGCGGATGCGCACGGGCACCCCGCGTGCCAGCGTCTCGTCGCCGAGCTCGCCTACGGCCCACGAGAGGCCGCTCCAGACCGCCTTGTCGTAGTTAATCTCGATGGTGCCGGGATGTCCATCCTGTTCGGCATGCAGGCAGAGTATGCGGCCCAGCGTAGTCCCTTTTGGCGGTGGCCCGCCGGAACTGCGGCGGGCTCTGCCTGTTGTTGTTTCCGTTTGCCGCATCACGATGCGGATGCGGCCGGTTTCGGGCGGGAAGAGCATGGCCTCGATCTCCTTGTCGCCGGTCGCCTTGAACACAGCGGGGAGCGGCTCGATGACCTCCGGGATGCGCACATCCTGCTGGATACCGAGGTCGAATTCCGGCGCATTGTAGCGCCCAGCGCCAATCACGGCCATCTGCTCCGCGCCTAGCGTAAGCACACCCTCGTCATAGCCCGGCACATGGCCGCCGTCGTGGAAGAGGATGCGCGCCGCTTCGCACTCCGGCAATTCGATGGAGACCGCCTTCTGCGATGGATTCACCACGGTCAGCAACTCCCCGTCGTCGCCTGCCATGCGATAGCCATACGGCTCACCCGCGCCGGGGCTGCCGCCGAACTTGGTGAGGCAGCCGGTCTCCTGCAGGGGCAGGTAGATGGACTGCGCCCTGGCAAACCACTCCGCCTGCCCGTCGGTCAGCAGGTCGATGCCGCCGTAGTAGCTGTTCACCCAGCCGCCGCGGGCCAGGGAAAGCAGCAGCGTCCCCTGCCACGCCGCCGTCTTGCGCCCGTAGCTGGCGCCCGTGGTACCAATCATGAACCCTGCATTATCAATATGTTTAAGCGGGAAGCCGTTGCGCTCATAGACCCTGACCATGTGGTCGGAATAGATGTCCTTGGAGCGCCAGAAGTTCATGGCCGGCACGTCGGCCGGGCGCGGATCGCCGCTGAATATCGCGTCGAAGGCCTCCAGCCAGCGGTGATCAACGGTCTTGCGGAACGGCAGATCGGTTGCCGACTGGGTGGGCGCCTCCTCGAAGCCGGTATAGGCCAGCAGCACCACATCGGGACGCTCGCGCCGCAGCTCGCTCAGACCATTCCGCAGCGCATCCACATTGCGGACACGGATTTCCGAGGGCAGCAGCTTGTCGCGGACGACTGACGGCGCGGCATTGAAGTTGGGGAAATCAATTTTGAAGACGCGCACTCCACGGTCGTGCCAATGCCGCAGAACCTCCAGGAAATCGGGCAGGAAGCCGCCGTGGAACATGCACATGCCCCGGCCATCGGCATCGAGGGAGTCGCGCCATTGCGGTGCCGCCTTGAGCTTGCACAACGTATTGCCGGAGAACCAGAGGCCGGGCTTGATACCCTCTTCCAGACAGCCTTCAAGCCAGCGGCCGGGCCCCTGCGGCCAATGGGGCTTGCGCCAGGCGCGGTAGGCACCATCGGGCGCATACCAGAAAGCGTCCATGAGATAGCTGTCGAGACGCACACCACGGGCACGCAGCCGCAACAGCGCCCCGAGCTGCCGCATGGCCACCTCCTCGGTAAGCGGCACGCTATCGGAGAGCTCGTCATAGGCCCCCCAGTTGATGTAGACGTTAAACGGCTTTGCGAGCATGGCGGTATCCCTGGATGGTGAGACGCATGATACGAGGCGGGGGGCTATGCGTCAAACCAAACCGTAATCAGGAGTGACAGGGGTGCGCGGAATATGATTTTAGACTGCCGCGCGGCTGCGCCGCGAGAAAACCATGGAGTAACTGTGACAGAATGTCCAAGTTATAGGCAAGATTTGTGATTTTAGATTTGTGATTGGTTGCGCCTCGCTCGTCCTCGTCCTCGTCCTCGATAGAAATTGAACCGCCAAGACGCCAAGAGCGCCAAGAGTTTTCTGATTTTAGACTGCCGCGCGGCTGCGCCGCGAGAAAACCATGGAGTAACTGCGACAAAATGTCCAAGTTATAGGCAAGATTTGTGATTTTAGATTTGTGATTGGTTCTGCTAATCCACCCGCTTAATCTTTTGCGTTCGACAAAGCGTAGGGACGAAGTGTGGGGACGAAGCGTAGCCGACAAAGGGTGGAGACAAGGTGTGGGGACAAGGAGTAAGTGCGAAGCTCCCACTTAAACCCCGCACTCAATCCCACTCTTAAACCCACTCTCAATCGGCACGCTTCAACCACTCGCTTAATCTTCATTAGCTCTTGACATTGATAGGACGAGGCTCTTGTAAAACCCTTGCGTGCATACGTGGCACGGGCATCTTGCCCGTGCTTCATGGGCGGAACGCCCATGTCACGAGGGGTTTTGCAAGATGCTCAGAACGAATGGGACGAAGCCGCGAGCTTTATGGACGGGACGGAACGGGCGGTACAGCGGCGGGGAAAATGGCGTCTATCAGCCTCCCGCAAGCGGGTTGCGGCATTTCAGCGCCGGGAAACGGCTGAAGTCACGATCCGCCGTCCACAGGCATTTAACCCGGTGCTGCAGACATATAGCCGCAATTCTGGCATCGTGAACCCGCGCACCCGCGATTCTGCCGTCCAGCACTACCTGACGCAAGCCCTCCCAGTAGCCGGGGCCTTCACCGATCAAGCTTAGCGTCGGCGAGGCCATAAGTGCATCAATGACCTCCAAAGCGGTTTCCGGGGCGGTCGGGCGGACAAAGATACGGCTGTTGGTGACGACAGCGATAAACTCATGGACACAAGGCCACGGGATCGCCCAGGGGGCGCGCCCCTTTGCTAATTCCGTCACGGCCTTGACGGCAGCCTTGTGGTACGCATATTCCGTCCGGTGCAATGCCACCAGGATGTTTGTGTCGACGGCAATCACGCTCCGCGTCCCTCGTAGATCTCATCCCGGATACGGGTCCAGTCCGCATCATCAAAGCCGGGCTGGAATCCACCACCCTGAGTGGGAATCCTGGCCAGCTTGAATGCTTCCCGCTGTTCACGGTCGTCAAGCACACGGTCCAGTCCCTCCTGCACCAGGCTGCGGAAGGTCACCCCGTCGCGGGCGATTACCGCCCGGCAACGCGCCATTAGAGCGTCGGGTATATCTATGGTCGTCTTCATGTTGCAGAGTATACCATGCTGGTCAACTTTGGTCAATGATGCGCGAGTAAGTGCGAAGTTCCCACTTAAACCCCGCACTTAATCCCACTCTTAAACTCACTCTCAATCGGCACGCTTCATCCACCCGCTTAATCTTTCGCGGCGCAAGGGCAGCGCAGCGCTTTTACCCTCTACATTGCGAGCCACAGAGTGATCTCTGCCACTGGGCAGCAAAAGGGCAGCGCAGCGCTTTTACCCTCTCAATTGCGAGCCACTGAGTGGTCGCAATAATTGTCCCTCCAAAAAACGCCCCCTGCGCCCTGAAGGGGCACCTCAAAGGGGAAATAGTGAAAGAAAGTGTAGAGACAAAGCGTAGGGACGAAGCGTATAGAGACAAAGTGTGGAGACAAGGTGTGACATTGCATTTGGGGCGCTGATGGCATATCATTCCGGTTCTGTTTCGCGGGGGTATCCGGCCGCCGTTCCGCCGGCCGCTTTTCCGTTGATTGTTTCCGTCCTGCGAGAGACACGCCGTATGACTGCCGAGACCTACTTTGAAAGCTTCGACCTGACCCCTGCCGAGCGCCAGCTCTTCCTGCTGCTCTTCCTTTGCATGAGAAGCAACCTCAAGAGCCTGGACTGGCTGCGCAACCAGATAATGGGCAACCGGGACAGCCAGCGGAATCTGCCCGTGATTTCCGAGATCGAGCCGGGACTCATGCGCCTTATGTCGCACGGCCTTGTGCGGCGCCACCGCGCGCAAACCTATGGCTGTACCGCGCTGCCGCTGGACGTGCAGCGCGATCTCTTCCGGCAACCGCAGACCAAGCCGCTGCTGACCATGATCGAGCACGCGCTCAACACCAACTATTATTCCAGCCGGATCGCGCTATACTTCACTCACCGCTCCCGCATCAAGCCCATGAGTCTCATCCAGCAGGCGCTGCTGGAGGACAGGCTCGAGGATGTGCAGCGCTTTGTGAAGCAGGATGCGGAAATAGAGGATCTGTACTGGAACAGCGAGTATGCCTACGCGGGCCTGATGCAGATCATCCACGAGGCGGAAGGCGTGTCCCCCCGTGTGCTGCGCCACCTGTTTCCCGCGCTGGCGACCATCGCCCTGCTCAACGGCGAGAAGACCGGCACGCTGCAACAGGCAATCTCCAGGCCGGAGTTTACCGCATCCCCCGATCTCAAGAGCCCCGGCCTGTTCATCGCCCTCTGCACCTGGTACACCTGGACGGTCAACCGCAAGGGCTTGAAGGAACTCATCAGGATCGCGTCCAACCCCGAATTGAGTCAGGCGCCCGAGGCCTGCGTGCTTCTGCTCGACGGGGACGCGGCGGGTGCCGACAAGCTGCTGGCCAAGGTAATGAAATACCGTCAGAACATTTACTACAGCGACGACGTCAACATCGACCATCTGCCGTTCCTGCTGCTGGCGGCCCTCGCGGGAATCCGCGCGAACAAGTCGATTACCCGCATACGCTCGTGGAGTCGCGAATTCGCGGACCTGGCGGTGGGGACGAGCGCGGATCACGTCCCCCTGGAAGACTTGCACCTGATCGCCAACGAGGGTGCCGGCGCGTCGGTGCGGCAACCGAAGCCAACGGCGGAGCCGAAAGGGAGATTCAATGTGTTTGTCGGCGCGCTGGCGTCGCTTTTCATACCCGATGATCGCCTTGGCATCCACCTTGCCGAACGCAGCGCGCAATTGCTGCGCGAGGCCTTCGAGGCGGGCTACGCCTGGATCGCCGCCTCGCTCGTACCCTGCGTGCGCCGGCTCCTGCCCGATAACGCGGAAGCGCTCGCCCTCTGCAACCGGGTCGCGCAGGAGGTCGCGGCGCGACCGCTCTGGGAGACCGGACACATCGTCAACCCATGGGAGCAGGCCATACAGGAGATCGCCAAGGTGCTGCCGCAGTCCCGGCCGGGCGGAGGAGCGGAAGTCCAGTCCGGCCACATGCTCGAGTGGCTGGTCGACCTCGACACGGAGGATCCCGGCGATGTGCGCGTCAGGCGCGTGACCGCGCGTCTCCGCAAGTGGCTCAAGAGCGGCAAGTGGAGCAGCGGCAGGAACCTTCGTTTTGAAAACCTGCTGTCGGGGGAATATGACGACAAGCTCGGGGAGCGGGACCTGAAGGTCATCGCCGCGTTCCGGCAGCATGCCGTCAGCCATTCGTACTACTATGCCTCCAGCAACGATTTCCATGCCTTCCCGGCCCTCGCGAATCATCCGCATGTCTTCAAGGTTCCTGATTACGACTGGCTTCGTACCGACCCCGCCGACATGCTTCCGATCCGCATCGTGAAGGGCGAGCCCGCCATCGAGATCGTCACGGGGAAGAAGACCGGGGAAACGGTCATCAGGGTGCCCTGGCAGCGGCACACGGCCTATGACAAGTTCCAGATCGTCCAGGAGCGCGACGACCTCTACACGATCTATGAGAAGGGCGCGCTCCACAAGACCCTGGCCGAGATCGTGGAAACCTACGGCAGCAACCAGCGTCTGGTCATTCCGGCCGAAGGAGCCGAGGCGCTTAAGAGCCTGATGGAGCCGCTGGCGCAGGTGGTTGGAATCAAGGGCGAGTTCGATACCGAGGCCGTCAATGCGCGCCCTGTCGAGGGAGGCGTGCATCTGCGCCTGCGCGCCCGCTTCGTCGGTGACCTGCTGCATCTCGACCTCGTGAACCAGCCGGTTCCGGAGCTTCCCCTGTTTCTTCCGCCGGGCAGCGGCACGCGCCAGATGCTGTCGCCCATGGATGGCGAGACGGTGGCGGTCTGCCGCGACCTCGAGGGCGAACGCGAGGCTCTTGCCGCATTCACGGCGGCCTGTCCCAGCCTCGCCGCCTGGAAGGTCACGGAGAACCACTGGGAGATCGAGAACCTGCAGGACATCCTGACGGCCCTCGACGAGGTGCATGCGCTGGCCGACCAGGTCGAGCTGCAATGGCCCGCCGGCGGATCCGTCGAGGTCGTGCGACCCGACAGCAGCGCGCCCTTTGCTCTGAAGGGCACGATGGGCGCCGACTACTGGCTCGACATCGGCGGCGACATAACCCTGGACGACGGCAAGGTCATGGCCTTCACCGACCTGCTGAACATGGTCGGCAAGCGCACTGATCAGTTTGTGCCACTCAGCGAGGGACGCTACCTGCGCCTGACCCGCAACCTGGCCCGCCAACTGGAACTCCTCGCCCAGGCCGGCGAGATCTCCAGGAAGCAGCTCCACCTCCCGCCCGCCTCCATCCCGCTGCTGGACACCCTCATGCCGGACAAGGCGCGCGACGACGGCATCGCTTTCCCAACGCTGGTGCGCGACCGCATCGCCGACTTCCGCAAGGCCTTCCGCCAAACCCCTGCCCTGCCCGCCTCGCTGACCTGCGAGCTGCGGCCCTACCAGAAGGACGGGTTCGTCTGGCTCTCCCGTCTCGCCGCCTGCGGGCTCGGCGCCTGCCTGGCCGACGACATGGGACTAGGCAAGACCATCCAGGTGCTGGCACTGCTCACCGCCCGTGCCGCAGACGGCCCCGCCCTGGTCATAGCCCCCACCTCGGTCTCGCGCAACTGGGCCG
Organism: Lentisphaerota bacterium; assembly: GCA_012521875.1. Lineage (GTDB taxonomy): Bacteria > Verrucomicrobiota > Kiritimatiellia > RFP12 > JAAYLN01 > JAAYLN01. Next base: position 6,203 of record JAAYLN010000291.1, on the reverse strand, counting down.
ACGAGGCCGCGCGCTTCGCCCCCGCCCTGCACGTCACCCTGCTCTTCGATGCGGCTGATCGCGCCGCCTGCGTCGCGGAGGCGGGGCCCTACGATGTCATCATCAGCAGCTACGGACTACTGACCTCCGAGGAGGATCTGCTGGCCAGCCGTACCTGGAACGCCGTTGTCCTCGACGAGGCCCAGGCCATCAAGAACCGCCTCGCCAAGCGCACGCGCGCCGCCAAGCGCCTCGAGGGCCGCATCCGCATCGTCACCACCGGCACGCCGGTTGAGAACAATCTCAGCGAACTCTGGAGTCTCTTCGACTTCCTGAACCCCGGCCTGCTCGGCTCGCACGGGCGTTTCGAGCAGCGCTACTGCCACAGCGACGGCTCGGTAAGCCCGCTGCTCAAGCGCATGACCAACCCCTTCATCCTGCGCCGGCTCAAGTCGGAGGTGCTCGACGACCTGCCGCCCAAGACCGAGATTTCGCTGACCGTGACGCTCGACGAGGAGGAACGCAGCCTCTACGAGAGCTGCCGCCGCGAGGCGCTCGCCGATCTCGAGTCGCAGCACAGCGAGGCCGACCGCATCAGGATCCTGGCGCACCTGACCAAGCTGCGGCGCGTCTGCTGCCACCCCTCGCTCCTGCTGCCCGGCACATCCCTGCCGGGCCAGAAGGTCGAGACCTTCATGGAGCTCGCGGCCGACTTGCGCGCCGGTGGCCACCGGGCGCTGGTATTCAGCCAGTTTGTGGACTTCCTCAGTATAATCCGGCAGCGCCTCGAACAGGCCGGCTTCACCTACCAGTATCTGGACGGCTCCACGCCGCTAAACCAGCGTACCGAGGCGGTAACGCGTTTCCAGCGCGGCGAGGGCGACCTCTTCCTGATCAGCCTCAAGGCGGGCGGGACGGGGCTCAACCTCACGGCAGCCAACTTCGTGATCCTGCTCGATCCGTGGTGGAACCCCGCCGTCGAGATGCAGGCCGCCGACCGCGCGCACCGCATCGGGCAGCGCAACCCCGTCACCATCTACCGCCTCGTCACCGCCGACACCATCGAGGAGCGCGTAGTGGAACTGCACACCCGCAAGCGGGAGATGGCCGAGGAACTGCTCGACGGCACCGGCAGCACACGCCTCTCCGCCGCCGATCTGGTGGATCTATTCCGGGCGTGAGGGTTGCCGCCGCCCTGCAGGGCGGCGGCAGTGGCAGTAGGCAGTGGCGGTAGACAGTGGCAGTAGGCAGTTATTGCGACCACACAGTGGCTCGCAATTTAGAGGGTAAAAGCGCTGCGCTGCCTTTCGCCGCCCAGTGGCACACCTTGTCATCCACACCTTGTCTCAACACCTTGTCTCAACACCTTGTCTCAACACTTAGTCTCCACGCTTTGTCGGCTACGCTTCGTCCCCTCACTTTGTCCCTACGCTTTGTCGGAAGCAAAAGATGGTGCGTCAGAAGTGTATCCGACCAGGCCAATCGTCCTCGTCCTCGTCCTCGTCCTCGAGACCGCCGGCACTGCCGGAACTGCCGACGGGCGACGGGTATCGACAGGTGACGACAGGACCGATGGTACGACGGGCTCCACGTTCGGCCTTTCCATTCACATTCGCTGGTGCCTGTACCGAACCATCCCGCCCGCCGCCCCGGCACAGGCTCACGGTACAGCAGCCGAAGTTCTAAAGTTCGGAAGTTCTAAAGTTCTAAAGTTCTAAAGTTTGGCTGCCGCCTGCACCGAACCACCCCGCCCGGCGCGCCAGCGTAAGCTCACGGTACACCTAAGCCGGCAGTTTCGCGCCATCATGTCCGAAACTGGTCAGACCTGTCGGACTAGTCAGACTCGTCAGACAGATCACAAAGCGCCAACGGCGCGCCCTATTCCAGCCTAGGGTGAAGCCCTAGGAAATAACGGCCAAAGAGAAACAAGGGCTGAAAGCCCGGCCTATCATCCGGCAACCAACCCTTCTTTCCCTGAACTATATCCCGCCCCTACAGGGCTAATCGTTTTTCGCCCCATTACCCAGGGCGTTGCTCTGGGCTGGTATGTTACGCCCCTTCAGGGCTGTCATCAACTTTGTCGCGAGCCTTGTCGGTAACTTTGTCGCCTTCGTCGAAAGCGACAGGGAAAGCTCACGCGAAGGCGCGAAGCCGCGAAGAATGGGAGCCGCGAATGGACGCCAATGCACGCGAATTGAGTTCGATGGTGCTGCGGGTAGGGAAACCGCGAAAATCGCGAAAATGGATTAAGCGGGTGGAGTAAGCGTGCCGTTTAAGAGTGAGTTTAAGTGTGGGGTTTAAGTGTGTGCTTCGCGCTTACACCTTGTCTCCGCACCTTCGTCCCATCCGTCCCATCATTATCGCAAGCGCAAGATTAAGCGGGTGGAGTAAGAGTGCCGATTAAGTGCGGATTAAGTGTGTGCTCCGCGCTTGCTCCTTGCAACACGTCTACCACCTCTCCTTTTACACTCCTCGATCATACGACTGAGTCGTGTGATCAACAAAATCCCCCCACCGCCTCCCCTTTTCATTGCTCTGCAATGCCTAAATGGTTAATATAGGCACTTTAACCGTTCAGTAGTTTCCGGGTTATTCTTGGAGCAGACGTATGGCAGCGAAACGAGTGAGATATCTCAAGATCGGCATCATCGGACTGGGCCCGCGCTCGCCGGCGCAGATCATAGGCACGAAGGATGTCGGCAATGCCGTGGTCACGGCGATCTGCGACTGTGACGAGAGCCGTATCGAGCCCTCGCTCAAGCTCATGCGCGACAACCAGATGAAGCGGCCGCGGACCTATCTGGACTACCGCGAGCTGCTGGCCGATCCCGAGGTCGAGGCGGTCATGGTTCCCGCCTCATGGAACCCCCACATCCCGATCGCCATTGATGCCATGCGCGCCGGCAAGTATGTCGCCTGCGAGGTCGGCGGCGCCTGCTCGATCCAGCAGCTCTGGGATCTGGTGCATGCCTCCGAGGAGACGGGCATTCCCTGCATGATGCTCGAGAACTGCTGCTACGGGCGCGACGAGATGCTGGCGCTCAACCTCGTGCGGCAGGGGCTCTTCGGCGAGATCATCTATTGCGAGGGCGGCTACGAGCACTACCTCGGCGGACTGGCGCGCACCATCGAGAGCGGGCGCGAGCGCTCGTTCCACAACCTGCGGCGCAACGGCGACCTCTATCCCACGCATGCCCTGGGACCGATCTCCAAGATCCTCAACATCAACCGCGGCAACCGCTTCGTCAGCCTGACCTCGACGGCCACCAAGGCGCGCGGCTTCGCGGCCGCGGCCGAGAAGAACGGCGGCAAGGGCAGCGGCGGTCACCGCGACTTCAACAAGGGCGACGTCATCACCACCGTCATCAAGTGCGCCAACGGCGAGGTGATCACGCTCAAGCACTGCGTCTCGCTCCCGCGCCCCTACTCGCGCTCCTGCCGCGTGCAGGGCACCAGGGGCATCTGGCTCGAGGATGCCAAGGGCATCTTCATCGAGGGGCGCAGCAAGGTCGAGACTCACGGGCCGCCCGGCGCCACCTGGCAGGTCGAGAAGTGGGATACGGTGGAGTCCTACTACGAGGAACATGACCACCCCCTCTGGAAGAGCTTCCGCGACAACATCACCGGCGGGCACGGCGGCATGGACACACTGGTCATACAGGCCTTCTTCGATGCCGTGCGCCACCGCGCCCCGACGCCGATCGACGTCTATGACTGCGCGGCGTGGATGAGCATCACCTGCCTCTCGGAGGATTCGATCGCCATGGGCAGCGCGCCGGTACCCGTGCCCGACTTCACCAACGGCAAGTGGATCAAGCGCGAGCCCGAGCGCGAGACGCCCTGGATGCTCAGCGAGATCTACAAGGGCTAAAACGACCACAGGAGAAGATCATGCTGCAAGCACGCCTGCTCAACTCTCTGGCCAAGGTGTTTCTGGATCGCGAACCCCAGGCACCGGTGCTGCGCCGCGGCACGGTCTTGCGCGGCGAGACCTTCTCCTGCCAGTTGGCCTTTCAATCATCCGAACGCATCCAGAATCCGCTGCAGGTTGCCTGCAGCGGTTCACTGGCACCGCTGGCGCGGCTGCGGCGAATCGGGCATCTGCCCGTCGGGAACATTGGCGAATGCCTGCGCCCCGGGGCAGAGACGCTCGGGTTCGAGCGCCGCAAGCCCGGCCTGTTTCCGGACGTGCTGTTTACCAACATCGATTTCCTGCACGCCAACGCCGGAACCTGGCATTCGTTCTGGATCGACCTGCCGATACCGGCGAACTTCGCCGCCGGGAAGCATGAACTCGTCCTCCAACTGCACAACACGGTTGAGCGCGAAAAACCCGCCTTCCGCGAGAGCCGTCCAGTGAAGCTGTCGCTGGAGGTCATTCCCGCCACGCTGCCGGAACAGACCCTGCGCCATACGGAGTGGTTCCACTGCGACGGACTGGCGATGGCCTACGGGCTGGAGCCCTGGAGCGAGCCCTACTGGGAACTGCTGGCCACCTACTTCCGCCACTACACTGCGCACGGCATGAACATGCTGCTGACGCCGCTATTCACGCCACCGCTCGACACCAGGATCGGCGGCGAGCGCCTCACCACGCAACTGGTGGGCGTCGTGAAGACGGGACGCAAATACCAGTTTGACTTCTCACGGCTGGAGCGCTGGATCAAGCTGGCCCGCAAGTGCGGCGTGCGCTATTTCGAGTACGCGCACCTCTTCACCCAGGGTGGCGGCAAGGCCACTCCCAAGATCGTCGCCACCGTCAACGGTCGCGAGCGCAGGATCTTCGGCTGGCATGTGGCCTCCAACGCCCCCTCGTACCGTGCCTTCCTCGACGCCCTGCTGCCGGAACTCGCAGCCTTCACCCGGCGCATGGGCATCGAGCGCGATGTCTATTTCCACGTCACCGACGAGCCCAACGCCGCCACCGTGCCAACCTACGCCCACTGCGCGGCGATCCTCAAGCGGCATCTGGAGGGCTTCAAGATTCTCGATGCCGCCAGCCATGTAGAGTATGTCGACCAGGGGCTGCTCTCCATCCCGGTGGTGATCGAGCACCTGATCGAGCCCTTCCTCTCGCGCGATCTGCAGGAGCGCTGGACCTACTACTGCGGCGGACCCGACCTGCCCTACAGCAACCGCCTGCACACGATGCCGGCCTCGGCCAACCGCATCATGGGCACACTGCTGTATGTCTACAACTGCGACGGATTCCTCCATTGGGGCTACAACTTCTGGAACGAGGGCTCCACCGGACGCTATGCCGACCCGTTGAGCCTCTCGCCCGACTACTACTTCCATCCTGGCGATCCGTGCCTCGTCTTCCCCGGCCCCGACGGCCCGATCGACTCCATGCGCCTGATGGTCTTCTGCCAGGGCTTGCAGGATTTGCGTGCCCTGCGGTTGCTGGAAAGCCTTACGTCGCGCAAGCAGGTGCTGGCCCTGATCCGCCGCGTGGCCGGACGGGAGCTGAAGATGAACGACTTCCCGATTGATCCGCTCTTCCTGCCGAAACTGCGCGATACGGTAAACCGCAGGATCAAGGCTGTGCAGGCGCGGTGAAGTTCTAAGGTGCGGGAGTTCTAAAGTTCTAAAGTTTGGCTGGCACCTGTACCGAACCATCCCGCTGGTTATAAACCGCCAAGCCGCCAAGAGCGCCAAGAAGTGCCGCAGTGATGGAGCGATGGAGCGAAAATCGCCAACGGCGCGCCTTCAACTTTGTCGCGAGCTTTGTCGGTAACTTTGTCGAAAGCTAAAGATTAAGCGGGTGGTTTAAGCGTGCAGTTTAAGAGTGGGATTAAGTGTGGGATTAAGTGTGCTCCGCGCTTACACCTTGCCTCCCACACCTTGTCCCTGCGCTTTCTCACAAGCTGCCCCCTGTCACCGGACACGGAGGTCCGGTGCTACGATAATGGCACGACGCTGCCGGCGGGGAGCGGGGCGCTTCCTCGTCCTCGTCCTCGAGCCCCGGTACTGCCGTTCCTGCCGGTACTGCCGGTACTGCCGGTGGCTGGCGCCCCATACCCGCCGCCATGCCGCATTATTGGCGGACCCACTTAAATAGATGCGGCTGTGGTGGCTGACGGCTGCGGCTCGCCGTACCCTTCATGCGCTGACGCATACGCTTCCGCTGTTGCCATGTATGCGGCTTGCCTGTGTTTAGGATCCGCATCCCACGAGATCCTATAGCCATGGGCACAAACGCCTTTCGGCTGTGGGTACGTTTT